>JAMHUH010000440.1:0-1926 GCA_035904925.1 Nannocystaceae bacterium
GCTGCCGTCGGCCGCCAGCAGGGCCTGGTCGATCGCCAGCTGCTCGCGCACGTCGAAGCCGAGCACGACCTCGGAGAGCGTCTCGTTGACGTGCGCGACCGCCTTGCGCACGCCCTTGCCGAGGTAGCGGTGCTTGTCCCCGTCGCGCAGCTCGACGGCCTCGTGCTCGCCGGTGCTGGCCCCCGAGGGCACGGCGGCGCGACCGATGTGGCCGAGCTCGCTGGTGACTTCGACCTCGACGGTGGGGTTGCCTCGCGAGTCGAGGATCTCCCGCGCTTGCACGTGAACGATGGTGCTCATGGGCCGGGATGGTAACGCGACGGCTGCCCGCGACCCCTCCGCTATCTGGGCTGGCACTTCCGCTGGGCGCGGCGCCGACTTCCGCTATCGAAAATACTCAAATCACACCGTATTTAATAGACATCTCCAAGATCCAACATCATTTCGAGTATGAAGTGCCATGGCACAATTTTAGATGCGCGATCTCGCTGCCGCTATTTTTGCTTTAGGCTGCCGCTACTCGCGGCGTCGCTTTGAGCGGCGGCGACCCGTGGAAGCAGCCGGGACCGCCAAGTCTCGCTGAGCAAGTACGCATGGACACGCTGAGCATCGGGCCGTGCCGGCCGCAGAAAGCCCTCGGCCTGCCAGTGCTTGAACCACTCGCGCGCCGTCCGCTCGGAGACCGAGAGCCACTCGACGACCTTGGCCACGGAGATCGGCTCGTCGAAGTCACTCAGGCGACTGAGCACGCGCCGCAGGTTGGCAGGGACCTCAGCGAGCGGATCAGCGAGCGCCTCGGGATCGTACTCGCGAAAGTACCGGACGACCTCGGTCTGGGTCGTGTGCGCCGCCTCGGCCACGGCCGTGCAAAAGAAGTCGAGCCACGGCGAGAGATCCGGGTCCGAACGACTGCCGCGCGCGTTGCTCTCGTAATAGACGGGGTGCATGCCCATCTGCAGCGCCTCGTAGTAGCCCTCTAGGTTGCGCGCATAGAACTCCTCGACGTTGAGCAAGCCGCGGGGATCGTAGCCGCTGCGACGCAGGGCCCAGGTCGCCAGGGCCCGGCTGGTCCGTCCGTTCCCGTCGGGGAACGGATGGATCGTGACGAATTGATACGCGAAGATTCCAGCGAACAGATATCCCGGCAGCTCGCGTCCGGGACCGCAGGCCCAGGCGACGAGCTCTCGCATCAGCTTTGGGACGTCCTCCCACATCGGCGCGAGGTAGACCCCGACGCGCACGGAGGCGCGGCGATACGGCGAGGCCTCGGGGGGACGGCCACGCTTGAGCAAGCCGCTCATGATCGTGGCGTGGAGGTGGCAGATCAATCGCTCGCTCGGCGGCTGCTCGAGGGTGTGATCGATCAGCTCGAGCGCCTGAAAATAATTGCGGACCTCCTGGGCAGCCTGCTCCTTGGCGCGCGACGGATCGGCGAACGGTCGCTCGGCGATCGCGGCCTCGGCCTCGGCCAGCGCCAGCGTTCGATTCTCGATCCACGTGCTGTTGTGGGCCACCTCGACGCGGATGCGATGTCGGAGGTCGCGCTCGACCAACAAGGGCAGCGGGCGCAGCTCGAAGGTCGCCCGTGCGGCGCCGAGGGCCTCAGCGCAGCGAAGCGTCGCCGTGGTCAGCGAGTATCGCGGCTTGTAGCCCTCCACGGCCGGCGAAACTAGCATGAAGCACGCGGCTTGACGACCGCCCCGCGGCCGGCTACTCGGACGCTGCCCGCGATGATCAAGTACCTCGGCTCGAAGCGCACCCTGATCCCGCACCTGGTCGCGGCGATCGGCGGGCTGCAGCCGCGCTCGGTGCTCGACCTGTTCTCGGGGACATCTCGCGTCGGGCACGCGCTCAAGCGGGCCGGGCTGCGGGTGCTGGCCAACGACCACAACGCCTACGCGGCGACCCTGGCCCGCTGCTACGTGC
>JAMHUH010000441.1:0-24541 GCA_035904925.1 Nannocystaceae bacterium
CCGAGTCCAAGCGGGGCCCCCTCCTCCTTGCCCGCCCAGACTTGGGCGGTGGCTTTTGGAGGCATCTCCTTGCCCGCCCAGACTTGGGCGGTGGTTCACGCGGCGCTCATGTGCGGATCGATTTGCAGATCTGCGCGCCAGCAAAAACGAGCGAAGCGACCTGGGTCGCTTCGCTCGTTTGCCTTTGTGGCACTCAGCCGGGCTCGGGGTCGAAGCGCCAAGGGCTGGCCGGGCCGCGCTCGAGCCCGCGGAGTTGACCTAGCAACCCCAAGAAATCGCGCCGCGGCCATTCCTCGGCGCCGAAGCGCTCGAGGTGCTCGGTATGAACCTGGCAGTCGATCGCCTCGAAGCCCCACTGTTCCAGCTGCCAGACCAATCGAACGAAGGCGATCTTGGAGGCGTCGGGCTCGAAGGCGAACATCGACTCGCCGCAGAACATGCCGCCCACGGCCACGCCATACAAACCGCCGACCAACTCGTCGGCCAGCCAGGCTTCGACCGAATGCGCGTGGCCGAGCGCGTGCAGCCGCTCATAGGCTTGGATCATGTCGTCGGTGATCCACGTGCCGTCTTGCCCGGCCCTCGGGCTCGCGGCGCAATTTCGGAGGACTTCGCCGAATGCGGTGTCGAGGGTGATCCGATAGCGCCCGCGGCGGATGGCCTTGGCCAGGCTGCGATTGACCCGCAAGCGCTCGGGCACGAGCACGAAGCGAGGATCGGGGGAGTGCCAGAGAATCGGCAAGCCCTCGCCGTACCAAGGGAAGATGCCGCGGCGATACGCGTCGAGGAGTCGTTCGGGCCGCAAGTCGCCGCCGATCGCGAGCAAACCGCGAGCGTCGCTCTGCTCGGGATCGGGGAGCGCTTCGTCGCCGCGAATCAGTCGGACGGGCACCGGCGGCGACAATAGCAGGTTCGAGCGCGAGTCGCTTCGCGGCCGAACTGCCCTTATCATCCGCCGATGCCGGCAACGACCTCCGCCGAGCCCGAATCGCGGCCCCTTCCGCGCTGGTCGCTGGCCATGCTCGCCAGCTTGCATGCCGCAGTGTTTGCCTGGGCCGCGCTGAAATTGCCTTGGTCGAGCGCGTCGACCTTCACGATCGTTCTGTCGATGCTGGCGCTCGCTCAGCTCGCGACCGCGCTCGCGGCCGCGCTGCGCTCGAGGGCGCTGACGTGGACCTGGCGGATCAGCTCGCTGCTCTCGCTCGCGGTGTTGATTTGGTTGGGCTGGGCGCTGAGCCGGGCCGCCAGCTATCTGGCCGCGCTCTATGGCGGACTCGGCGAGGGCATCGGCGCCGCCTTGTTCGCGGTGATTGGACTGGTCGCGCTCTTGACCTTGCCGATCGCGCTCTGGGGCCTGGCGGCGACTTGGCAGCGGCGTTGGAGCCTTCGCGCGGGCGCGGGCGCGGGCGTGCTCGCGTTGATGATCGTGTTGAGCTGCTGGCGCGAGGCCAGGGCCGCCAGCGTGACCGAGCTGCCGAGCCCCGATCCGAGCGCGCTGCGAGATCAGCTCGGCGCCGCCTTGCCGGCTTGGGACACGCTGCCCGCCTTGCCGCGCCAAGTGAATCGCAAAGCCGAGCCCAAGCGGACCCAGCCCTCGCTCTTCGTCGCCGACGCGGTCGGCTGCGTGCCCGAGCCCGAACGCGGCGAGGCGCTCGCGGTCTTGACCTTCATGGTGCGAGCCGGCGCGCCCGGAACGAGCGACGCTCTCGCCCCGCCTGGCCAGACCAACCCCAATTTCCGCAAGCAGCTGGCCCAACGCGGCTCGCTGCCGATCGAGGCGCGGACCCGCTGCGTCTGGGCCCAGCCCGACGCGCTCGCGGTCGCGATCGCCGATCTGCTCGCCACCGAGGCCCTGCGCGCGCCCGTGGCCATCGACGTGATCACCGGGATCGTGCCGCTGCATTCGCGGGGGCCCTGGCTCGACATCCTCGCCCTGCGGCCGGGGCTCGACGGCGTATGTGACGAGCGCGGCTGTTTGATGCCCTGGCAGCTGGTCGCGACCGAGCAATTCGTGGTCAACGAGCCGCTCGGGTGGATCCCCGACTTTCGCCTCGGGCTCTCGCCGGTCCATTTGCGCGCCGCGCTGGGCCAGCGCGTCCCGGCCGAGATCCACGAATACGACCGGCGAGCACGTGGACGCCCCGACCCCAAGGCCGAGCCGCTCGAGCCGCCCAGCGATTACGCCGAATGGAACACGCTCGAGGGCTTGTCGCGGATCACCACGCAGAGCTTCACGATCACCGGCGAGGGTCGATTGATCCCGCTGATTCGCATGCACGAGGCCGAGCTCGAGCTCGACGCCGAGCGCCTGCGCGCGGCCCAGGCGGCCGCCGAGGCCAACATCGCCGCTTCGCAGCTGGGCGAGGGCCGCTTTCGCTACCTGGTCGAGCCCTTCTCGGGTCGGGTCAATGATCGGACCTGGAACCTGCCGCGCCAAGCCGGCACGACCTTGGTGATGTGCGAGCTCGGCCAAGACGCCACGCGCACGGCTCGGGTGGCCGCGCGCTCGTCCGCGTTCATGGCCAAGCACGCGCGCCCGCACCTCGACGCGCAGACCGGCGCGGCCCTGGCCCCGCTGAGTCGACGCAAGGACAAGGCGCAGCTCGGCTCGACGGCCCTGCCGGCGTTGGCGATGTTGACCTGTCGCGATCGCGGCCAGATCGGCCCCGAGCACGACGCGACGCTGAGCGGCATGATCGAGTACTTGCTCGCGGCCCAGCGCGACGATGGCAGCTTTCATCCCGAGTGGGACTTGATCGCCGGCGCGCCGATCCCCGGACCCGAGCCGCTCTACGCGGGCGGCCAAGCCATCTATGCGCTGAGCATGGCCGAGAAGCTGAGCGACCCCGACTCGCCGGCCCACATCGCCGGGCTGCCCGAGCGCGAGCGCCTCCACGCCGCGATCGAGCGGGCGATCGGCTTTTATACCGGGCCCTACTGGGACACCTTCGTGCGCGACTTTTTTTGGCTCGAGGAGAACTGGCATTGCTTGGCGGCTCGGGCCTCGCTCGGTCACCATCGCAACGACGCCTACGAGCAATTTTGTCTCGACTATGTCCGCTTCAAGGCTCGCGTGCCGCTCGATCGGGACAGCGGCGTGGCCGAGGAATTCCTCGGCGGCTACTCGCTCGGCAACGTGCTGATCCCGGTCAATACGCCGGCGGCCGGCCATGGCGAGGCGCTGGCGGCCGCGATCGCGATCAAGCAGGCGCGCGGGCTCGACGTCGAGGCCGACCTGATCCAGCTCCAGGCCGTGCTGCGCTTCTTGGTCCGGCAGCAGTGGAACGCCGACACCTGCTTCGCCTGCACCAACGAGCTGCCGATCGTCGGCGGCTTCTCGGAGTCGATGGCCGCGCCCGAGGTCCGCATCGACTACACCCAACACGCCTGGGCCGCCCTCGGTCACGGGGGTGCGAAGGTGATCGACCAGCTGCCATGAGCCGAGAATTCCACCAGGGACCGGCGCTGCTCTTCAGCCTGATCATGATCGGCCTGGCGCTCTCGCCCTTGGTCCATCAGCGCGACTCGTTTCCGCTCTCGACCTATCCGATGTTCACCAGCGTGCGCGAGAAGCCCTGGATCGCCGTCGTCGTCGGCGTCGACGCGCAGGGCCAGCAGCGGCCGATCCCGCCTCGCTTGGTCGCCAACGCCGAGCTGATGCAGGCCGCCCAGACGATCGGCAGCGCGGTCAAACGCGGCCAGGCCAAGCGCTTGTGCGAGCGCGTCGCGGCTCGGATCGCGGACGAGCCCAAGTGGCGTGACGCGGTCGCGGTCGAGGTCCAGAGCCGGCAATTCGACCCGCGCACCTACTTCACCCGCGCGACCGGGCGTGAGCCCTTGCGCGTGCGCAAGCGAGCCCGTTGCTTGGTCCCTGGTCGGGAGGGCGCATGACCAACCAGCCCAACCAGCCCAGCGGGCTCGATCGGCTGTCGGCGTGGTGGTTCCCCGCGGCGCCGGCCGAGCGCCTGGCCGCGCTGCGGGTGCTGATCGGCCTGTTCAGCACGATCTGGCTGCTGGCCGCGGCGCCCGTGTTGATCGGCTTCGATCAATTCTCGCCCGATCGCTTCGAGCCGGTCGGCGTGGTCTCGCTGCTCGCGTCGCCATTGCCGGCCGCGCTCGAGCTCGCGGCCTGGCTGCTCGCGCTCGTGGCCAGCGGCCTGGCGCTGGTCGGCTGGCGCTGGCGGATCGTCGGCCCGATCTACGCGCTCGCGCTGCTCTGGGTGATCAGCTACCGCAATTGCTGGGGGATGATCTTCCACTCCGAGAACCTGCTGGTCTTGCACGCGCTGGTGCTCGCGCTGCTGCCCGCCGCCGACGCCTGGTCGCTCGACGCTCGCCGGGCGGGCTGGCCCGAACACGAGGCCCACCCGCGCTATGGCTGGGGCCTCAAGCTGATGGCGACGCTGACCGCGATCGCCTACCTCATGGCTGGGATCGCCAAGCTGCGCGCGGCCGGGTTCGAATGGCTCGACGGCGACATGCTGCTCGGCCATGTCGCATGGGACAACTTGCGCAAGGTCGAGCTCGGCGACACGCACTCGCCGATCGGCGCGTGGCTGGCCGGTCACGCTTGGGTGTTCACGCCCTTGGCTTGGCTGAGCCTCGGGCTCGAGCTCGGCGCACCGCTCTCGCTGCTGCACCGGCGGATCGCCGCGGTCTGGGCGATCGGGATGTGGGGCTTTCACCTGGGCGTGCTGGCGATCATGGCCATCTTGTTCGCCTACCCGCTCAGCGGGATCGCGTTCGCGCCCTCGTTCGCGGTCGAGCGGCCGGTTCAGCGCTGGTTCGCGCGCCGCCGCGCTCGTGTTAGCGTCGTGGAGTGACCGGCCTCGAGCCCGCCGTGCGAGCCAGCTATCTTCGTCGCTTGCTCGATCGCGCCGACGAGCTGGCCCCGGGCTCGCTGCGCGAGCGACTCGCCGACGCCGAGCTGACGGCGATCGAGTGCGCGGGCCCGCTGGTCTGGCTGCCGATCTCGATCGACCTCTCGCTCCAGCGCGCGCTCGCGGACTTGCTCGGGCCCGAGCGCGCGAGCGAGCTGCTCCGCGCTGGCCTGCGCCAACTCTGGGCGACCACGCCCGCGCGGGCGATCGTCCAGACGGCGGTCGGGATCTTCGGGGTCAACCCCGGCTCGCTCGCGCGCGTGGTCCCGAACGCCTGGAACCTGCTCTATCGCGAGTGTGGCCGCTGGAGCGTCGAGCGGCCCGAGTCCGAGCAGCGCGATCAAGTCCTCTTGAAGCTCTCGGAGCTGCCCCAGGCCTGCGCCGAAGAGTCTGCGTGGATCGAGGCCGTCGCGACGATCTTGCACGCGCTCTTGATCCTCTGCGACGCGCAAGGTGAGGTCGAGTTGCTCGCCCGTGAGGCGCGCACGGGCAGCGCGTCGCGCAGCTCGGCGGTGTTTCGGCTGCACTGGCAAGCTTGAACCACCGGGAATTTCGGCGAGGGCGCGAAGCCAATGCGCAGCTGCGTGACGAGTTGCGCCACGGCCTGCCTAGAGCACCGACCTAGGCCTAGAACAAGCGCTGAATTTTGGAAAGCCCCGCAATTCCGCGATGTTACGAGCCGTGAGGCGAGCGTTTCGGGTGAGCGCAGGGGAGCTTGCTCCCCGGAGCGAGGGGGCTTTGCGAAAGCCCCCTTGAAGAGTAGAAGGTCTGAATCGAGCGCGCAGCGCTTGATTCAGGGCTAGGATCGCTCCGCACATGTGCAGGATCTTCGGCTTTCGCTCGGTGATGCAGAGTCAGGTGCATCGCAGCCTGATCAGTGCCGACAACGCGTTGATGCTGCAGAGCGAGCGCAACCCCGACGGCTGGGGTGTCGCCTACTACCTCGGTGGAGCGCCGCACGTGATCAAGAGCGTCGCGACGGCGGTCTCCGACGAGCTCTTTCGCCGGGTCTCGGGCGTGGTCACCTCGGAGACCGTGCTCGCCCACGTCCGCAAGGCGACGCAGGGCAGCATGACCATCCTCGACACGCACCCCTTCCAGTACGGCAGCTGGGTGATGGTCCACAACGGCAACATCGCCAACTTCCCCGAGCTGCGGCCGACCTTGCTCGCCCGGATCCCGCCGGTCCTGCGGCGCTTCATCCTCGGCCACACGGACAGCGAGGTGCTCTTCTATCTGCTCTTGGCCAAGATGGCCGATCGGGCCGACCTCGATCGCCGCGGCTATCCGCTCGAGGATCTCGCGATCGCGGCCCGCGAGACCATCGCCGAGGTCTGTGCGCTCGCCGGCGAGCTGTGCGGCGACGAATTCGCCGACGCGCTGAGCAACAATTTCCTGACCTTCGTGATCACCAATGGTCAGACCATGCTCGCCCACCAGGGCGGCAAGTCGCTGCATTGCTCGACCCACAAGCGCCACTGCCCCGAGCGCGAGACCTGCCCCTACTTCGCCGAAGAGTGCGAGCGGCCGGTCGACGATGGCTTCGTCAGCCACTTGATCTTCTCGAGCGAGCCGCTCCAAGGCGACAACGTGTGGGAGCCCATGCAGCTCGGCGAGCTGATCGGGGTCGATTGGCGGATGCAGATGCGCCGCTTTGCTCGCTGAGTCTGCGATCCGCGGGCGACTTCGCTCCGCCATGCACATGTGCCGGTCGCGACCCCGAACATCTGCATGGCGACTCGATTCCGCGAAGGATCCTTCGCGGACGATCTTGGACTCGCCTCGGAGGGACCCTTCTTCCCCCCGCACGCCTTCGAACGCGATGGCTGGCTCCGTCCCGCACAGGGACCGCGAGATTCACGGAATCTTCGACCCGACGCCTCGAGTTCGCGTGCTGCTCATCCGAGCCTTCGCGCTGTCTGTTGGGGACGGCGCGGACAGTCGAGGTCAAAGGCGCGCGGGGGGAACGAGGGTCGCTCCGAGGCGAGTCGAGCCCCTCGCTTCGATGCACGAGCGCCACGATCACCACGATCGTTCCAACCAAGGAGAGGGCGTCCGCGATTCGAAGGGCGACGTGTTTGAGCCCGAGCGGGCGACCCTCTTTCCCACCGCAGAGCCTGGTGGTCGAGGACGCGATCGTCCGCGAAGGGACAACCGAGTCAGCATTCGCGAAGGATTCCCGAGTTAGCGTCCGCAACGGCATGGAGTCCGTGAGCGTGCTCTTGCGATACGTCGCGCTGATCACCAACGATCTTCACCTGGCCGAATTTCGTGCCAAGATTCTCGAAGCGGCCCCCGAGGTCGACGTCTGGCTCGAGCGAGTCTTGTTCGCCGCGACCCTCGACGACGTGTTCGCGCCGCTTCAGTAGCGAAGACTCTGGTCGAGCGAAGGATCGCGGAGCCTCAGGGCTGGGTCGGCGCCACGTCGGCGCTCAGGCGAAGCACGCCCGGCAGCGGCCGAGTCAGACGAAGGTCGGTGATCGCGAGCGAGAGCTCGTCGGCCAAGAGCCCGCGCAGATCGAGCGAGGGCATGCCCTCGGCGTCGGGTCGCAGCCGGGCGTCGAGGCGCTCGCGCAGCTCGACGGCCTCGAGCACGCTGGCGAAGCAAGGTCGCAGGGCCTGGTGATCGCCCTCGGGCGAGACGCAGCCGAGCGCGAGGCGATCGATCGTGCCTTCGAACTTCAAGCGGCCGCTCGCGGGATCCCAGATCGGTTGGAGGCTGCCCTCGCCGCCGACCCGAATGCTGCCCCACGGCTGCTCGGCGCCACGGGTCTCGACCTCGAGCCCACCGAGCCCGAAGCGCCAACCTTGGGCGGGGCCGCCTGCGGGCGTCATCAAGGGCGGACGAGTCGGACGCAGCGCGACCAGCTGCATCGGCGTCCACTCGTCGAGCTCGCGGTTGGCGTGGTCGAGCATCGCCGGGATCTTCAGCAGGTCGTGGAGCAGGCCCGAGCGGGTCCACTCGGTCAGCAGCGCGTTGACGAGATCGATGCTCAGCTCGAGCCGGAGATCCTCGACGTCGGGTTGATCGAGCGCGACGAAGCGCGGCTGGGCGCCCGTGACCAGCGGCCCTGGGACGCCGAGATCGAAGCGGGCCGGGGCCGCGCGGCTGGGCTCGATCCACAAGCCCGCGACCAAGCCGCCCGGCTGCACGCCCGTGCGCTTGCAAAAGCCCAGCTCGACCCGCGAGCGCGCGTCGCCAGGGATCAGCTCGACGCTGGCCGGCAGCAGCTCGACGCCGGTCAGGCCCGCGAGCCCCTCGTCGACCTGGGCGCGAACCAACTTGCGGGCCTTGTCGGTCACGTACTCGTCAGCCAGCCACC
Organism: Nannocystaceae bacterium; assembly: GCA_035904925.1. Lineage (GTDB taxonomy): Bacteria > Myxococcota_A > Polyangia > Nannocystales > Nannocystaceae > Plesiocystis. Next base: position 8,204 of record JAMHUH010000441.1, read on the forward strand.
AGCCCGCGAGCGCACCGATCGGCGCGAGCGGTCCGGCGATCAGGCCGCCGAGCAGCGCGCCACCACCCGCGCCGAGCGTCTGCGCCTTGGTCCGCAGCTCGCCTTTGAACTCGACCTCGTCGAGCTCCTCGAGGTGCAGATGGAGCTGGCGTTGGTCGTCGACCCAGATCCCGACCAAGCCGGTGACCGCGAGCGTGTTCTCGCCGGCGATCTCGAGTTCGAAGTGGACCGCGTGCTCGCGCAGCTCGAGCTTGGCCTCGCTCAGGACCGTGTCCGGGCCCATGTGTTGGTTCTCGCGCAGCTTGGGCAGCGCCTGGGCGGCGAAGAGCGGCACGACCAGGGCCTCGATCAATTCTTGCGAGGCGCTCAGAGCCACGTCGCAGCGCTCGGTCTTGGCGATCGGCTGGGCGAAGCGACCGATCAAGAGCGGGTCGACGACGCTCTCGCGCCGACCCCCGCGGCGATCGACCCGGGCCTCGACGAAGTGCCAGCCAGGCGCCCGCGCGGCCGCGCCAAAGAGCTCGTCGAGGCGGGCCGAGACCTGGCCCGTGTCGCCCACGCGCAGCGGCAGCCAGCGCTCGTCGATCCGCCAGCTGACCCGCTCGGCGTCGGCCTGCGGGATCACCCTGGCGGTCCAGGGCCGCGGCTCGGCGTCGAGATCGAAGACCGGCGAGAGCTCGTCGACCAGGACCGCGAAAGACTCGGCGCGCTCGGCCTCCTGCTCGAGCTCGCTGCTGCCTTGCCACAAGAGCGCGCAGGCCAAGCTCAGACCGAGCGCGTGCGGGGCCAGTCGAATCAAGCGACGCAAGCGAGCGCTCGGCATGCCGCCTCAGTCTGTCACGTGATGTCCTGCAGCGCGATCCGAGCCGCGTTGTAGCCACACATGCCGTGCACGCCCGCGCCGGGGTGGGCGTAGCTGGAGCCCAAGTAGAGCCCGCGCAAGGGCATGCGATGGCGAAACCAGGGAAACACCGGGCGGAAGAGCAAGAGCCGATACCAGGCATTCGAACCGCCACCGAGATCACCGCCGATCAAGTTGGCGTCCATGCGCTCGAGGTCGTTGGGCGACACGCTGCGACGGGCCAACACGCGGCTGCGAAACCCGGGCGCGAGCCCTTCGATCCGCTCGTCGATCGCGTCGGCGAAGGCCTCTTGCTGGTCCGCCCAGGCGACGCCGTCGATCGGCTGGCTGGGCACGCGCGAGTAGGCCCAGAGCGTGTGCTTGCCTTCGGGCGCGCGGGTCGGATCGCTCAGGCTCTGCTGGCCGATCACCAAGTAGGGGTTGCTGGGCAGCAAGCCGTTGCGGACCTGGCGAGTGAAGATCTGCAGGTCCGCGAGCGAGTCGCCCGCGTGCACGACCGCGGCCTCGCGGGCGTCCTCGCAGGCCCAGGGCACCGGCCCGTCGAGCGCCCAGTCGACCTTGAAGGTGCCCCAACCCTGTTTGAAAGATCGCATCTTGCGGACGATCCGCCCCGGGAGGTGCTTCGACTCGATCAGATCGAGCAAGAGCGAGGGCGCCGAGGTGTCGGCGATGATCGCCTTGGTCGCGCGGATCTTGGTCCCGTCGAGCAGCACGACCCCCGCCGCACGCTTGTCGCGGACCTCGATCTGTGTGACCCGCGAGTTGCAGCGGACGCTGCCGCCGTGGGCCTCGAGCATGCGGATCAGCGCGGCCGTGATCGCCCCCGCGCCGCCCTCGGGCACCCCGTAGCCGCCGGTCGTGGCCATCACCGCGAGCATGTAGCCGATGCCCGCGCCGAAGGTGTCGTCGGGCCCGACGTCGGTGTGCAGCGACAGACCCGGGATCACTCGGCGCGCTGGCTCGGACTGAAACCACGCCTCGGAGAGCGAGGCGCCGCTGCGCAAGAAGGTCGCCGCGAGCCGAAGGATCTTGAAGGGCAGCAAGCGCAGCGCCGGGCGGATCGCCGGGAAGGTCTCGAGCATCGCCGGCAGCAGGTCGGGCTCGACCTTCGCGTGCCACTCACAGATCGCCCGGATCCGATCGCCGTCGCGGGCCGAGCCGAAGCTCCGCTGCATCCGATCGAGGTCGCGCGAGAGCAAGGCCATGCTGCCGTCGGGCCCCGGGTGCGCGCTGTCGACCGGGGCGAAGGTCCAACGCAGCCCGTGCTTGGCCAAGTCGAGCGAGCGAAACGCCGGGCTGATCTGGGCGAAGGGAAAGAAGGCCGCGCCGACGTCGTGAAGGAAGCCCGGCAAGGTCGCTTGTTCGTGGGCCAACGCCCCGCCGGGTCGCTCGGGGTGGGCCTCGACGACCAGCACCTTCAAGCCGGCGCGCGCGAGCGTACAGGCGGCGACCAAGCCGTTGGGGCCAGCACCGATGACGACGACCTCGGGGTCCGCGGACACGCCCGGACCTTAACAGGCAGCCGTGAAACCCACCACGTCCGACCATGAGCGAGGCTGAAGTAGTCCGCCGACTTCAGCCTCGCCGACCTCGAATGGGGCGTCGTGCTCAACCGCCTGCGCTGGGTCGGGCTCGGCCCGCAGCTGTGGGGTGCTGGCTTGGAACCGTCCTACGCTCGCCAAGCGGCTGCGCGGACCGGCGCGCCTTTGCCTTCGAGGGTCCTCGCGGTCACCAACAGGCAGCGCGAGAGCTCGGATCGTTCAATCGATGGATCGCCGATCCGGGAGCGAGAACCGGATCAACCAGCTAGCTCGCAGTCGCGAGCGACCCCGAGGCGACCTCGGCCCGCAGCTTCGCCAACCCACGCGAGAGTCGCGATCGCACGGTGTGGTACTCGAGCGCGAGCTGCTCGGCGATCTCGAAGTTGTCGAGCCCGCTCAAGCTCAGCGCGACGACCTCTCGATAGACCTCGGGGATCGAGTGCAGCGCGGCCAGCAAAGCCTCGCGCTCCTCGTTGCGGATCACGGCCGTCGCCGGTCCGGTGCCTTGGTTCGCCATGCCGATCAGCGCCCCCTCGTCGGTGTTCTGTCCGCGGTGACGCGGGCCGCTGCGCTCGCGGTAGAGCTGGGCGATCATGCGGTTGGCGATCCCGAAGCAGAGCGCTCGAATCCCGACCCTCGCCTCGCGGTCGGCCGCGCGGACCCAGACCTCGCCGACGAAGTCGCGGGCGTCGGTGTCCGCCGGGATCTTCCGGCGCAGGTAGACGAGCAACTCGCGGCTCAACGAGCGGATCGTGTCGTCCCCCGGGAACTCGGCCATGCCCGACTATCCCACGGGTAGGGGTGCGCGCCCAAGTGGGCCGCAGAGCCCTTTGGCGGGCTTCGGGCCCGCGAGCCGGCGCTGATCGTTGGGACAGTAGCCAGACCGCGAGTTGGGGTATGCTCCGCCGCGCATGCTGCAAGCGGCCCGAGCCGAGGAGCCCGAGGGCAACGCCCTGCTCCCGCACTCGTCGGCCGACCTGCCGATCTGGTGGGGGCCCGAGCTGCCCGACGGGCATCGAAGCGGCGACTTGCTGGTCGTCGCCGCGGTCGCGCGCTGCCTCGAGCTGCCGCAAGAAGAGGCCGCGCAGTGGCTGCTCGAGCAGCAGCACCCGCTGCGCTTCTTGTTGTGCAAGCAGCTCTCGAGCACGGCGAGCAAGTCGGCGTGGGTCTACCTCGCGGTCGACCGCGTGCTCGGTCGCTCGATCGTGCTCAAGGTCCTCGACACCGCGGCGGCCAAGGAGGCGCGGCTGCTCGCCGCGGTCGCCCACCCCAACGTGGTCTTGGTCCACGACGCGGGCGTGTTCGAGGGCCGCACCTACATCGTGTTGCAGTGGTGCGAGGGCCGGACGCTGACCGACTACGCTCGGACCCACGCGTGGGCCGACGTGCTCGCGCGCTGCATCGAGGCTGGTCGTGGGCTCGCGTGGTGTCACGCGCTCGGCATCGTTCACGGCGACGTCAAGCCCAGCAACGTGCTGATCCACGACGAGCGAGCGCTGCTCGCCGACTTCGGCTTGGCTGGCCGACCGCGCGAGTTCGGGGCCATCGCCGGGACCCTCGCGTACATGCCCCCCGAACGCGACCACGGCATCTGGCTGCCGGCGGGCGACGTGTTCGCGTTTGCCCGCACGACCATGGTCGCGCTCGAGCTCTCGGCCTCGCGTCCCGGTCATCGGGCTCGGCTACCCCGCTCGATCCTCGACATCCTCACCCGGGCCTTGGCCGACGAGCCCGACGAGCGACCGACGATGGCCGGCGTGCTCGAGGTGCTCGAGTCCGTCCACCACTCCCTGCACCCGAGCCTCCCCCGCCTCGCCCGCGCGCGGACCGACTGGGGCGGGATCGCGTTCGCGGCCGCCGTCGTCGGGGTCATCACCATGTCGCTCGCTTCGGGCTACCGCATGCACGAGCTCATCGGTCCTGGCCTCGCCGCCGCGACGGTCCGAGTCGACCCCTCCGGGTCGAGGACGGTCCGAGTCGACCCCTCCGGGTCGAGGACGGTCTCGAACGAGCCCGACATCGAAGCGGCGATCGAGCTGATCCAGCGCGGGTCTGCGCTGGCGGCTTGGGAGGAGTTCCAGCAGGCCGAGCAACACGGCGACGTGAAGCTGAGCCGCGCGCTCGAGCTGGCTCGACTCGCGGTCGAGGCCGCCGAGGACGCGCCGATCTCGACCTGCGACGAGGTCAGCCGCGTGGCCCAGTTGATCAGCTTGCAGGTGGTCACGCTCGCGGTTCAGCGTGGCGACCTCGAGGGTGAAGACCGGGCGCGCCGCCTTCAGCGACGCGCCGAAGCGGCCGCGCTCAAGTCCCCAGACAATCCACCGTCCCGTCCTCGTTAGTCGCGCCCCAGCTGCAAATCGTGATGTTGCCGCTGTAGCAGGCGACCGCGTCGGGCGGCGGGTTGGCCCCGCCCTCACCCACGTACACGCATTCGTCGCCTGCGTCGTTGCAGCAGATCCAGCTCGAGTCTTCGAAGATCTCGGCGTTCGGCGTGATCGACGTGGCCGTGCAATGGCCCATCGCGCAGGCGTCGGGACCCGCTTGAAGGCAGGTCACACGGCCTTGCGCGACCTCGCCATATTCACACCAAAATTTCGCGCCGGTCGGGCATTGACCCGATTCGTTCGGCAATTTGCACGACGCCGTCTCGCCCAGCACACAGCACACGTCGCGGTCGAGGAGCGGTGGATCGACGCGTGGCTTGCAATGACGCGAGATGGTCTGCCCGACCGAATCGGTGTAGATGTCGCCCGCGCCATCGAGCATGGATTCGGCGCACAGATCGGGCGATTGGGGCCCCGAGGCGACGCTCGCCGGGCTGTGGAGCACGGCGGCCGCGATGAACGAGGCGAAGAGCGGGATCAAGGGATTCAGAGGCGCTCGCATGCCGGCAACTTACCACGCGCGCCGGCCAGACTCGCGCTCGACGAGTCATGCTCGGATCACGCGAATCGACCCGGTCGAGTCCTGCGCTTCAAGCCGAGCCCTCGGCGATTCGGGCGGCGATCCATTCGCGCTCCGCATCCATGCCGAGCTCGGCGTAGAGGTCACGCAGGACCTGCGCGCGAGCGAGGCGATCGACCCCGCTGGCCGCGACCAGCTTGTCGATGCAGATCGGGCACAGGTGCAGCGGCATGCGATCGAGGTCGGGCAGGCCGGCGCTCGGGTTCATCACGCAGCGAAAGTGAATGCAGTGGCGCAGGCCCAGCAGATGCCCGAGCTCGTGGACCAGCACGCGCAGCGCACGATCGCGGATGATCGATTCGAAGTCGGGCGGGCGATCATCGGCGCTGCGCAAGCCGGGGTCGTAGCGGAGCATGCTGTGGATCGCGAGCCCGCGCTCGCTCGCCGCGAGGCCAACCACCCACTGGCCATCGAGCGAGGGCGCCCAGAGATCCTCGAGCGTCAGGGCCAGCAGCGAGTGGGCATCGGCCGAGCGCAGCGGCGCGAGCGTGTCGAGCAGCGCCTCGGCGTCGAACTGTCGCCGGCCCTCGAACTCGCGCTGGGCCTGCTGCTCGAGCAGTTCGTCCGAGAGCGCCGGCAAGATGCGGACCGGGAGCCCGAACCAGGCGCTGGCGAAGCGGCGCAGCAGCTCGGGCTCGGGGCTGCGGACCAAGTGCACGCGCTCGTACTCGACCACGAATCCGCGTGGATACTCGCCGATCGGCAGCAGCTCGAGCGTCCGTCGCTCGGGCGTGACGAGCCGACGCGGCTCGACCAAGAAGGTCTCGAGGTCCTGCGCTGGCTCGTCGCCCATCGGCAAGTCCGCGGGCGCAGCTTCATGACCCGGGGGCACAGGCACAGGCACAGGCACAGGCTCGCTCGCGCGGGCCGGCTCGGGCGTCGGCGCGACCTCGTCCTGCGCAGGACGCTGACAGGCCCAGCTCGAGATCAGCGTGGACAGCCCAACCGTCCGAGTCAGCCACGCGCGACGACCCACGTACACCCGCGGACTCTAACAAGCCGAGGCGCCGCGTCGAAGTCGTCGATCACGGCCACACGGGTAGAAACCCTCGGGCGCGAGGCCCTCATCGCGGGCAAACGCGGGGTCTCGACGCCATCCGATGTTGTTAGGGTGAGCCATGCGAAAGCTTGGTCTCGTCCTGGGTGTGTGCGCTCTTCCGCTGGCTTGTGCTTCGCCAGCGGGGAGCGACACGAGCGATGATGGCGTGACCGACCCGACGAGCGTGGCCGACGAGATCGGCTCGTCGAGCGAGGCCGCGACCAGCTCGGAGTCCGACTCGAGCATGTCGAGCAGCTCGTCCACCGACGATGGCTCGAGCGACGGCATGGACAGCCTCGACAGCGGGCCCAAGTTCGATCTCACGCCGCTGCCCGACGGCGCGGACACGGGCGGCGGCGAGATGGGCATCCCGACCTCGTGCGCGAGCGCGGACGATGTCGCCAGCGCGGTCGGCTGCGAGTTCTTCGGGCTCGATCTCAACAACCTCGCCGACGGCGAATTCCAGCAGTTCGGCTTCATCGTCTCCAACGTCCAGACCGATCTGCCGGCCGAGGTCTACGTCGAGGAGAAGCAGGGCGGCAATTGGATGACGGTCTCTGGCCCGCAGATCATCCAGCCGCTCGACTCGCACTCGTTCTTGCTGCCGGACAACCACCAAGAAGGCAGCGGGCTGAAGGTCGGCGGCGCCTATCGAATCACCTCGGACACGCCGGTCGTCGCCTACCAGTTCAACCCGATCGACGGCCAGATCTCGTACACCACCGACGCCTCGCTGCTCTACCCGGTCGCGAGCTGGACGCACATCCATCAGATCGTCGGCTATCACGTGACGATCGGGGCGACCAGCTACATCAACGTCGTCGGGGCCGTCGACGGGACCCAGATCGAGGTCACGGTCACCTCGCCGACGGTCGCCGGCCCGGGCATCCCCGCGGGCGTGCCCAACGTGCCCTTCATGGTCGCGCTCGACGAGGGCGACGTGGCTCAGATCGCGACGACCACCAACGCCAACGCGACCATGACGGGGACCTCGGTGTTGACCGACGAGGACCATCCGGTCGGCGTGTTCTCGGGCACCGAATGCACCAACACCGGCATGGGCGCCTGCGATCACCTCGAAGAGATGCTGACCGGCGTGCAGCTGTGGGGCTCGGAATTCATCGCCTCGCGCATGCCGGTGCGGACCGTGAACGCGCCCGAGCAGACCCTCTGGCAGATCTACGCCTCGGAGGACAACACGCTCGTCGAGCTCGAAGCCGACCCCGAAGTCACCGGGCTGCCGGCGAGCCCCTTCATGCTCGCCAAGGGCCAGAAGGTCGAGTTCCTGGCCTCGGGCACGGTCGCCAACCCGGGGGACTTCCGGGTCATCGCCGACAAGCCGATCGCCGTGATGTCCTACATGATCGGCATCAACTCGGGCGAGGGCGATCCGGCGATGGTCCAGATGAGCCCGGTCCAGCAGTACCTGCCGATCTACGTGTTGCTGGTCCCGCCGACGTGGATCAACGACTACCTGGTCATCACCCGACTCGCGGGCGCGCAGGTCCAGCTCGATGGCGCGATGGTCAACGACGCGAGCTTCATCCCGGTCGGCGACGGCGACTACGAGGTCGCCCGCCTGCTCACGCCCGACGGCGTGCACGTGGTCGATGGCCTCGGCGATCCTTGCTCGGTGACGGTCGTCGGCTTCGACTCCTACGACAGCTACGCTTACCTCGGCGGGGTCGGGACCTCGGTCATCAACCCCAACCCGCAGGGCTGACCGCGAAGGGCGGCTCAGCGGTAGTTGACGTGGATGACGGCGCGCTCGAGCTCGACCGTCTCGGTGCCCGAGCAGGGGTACGCGACCTCGAGCTCGACATCGCTGCCCGCCTCGCCGCGGATCCGATCGGTCCAGCCCTCCATCGTCTCGGGCTTCACACCGTCGACGCTGAGCAGCACGGCGCCGGGGTGGATCTTGCCGGCCGCAGGCGTGCCGGTGAACACGTGCTGAACGACGAACTCGTTGCCGTCGTGGGTCAGCGAGAGGCCGATGCCCGAGTAAGTGTAGTCCGCCCGCTGCTGGCGATGCTTGCCATGACAGCCGCCCTCACCGATTCGGTGGGCGACCACGGACGCGGTCGCCATCGTGCCGGCGATGACGATGGAAGCGAGGGTGATGCGACGAGCGGTGCGCCAACGAGCGAGGATGGTGTCGTTCGACATGCAGTGGTGTTCCTCCGAGCCAGGCGAGTGTTTCATACCGGCACCACGCCGTCGAGTGCAGTTTGGACCGCTTCGAGAATGTCTGGGAATGCGAGGGCGAGCCCGCGCGTGCTCGACCGCCGCATGCGCCCGCGCCAACATGGATTGTCCGACTCGACCCCACGCTGGCGAAAATTCGTCACGGATTTCCCTGCTCGATCGAACCGGGCTAGCGTCGCCACCATGACCGACCGCCGCCGGCGTCGCCTCGCGCTTGTCCCGCTCGTCCTCGTCTTTGGTTGCACCGAGCCCTCTGGGGTCGGTGGCAGCGTCGATGCACCTGGACCGACGCCGGCCGAGACCCCCACGCCCGGCGACGCGCCGCCGCCTGCCGACCCGGTGTTGGTCGCCGGCAACCCAGCCGCCGCCGACGCGCCCGAGCCTGCGATCGCCGACGCGCCCGTCGAGCCCGAGGAGCCGGCGTTGACGATCCCCGATCAACCCTACAAGGTGTTGATCCTCGGCGACTCGATGGCCGCGACCGGCTTCGGCGTGTTGCTCGAGAACAAGCTCGACAAGCACCCGCATGTCGACGCCTATCGCAAGGCCAAGAGCGCGTCGGGTCTGGCCCGACCCGACTTCTTCGACTGGTATGATCAAGGTCCGGCCCAGGTCGAGTTCCGCAAGCCCGATCTCGTGATCGTGGTGATGGGCGGCAACGATGGCCAGGACATCCCGCCCTGGAAGGGCAGCAACCGGGTCCGCTGGGACACCGACGCTTGGCCTGGAGCCTATCGCGATCGCGTCGATCTCTTCTTGGCCAAGATCTCCGCACCGATTGCGCGCGAAGACGGCAGCGAGGTCAGCGCTCGGATCCTTTGGTTGGGGCTCCCACAAATGGGACTGCGCAGCCTCGAGAAGAAGCTGGTCTTGATCCGTCAGATCCAGCAAGACGCCGTGGCATCTCATGGGCAAGGGGCCGTATATTTGGATACGACGCCCTTCCTGGTCGACGCCCAGGGTGGCTTGATCGAGACGGCCCACGTCGATGGCAAGCAGCGCGAGCTTCGAGCCGAAGACGGCATCCACTTCACCATGCCCGGGAGCGAATACTTCGCAGACAAGGTCTACCCCGAGGTGCTCGGGGCGCTCTCGCTGCCGGACATCGACGCGCTCCCACCTGCGGACGCGCTCCCATCTGCGGACGCGCTCCCATCTGCGGACGTCAAACCAGCCGAATGACTCAGGATGACGCATGACTGATCGACTCGCCCACCCCTCGTCCTCGCGGTCGCGCTTGCGCACCGTGATCACCTTGGCGGCTGGGCTGGCGATGCTCGTGCCCATGCTGGTCGGCGCCGCGCCGCCCGGCGCCTTCGACGATCTCCCGCAGCTCGATCCGGCCAGCGCCGCGCCGCCGCTCGACGACGGGTTCGAGATCGGCAGCGCGGCCCAAGAGGTGCACGAGCCGAGCGTCGAAGACGAAGTCGCGACCGACGAAGACGAGTCGGGCGTCGACAACTCGCTCGAGGCCGACTCGTTCGAAGCCGAGCCCGAACCGGAGCCCGAGGTCGAGATCCTCGAGCTCAAGAAGGCCAAGTGGATCAAGCACGAGGTCGTGCCCGGCGAGCGCCTCGACGAGATCGCGCTGCGCTACGACGTCCACCGCAATTCGCTGATCCGCTGGAACAAGCTCGACGAGGACAAGCCGCAGATCTACGCCGGCCGCTCGCTCTCGATCTACACCAAACACATCCCGCCCCAGCAGCAGAAGATCGTCTACACGGTCGTGTCGGGCGACACCTGGCAGAAGATCGCCGACGCCCACGGGGCCGACGTCGAGGAGCTGCGGATCCGCTGGAACCCCAAGGTCCCGCGCAAGTTCAAGGCCGGGCAAGAGATCATCGTCTGGGTCGATCCGCTGACTCAGCCCGGCGTCGCCGCCCGGCTCGGCGGCTCGAGCCTGGGCAAGGTCGGCAGCGCCGGCACGGTCACCACGGTCGCGGGCAAGACCTTGCCGGTGGTCGCGATCGGCCGGGGCTCGGTCTCGGTCGGCAAGCCCAACAAAGGCAAGCTGATCAACAGCGTCCAGCTGCCCGACAACGACAAGCTCTACAGCATCCGCAAGCCCGAAGAGGCCTATGGCAGCAGTCACACGCTCGCGCAGCTGCAAGCGGCGATCGCCGACTTCCGGCGCGTGACCGGCTACGACCGCGAGCTGGTGATCGGGGCGATCAGCAAGAAGGGCGGCGGCCGGATCAGCCCCCACTCCTCGCACCAGAGCGGCCGCGACGTCGACATCCGCATGCCGGCCAAGAAGGGCGTCAAGTCCTCGGCCATGAGCGACGCCTCCGACGTCGACTGGAACGCGACTTGGGGCCTGATCCGCGCCTTGGTGGCCACCGGCGAGGTCCAGTACATCTTCTTGAGCCACAGCCGGCAAAAGCACCTCTACGAGGCCGCCAAGAAGGCCGGCGCGAAGAAGGACGAGCTCGAGCGGATCATTCAGTATCCGAACAAGTCCAAGACGAACAATGGGATCGTTCGCCACGCGAAGGGGCATGACGTGCACATTCACGTCCGCTTCACGTGTGCGTCGAACGAGACCAAGTGCGAATCGTACTGACCATATGGAGGGCGTTCCGCCGCTCGTTCGCTTCGCTCACTACTTCGTCTTTTGGAGGGCGTTCCGCCGCCCTCCCCCAGTTGGACGGAGTCCAACTGGGGCCCCCTCCTGCAAGCGCTTCGCGCCTGTTCGCTTCGCGTTCGCTCGCTCATCACTTTCGCTTCGCGTTCGCTCGCTCATCACGGGTTTCGGGGGGTGGCTTGGGTTCGTTCAGCTCGTTGTTCGGGCGCGGCTGAGCTGAGCTTCGCGTTCGCTCGCTCGTGATGGGTGGCCTGCCGCTGGGCCGGGGTTGTGGGTGGGGTCGAGACGAGGGCGGGTGTTTCCATGTTGAGTGAAGGTGGTCGAGGGTTGCGAAGTCGTTGCGTGCTCGAGGGGTGGTGGGAGTAGTCTCGGGGTCGCGCGTATGAAGGAGTCCGAACCTGCTCTCGCGTCACGGTCTCGATCGCCTTCGCCGACGAGGGCTGGCGCGTCGTCGAGCGCGGCTCGGCTGACGCCGCCGGCGTATGGGGTCAGCAAGGTGGATGCGCCGGTGGTCAGGCCCGAGCCTGCGCGCGAGGAGGCGGGCGCGGGCGAGGTCGAGGAGTTTGGCGAGGCTGGGTCGGTCGGGCCGATGCGCGTCGGGGGGCCGATCGTGGCGCCGATTCAGCGGGCGGGCGCAAGCGGGTTGGCCTTCGAGGATCCGCGAGTGATCCGCGAGGCGGCGCAGCGGGGCATCGCGGGCGCGAGCGGGCCGCTGCCTCACCTCGCGCGCATTCAGGCGAGCTTCGGTCGCTTCGACGTCGGGCATGTCGCGGCGCACACCGACGGCGCGGCGCGGATCGGGGCTCGAGCGATGGGCGCCGAGGCCTTTGCGATGGGTGAGCATGTCGCCTTCGCTGGCCCGCCGAGCCTGCACACGGCCGCACACGAGGCGGCCCACGTGATCCAGCAACAGCGAGGTGTGCAGCTCGAGGGTGGCGTCGGCGAGGTCGGCGATCCCTACGAGCTCCACGCCGACGCGGTCGCGGACCTGGTCGTGCAGGGCGGCTCGGCCGAGGCCTTGCTCGGGCAGCTCGCGGGGGCCGGCGCGAGCGGGGCGGCGGCGATTCAATGCGTCGCGCTCGATGTCGCCGGCAAGGCGGCCGGCAACTTTGCCTGGTCCTACATGGCCGAGCTGATCGCCAAGTTCGAAGTCAAAGCGACGCTCGCCAAGCTGCTCGAGAGCGCCTGCCTCGGCCTGCTCGACTACGGCGTGCGGGTCAGCGGACTCGCGAGCTATCTGGCGGCGATGAACCCCTACATCGTGGTCCTGCGTGGACTCAAGGCGGTGATCGCATCGATTCCCGAGCCGATCAAGGTGTTGCTGACCTACGGGATCGGTTGGTGCATTCGCAAATTCTCCGACGCATACATGTTCGGCGCGATCACGGAGGCGCACATCAACACGCTCTTGATCGACGGCGGCAACCTGCTGGTCACGCTCGGCAAGATCATCGAGTTCCTCCACGACCTCGGCAACAACCCGGTCAGCGCGCTCTATACCGGCATTTGGGCGGCGGTCGGGGCGGCTGGCCTGACCAGCGCGCGCTCGTTCAGCGAGCTCTTCGTCGCCGACGTGTCCAAGCTGCCCAAGCCGAGCGACCCGGTCGCGGCGCCCAAGCCCAAGCCGATGGTCGACGCGAAGCTCGGGTGGTTCTGGCTCGAGGCCGAGAACCCCACGATCGCCGGTTGGACGGACGACGAGGCGGTCACGCGGGGCGGCCTCCAGCTCGAAGCCCGCTTTGGCATCAAGGTGTTCGGCAACGTGATGGGCGCGGACGCGGTCCGACTCCGCGTACCTTATGCCGGCGACTGGGAGGCGACCTTCACGGGCGTCTCGCTGCTCTCGGAACCGATCACGCTGGGCGGATTGTTCACCGGCGGACCGATCGCCCTGCAAAAGGTCCGGATCGGGCATGACGGCCTGCGCTTCTTGCATCTGGTGATCGGCAAATTCGCGTTCGGCGACGACGTGTTCACGGCCACCGACCTCAGCCTGACCTACAACCGCAAAGCGCCCAGCGACATGCTGCACTTTCGCGGCGCGACCACCCTCGACGCCTTCGGCCACACGATCGCCGGCCGCTTCGATCTGCAGATCGACCAGCAAGGAAAGTTCGCCGGCGGCAAGGCCGACCTCGAATGCCCCGAGACCTTCACGCTGGTCGAAGATCGCCTGACCCTGGCCAATCCCAAGCTGTGGGCGAAGTGGAGCGAGGAAGGCGGGACCGACGTCGGGATCGGCGGCGACCTCGAGCTCGAGCTGATCGATTCGCTCGAATTCGCCTCGACCGGCACGACGATCCGCTACGTGACCGGCAAGGGCCTCATCGGCGAGGTCGAGAAGGTCTGGCTCAACATTCCGATTCACAAGGGCGGCGTCCTGCGCTTCGAATTGACCAAGGGCAAGATCGACGAAGACGGCTTCCACGCCGGCAAGGTCGCGCTGATCTACGCCTACGGTGAAGCCGACGTCGCCAAGAACGAAGATCAGAGCAAGCCGAGCGGGACCTCGTTGCCGGACTCGGGCTCGAAGCTCGACGAATCGACGATCGAGAGCTTGGTCCCGGGCTTCGACCTGGCTTGGATCGAGACCACCGGGCTCGAGACGCTGGTCGTCAACCTCAGCGCCACGGACGTCGACATCGACAGCGGAGGCCTCGACGTCGGCGAGCTGAGCAAGGAGATCACCAAATTCAAGGCGCGCCTGTTCGGGCTCGGGGCCGAATTCGACGGTGTCGCGCGGACCGGCAAGATCACCGGATCGGTCGGCCACAAGCTCGACATTCCGGCCTTCGTCGCCAAATTCCCGATTGTCCCCGGTGTCCACGCGAACTTCGGAATTCGCACCGACATCGGGTTCGGGGCCACGCTGGCTGCGTCCTTGCAGCGCCTCGAGGCCGACGCGAGCACGCCTGGGATTCACCCCTGGAAGCTGGGCGGCAAGGCCGGGCTCGAGGCCCACGCCGGGGTCCAGCTCGAAGCCGGCGTCGGGGTCGGCATTCCCTATTTGGCCGAGGTCTCGGGCAACCTCTTCGCGCGTGGCGAGGGCCACGTCGGGCTCGAGGCCGATGTCGTGGGCAAGGTGCTCTGGGACGACGCCAAGCACCAGCTGCGCTTGCCGACCGCGGTCGAGGACAAGCCCAGCGCAGAACTGAGCGCCAAGGTCGGCATGAAGGCGGCGATCGGCGCGTCGGTCCGCGCCCAGCTCTTCTATTTCATCGACACCGAGCTATGGAGCTACCGCTTCGTCGAGTGGGATCTCGGCGATTGGAGCCTGGGCGCCAAGCTCGTGGCCAAAGCCGACGGTGGCTACGAGGTCATCACGAGCAAGGTCGGGTTCGGCGGCGACAAGGGCCAGCCGACGACCGAGCCGATCGTCGAGAAGGCCCGGGTCACCGCGACCGCGATGATCGAGAAATGCATCGAGGAGGACCGCAAGATCGACGATGTCCACCAGATCTGGCGCTTGGTCCACGACATTCAAGATCCCGGCTTCCGGATGGATCAGGAGGAGAAGTCGGGCTATTTTGAAATGCTGAAGAAGATCAACGGCACCGGCCAGGACCTCGACGCGATGGCCATGCAGGTGCTCGGCTATGTCCGCCAGCGCGGCGACGAGGACTCGCTGCTGATGAGCCGGCCCGAGTGGCTGGCCTACTCGACGACCGGCAAGACCTTTGGAGCCGCGGTGACCGAGCGCAAGTCGATCAAGCCGATCGACGACGCGGTCGCGGCCTACCACCAGGCCAAGACGACCTCGGATCGCCAGGCGATCCTGCGCAACCTGATCGATGAGCTGATCCCGGCCTACACCAAGCAGCGCATGGTCAGTCGCAAGGAGATGGCCGAGAAGCTCTCGACCGACGCGCGCCGCGAGCTCGCCCGGATCAGCTAGGCTCGAACGCGGGCGTTGGAGTGGGGCGTGGGAGCGGCCCACCATGGACATAGACGAGCAGCTCGTGGGCGGTCAGCGGCATGCGGACGTCAGCCCCGAGATGCCGGCGCAGGCACGCCCGCATCATGCCCGCGAAGGGAGCCGCTCGGTCGGTCGCCGAGGCGAGGATCGAGCAGATGTCGTGTTCATCCTCCTCGCCGAGGCGCCGTTCCTGGTCGTGAAGCAACTTCGCGAGTCGAACGAGCAATTCGCGAGGCTCGAGGTACTGCCGACGCTCCCGATTCAGCGCTGTCCGACCGAGCTCCAGCAAGCGAATCGTCGTGCTCCCGCGCGCGTCGAGGGGCGAGATCTCGGCCTCGTTGAAGGTGATGTGTTGCTCGGGGTCGTCGACTCCGGGATCGACGAGGAGCGGGTCTTCGTGGTTGGGGTCCGAAGGCAGTCGCCTACGTGCGCCAGGATCGACCAAGGGAAAGAAACTGCGCTTGTGGTCTTGGTTGCAGGGCTTGCACGCGAGGTAGAGGTTGGACCAGGCGTAGGCGAGCCAGAAGTAGCCGGGCCGCTGCGCCTCGTCGTTCCAACTTTGTCGAGACTCGGCCTTCGGTCGAAAATGTTCGACATCGAGCTCGAGCTTCATCGATCGAGTTTGCTCGCAGTAACAACACTTGGAATGTTGCGCGACCTCGAGCGCCTGCGAGACTTCGGGTGCTCTGTACACGGAAGGGTCGAACTCGATCGTCCGGCCGGCGGCGAGCTCGGCCGCGTGCGCTTCGACCAGATCGCTTCGCTCGGACGCCAAGGGGGCGGGTGGGGTCGAGGACTTGTGGATGCGAATCACTCGCCCGCGTCCTCCCGGGCTTCCAAGCGAGCGGTGATCCTTCGCAGCACATCCCAGGCGTGTCGCTGTTGGGCGGAGTCCCCAGCCGGGAGCTGATCGAGCTCGGTGTCGATCTGGTCGAGCTCGGCTTGCTGCGCGTCGCCGAGCTTGCCCTGCATGACCAGCGCCGCCCGGCGCTCGTAGAGCTCGTTGGCGGCGGCGGAGCGCGGACCTTCGAGGCCGAAGAGCTCGCTGGTGAGGATCTGATCGACCCGCCAACCACGAACCTCTTGAACGTCGTCGTCGATGGTGACGAAGCCGGTCTCGCTGTCCTGGCGGAGCACAACCACCTTCGCGTCCGCATCCTCGGCCGCTTGCACGATGAGCGGGCTGTGGGCGGTCACGATGAACTGCGTACGGGGGAACTGATG
>JAMHUH010000442.1:0-12735 GCA_035904925.1 Nannocystaceae bacterium
CATCGACGCGGAGGAGCAGCTTGGCAAGCCGGTGCGGACCGAGCCGGTCGAGCCTGCGCCGGTCGAGCCGCGCTGAGTGTGGATCCTTCGCGGACGCTGACTCGGTGGATCCTGCGCGGACGATCGTGTCTTCGACAACCAGGCTCTGCGGTGGGAAAGAGGGTCGCCCGCTCGGGCGCAAACACGTCGCCCTTCGAATTGCGGGTGCTCTCTCCCTGGTTGGCGATCGCCAGCGATCGTGGTGCTCTCGCACAGAAGCCAGGGGCTCGACTCGCCTCGGAGCGACCCTCTTTCCCCCCGCCCGCCTTTGACCTCGACTGCCGTCTCCATCCCCCAACACAGAGCGTGAGAGCTCGGATCGGCAGCGCGCGAATTCGCGGCTTCGCGGCGAAGCACCTGTGGATCTCGCGGTCCCTGTGGAGGACGGAGCAAGCAATCGAGATCGAAGGCGCGCGGGGGGAAGAAGGGTCCCTCCGAGGCGAGTCGAGCCCCTGGCTGTTGGACACGAGCGCGACGACGCCTCGAGTGGTTCAACCAGGGAGAGAGCACCCGAAGTTCGAAGGGCGACGTGTTTGAGCCCGAGCGGGGGACCCTTCTTCCCACCGTGGAGCCCCTCCATCGAGAACCCGATCGTCCGCGAAGGATCCTTCGCGGACTCCTTCTGTGCGACCGCAGACTAGCCCGGCTCGCCGACGATCTCGACCTCGGTCTCGAGCCGCACCCCATGCACGCGCTCGACCTCGGCCCGGACGTGCTCGATCAACTCGAGCATGTCGGCGGCGGTGCAGGCTGGCGCGACGCCGCGATCGACGACCAGCCAATTGGCGTGCTTGTCCGAGACCATCGCCCCGCCTCGGCGCGCGCCCTTGAGCCCGGCGGCCTCGATCAAGCGCCCGGCGAACTCGCCCGGCGGGTTCTTGAAGGTGCTGCCGTTGTTGGGCACGCCCTTGGGCTCGCGCTCGTCGCGACGCTTGCGCAGCGCGGCGACCTCGAGCTCGATCTCGGCCCGCGGGCGCGGGCGCAGCTCGAGCAGCGCGGACACGACGATCTCGCTCGGTGGGAGATCGGAGTCGCGGTAGCGAAACCCACACGCGTCGTGATCGCGGACGATTCGCCGACCGCTGCGCTCGAGGCTGCGGACCTCGACGACGACGTTGGTGAACTCGCCCAGGTAGGTGCCGGCGTTCATGATCAAGCCGCCGCCGACGCTGCCCGGGACGCCGCCGAGGAACTCGACGCCGCCGAGCTCCCACTGAGTGGCCTGGCTGAGCAGGCGCCCGGTCGAGCTGCCGGCCTCGACCTCGACGAGCGTGGGTCGCTGCTCGGGCGCGGGCCGATGCACGCGGTTGAGCCGGCCGAGGTTGACGACCACGCCGCGCAGGCCACCGTCGCGGACCAGCAAGTTGGTCCCGCTGCCAACGAAGGTCGTGGGCGTCGCTGACTCGTGGCAGGCGTGGAGCAGCGCGATCAAGGCGGCCTCGTCGGCGGGCCGAGCCCAGAGATCGGCCGGGCCGCCGAGTCGCAGCGTGGTGTGGCGGCTCATCGACTCGTCGAGGCGCAGCTCGAGCCGCGGGTCGTCGACGAGCTCGCCAAGCCAGGGCGCGAGCCGAGTGAGCAGCGCGACGCCCCGACTGATCATGAGACCGCTCGACCGAGCGAGGCTCGCTCGCGCAGCGCCTCGACCAGCCCATAGCTGACCTTGGTGATGCTGCCGGCGCCGAGGGTCAGGACCAGGTCGCCCGGCTGCACCCGCTCGAGCAAGCTGGCGATCGTGGTCGCCACGACCTCGCCCGGCTCGCCGATCACGTGCAGCTCGCGATCGGGCTTGCGCGCGCGCGCGAGCTCGGCCAAGTGCGGGCTGTCGATCCCGGCGATCGGCGGCTCACCAGCGGCGTAGATCGGCGTGAGCACGACCAGGTCGGCCTCGTCGAGCGAGGCCGCGAAGTCGACCATGTGGTTGCGGACCCGGGTGAAGCGATGCGGCTGGAACACCGCGATCACGCGCCGCTCGGGGTAGGCCTCGCGGGCGGCCGACAAGGTCGCGCGCAGCTCGGTCGGGTGGTGGCCGTAGTCGTCGACGACGGCGATGTCGTCGACCACCCCGCGCAGCGTGAAGCGGCGTTGGACGCCGGCGAACTCGCGCAGCGCCTTGCGGGTGACCTCGGGCGAGACCCCGGCCTCGTCGCACAAGGCGATGGTCGCGAGCGCGTTGCGGACGTTGTGGCGGCCGGGCATCGCGATCACGAACTCGCCCTGATCCTCGCCGTGGGCGAGCACGCGAAAGCGGGTCTGGCCGCCGCCGATCGCCAGGACCTCGGCTTGGTAGTCGGCCGGCTCGTCGATCGCGTAGGTGATCGTCCGCTTGATCAAGCGCGGGAGGATCGCCCGAATGTTGGCATCGTCGACGCAGACCGCGACCATGCCGTAGAAGGGCACCCGGTTGGCGAAGCCGACGAAGGCGTCGAGCAGCTTGTCGAGCGTGCCGTAGTGATCGAGGTGCTCGACGTCGATGTTGGTGATGATCGCGTGGGTCGGGCTCAGGACCAGGAAGCTGCCGTCGCTCTCGTCGGCCTCGGCCACGAAGAGGTCGCCGTAGCCGAGCCGCGCGTTGGAGTCGAAGCTGTTGACCTTGCCGCCGATGACCATGGTCGGATCGAGGCCGGCCTCGTGCAGGACCGCGGCGACCAAGCTGGTGGTCGTGGTCTTGCCGTGCGAGCCGGCGATCAGCAGGCCCTGCTTGAGCCGCATCAGCTCGCCGAGCATCTCGGCCCGCGGGATGACCGGGATCTTGCGCAGGCGCGCGGCCGCGACCTCGGGGTTGTCGGGTCGGACCGCGCTCGAGACCACGACCACGTCGGCGTCGCCGAGGTGGTTGGCATCGTGGCCGCGATGCAGGCTCGCGCCGAGCCCGGCCAGACGGCGGGTGATCTCGGTCTCGGCCAGATCGGTGCCCGTGACCCGATAACCAACGTTGAGCAGCACCTCGGCGATGCCGCTCATGCCGATGCCGCCGATTCCGACGAAGTGGATGTGAGTGTCGCGCTTGCGAAACATTCGATCGCGGCCGGGGGGATTGGCCCAGACTAAGGGCGGGCATGGATCGACGTCCAGCCCACGCGGGCGGATTCCAGGGCTTGCGAGGGTCGAGCGGGCACGCGACCCTGGCTCGGCTTGAAGGCGCTCGAGGCCAAGCCGATCGCAAAGGCGCTGACTCGCTGGTTCGAGGCCAACGCCCGCGATCTGCCGTGGCGCCGCACTCGTGACCCCTACGCGATCTGGGTGTCCGAGGTGATGCTTCAGCAGACCCGGGTCGAGACCGTGGAGGGCTACTGGGGCCGCTTCTTGGCTCGTTTCCCCGATCTCGCCACGCTCGCGGCCGCCGACGAACAAGACGTGCTCGGGCAGTGGAGCGGGCTCGGCTACTACCGGCGCGCGCGGCTGCTCCACCGCGGGGCTCGCCATGTCCGCGACGAGCTCGGCGGCGAGCTGCCCGAGCAACCCGAGCAGCTGCGCGAGATCCCGGGCATCGGCCGCTACACGGCTGGGGCGATCGCCTCGATCGCCTTCGACCAGCCCGCGCCGCTGGTCGACGGCAACGTCGCCCGCGTCCACACCCGGCTGGCCGCGATCACCGATCCGCGCGAGCAAGACGCCAACCACGCCGAGCACTGGCGCTTCGTCGCGCGGGTGCTCGAGCAGGGCTCGCCGCGCGTGCTCGCCCAGGCCTTGATGGAGCTGGGCGCGACCCTCTGCTCGCCGCGCAATCCGAGCTGCGGCGACTGCCCCCTGCGCACGCACTGTCGCGCGCGCGAGGCTGGGATCGAGCAGACGATCCCCGCGGCCAAGCTCAAGCGTGCCTCGCCCGAGCTGCACTTCGACGCGGTCGCGCTGCGCTGGGGTGACCGGCTCTTGCTCGAGCGCCGACCCGAGGAAGGTCTGCTCGCCGGGCTCTGGTGCTTGCCGCTCTTCAGCCGCGAAGGCGCCGGCCCGAGCGACTCGAAGGATCTGAACGAGCGGCTGCGAGCCTGGTTCGGGGTCGAGCTCGAGCTCGACGCGAGCGCCGGCCCCGAGGTCCGCCACGTGTTCAGCCACAGGATCTGGCAGATCACGCCCTGGTCGGCCCGAGCCAAGCGAGCGCCCAAGCTACGTGGGCGCTCCGATGGGCGCGTGCTGGCGTGGTTGCAGGGCGATCGCGGGCCCGAAGGCGGCGTGCCGACGCTGACCCGCAAGCTGCTCGCGGCGCTCGAACCAACGTTGGGCTGAGCCCGGCTAGCGCCGACCGGCCTTCTTGGCCGCCTTCTTGGAGGTCTTCTTCGACACCTTCTTGCTGACCTTCTTGGTCACCTTCTGCACGGGTGTCTTCTTGGCCGCCTTCTTGGCCGCCTTCTTGGAGGTCTTCTTGGTCGTCTGCACGACCAGCGCCGCCTTCTTGCTGACCTTCTTCGACACCTTCTTGCTGACCTTCTTGGTCACGCGCGCAGGCTTGGCTTGGACCTCGTCGTCCTCGTCCTCGTCATCCTCGACGGCGGCGGCGAGCGGCATCTCGAGCTGCGAGTCGACCTCGTCGTCCTCGTCCTCGTCGTCGTCCTCATCGTCGTAGTCGTCCTCGTCGTCGTCGCTCGAGGCGGCGACGCTCGGGCTCGGCGGCGGGGCGACGCTCGGGCTGGCGGCGACCTGCTCGTCGTCGTCGTCGTCATCGTCATCGAAGTCGTCGCCCTCATCGCCCTCGTCGTCGAAGTCCTCCTCGACGATCACCGGCTTGCCGGCGAGCAGGCCCTCGGCGATCTCGGCCAGGCTCATGTCGCCGAGCGGCTCGCCCCAGCCGAGCGCCTCGGCGGCGTCGACGATCTCGCCGAGCGTGGTCCCGGGGTCGAGCGACTCGCGGAGCGTTCGCAGCACCTCGCGGCGCTGCTCGGCGAGGAGGTGACCCCGATAGGACTGCTGAAACCTGCTGTCTTGGCGCGACACGGCGCGGGACTATATGCGAAGCACAGGCCCACGTCGAAAGCCGCGTACGAGCCGTCCATCGGCGCGTACGCGGCAGTTCGGCTCAGGGCAAGGGAGCGTCGGGCGGCGGCTCGAGCTCGGGATCCTCGGTGTAGTCGACGCCGGGCTTGGGCATCATCTCGGTGATCGGCGACTGCCGGCGACCGCGGATCCGGCCTTCGGTGACGGTCACGGGGATCGGCTCGACCAGCTCGTATTGATAGCCGCGCGTGGTCAGCTTCATGGTGAAGCTCTTGCCGCCCGATTCGAAGGTCCGACCGGCGCCGATCTTGGTCTGGCCCGTCCGCGTGTAGTCGCGGTGCTGGAGGATCATCGAGAACATCCGGACCGCGTTCATGTTGTAGAGCCGGTGACAGCCGTGCGAGAAGCGGCGCAGGATCGACATGTAGTCGACGCTGCCGTGGGTCCGGATCTGGTTGTCGTAGACCGATACGCTGCCGTCGGCCTTGGCCGTCAAGCGGACGTGGTAGCCCGCGACCAGGCCATAGGCCGAGGTGTAGCCCGGGCCGGTCTCGTCGTAGTTCACGACCCGCTTGAGCTTGCCATCTTGCCGCTTGAGCTTGGTCAGCGAGTCGGTCGGCGTGCCGTCCGGCGGGATCCAGACCGGCGCGGCCATGATGGTCTTCCACACCCGGTCGCCGACGTCGGAGTTCTTGTACGCGTAGTACTCCTTGCCGTCCTCCATCTCGCTGCGCCACGAGCCGATCGTCGTGCGCCAGTGGACCAGCGGGATCTGCTGGCCTTCGTAGGTCACGTAGAGGGTGAGCTTGGGGAAGCGCTCGCGCGGCTGCGAGCTCTGGTGGCCCTCGGCGTCCCAGGGGAAGTCGTACCAGATGTCGCCGCGATCGATGACGGTCGAGAACTCCATGTTGGGCCCGTAGTAGGCCGGCAGCTCGGGCAACTGGATCGCGACCAGCAGCTCGCCGAAGCCCTCGGGGTGGTCGGGATCCTTCGCGGCCAGCTCGGCGAGCTGCTCGAGCCGCGCGAGCGCGGTCTCGGGGTTGCCGAGCTCGAGCGCCTCGATCGTGGCCTCGGTGAACTCCGAGCTCAGGTCGCGCAGCGCGTGCTCGTTGCCCTCGGCGTCCTTCCAGCGAAAGTCCGACTTCCACTCGCCAGCCGAGCCGTCCTCGACGATGCCCGCGCTCGAGACCACGCGCTCGGTCATGACTCGGACCAGGCGCTGGTGGATCGCCTCGCGCGGCGAGAAGCCGAGGTAGGCCTCGTTCTCGGCCGTGAAGTGGCCCCAGCCCATCAGGTCGTGCTTCTTTTCGAAGTTGGCCAGCGCGTGATGGGTGCCCGCGTCGTAGTCCCCGGGATCGAACTTGCCGCGCCCGCCCGCCTCGTTGAAGAGCTGCTCGCAGCGAAAGCGAATCTGCGCGTTGCGGATGATCCCGACCTCGCGCTCGAGCTCGATGAAGGCCGCATAGGGCTGCTTCAACGCCTCGACGCCGGCCGCGGCCGCCCAGTCCTGCGCGTCGGCTTCGGCCTTGAGCCCGGCCTTGCGCATCTTGTTTTGCAGGTTGGTCCGCGCCCACTTCCACGAGCGCAGCCGCTTGGCTCCCTTGCCCTTGCTGTAGGCGATCGTGCCGACGCTCGCGTCGAAGGCCTTGCCATCGTAGCCAGCTTCGTCGAGGCACTGCTCGATCGCCGGCAGCTCGCGCCACTCTTCGATCACGACCGCGAGGCTGGGTGGGATCCCGTAGAGCTCGAGGTAGTTGTGCTCGTGCTCGGCGAGCGGGTCGCCGTCGGCGTCGGTCCAGTCGTTGGCCAGCGCGACGTAGCGATCGGCGTAGTCGTTGTGGCTCTCGTCGCTCTGCCCAGGCGTCTTGTGGGTGAAGATGTAGGGCCGCCACTCGTCGCCCAGATTGATCACCGTGTAGCCGCGGGCCTCGGCCTGTTCGACCGCGACCTTGCGCGGCTCACCGAGGCGAGCGTCCAACACCCAGGCCTCGCCGACCGCTTGCTCGCGCATGCTGGTCTTGCTCGCCGGCCCAGGGTCGAGCTTCGCGTCCCAACTGTTGGGATCGGCAGGATCGAGCTTCGTTTGGACCTCGTTCGCGTTCTCGCCTCCATGTGCGGGATCGACGGGCTCCTCGCGCGATCCATCGCGCGAACATCCCAAGGTCAGCGCGAGTGGGTTCAGCACGAGCGCGAGGAGGACCAGATGACTGAGGCCCGAGCGGGGGTCTTGCGGCACGTTCACGAGTCTAGCTCCGCGCCGAAGACGGGCCAAAACCCGTGATAAATCCGAGCTCTGAGAACTTTACAAGCGTCGGTCGTCGTGCCAACGTTCCGCGGCGTGAAGGAGCGAAGCCGTTGCGTCTTCTGAACTTGTTGCTCGTCCATTGTGCGGCGTTCGGCGCTGCGGTGCTGGTGTCGACGGCCTGCCAGCCTCCCGACTATCCGGCCACGGCGTTCCGCTGCTCGCCCGCGGGTAGCGAGCCCTGCCCCGACGGCTACATCTGCTGCTCGGACGATCCGGCCGCGCTCGATCTCGACGCTCTCGATGCCGCCGTGCTGCCCAAGTACCAGGGTCGCGGAGGCATCGGCACGCCGATCTTCTCGGGTGGCAACAACTCGCTGAGCATCAGCGGCATGTGCATCGCCGAGGGTGCGGTCCCGATCGAAGGCGCGCTCGCGGACGTCGGCGCCCAGGGCTGCCCGGTCCCCTGCAACCCGAATTGGGTCAACGCGGACGTCGAAGAGGTCTGCGGCAGCAACACCATCTGTTGCCAGACCGTCGAGCTCGAGCCCGAAGATTGCGTGCTCGATCCCGGCCTTGGCGACGGCGGCTGCTATCGCCCGGTCACCGGCATGGACATCACCGGGCTCGGCGGGCTCGACATCACCTCGTGGAAGGGGACGCAGCACGCGACCCACCAAGATCCGAGCGGCACCAACTGCAAGGTGTTCGTCGCCGGCGTGAGCCAGTCGGTCCTCGACGCCAAGGGGATCACTGCCGCCGAGCTGCAGAGCGCCTGCTTCCGTCGACTCACGGTCGCCGACGCGCGCGGTTTTTGTCTCGGCAAGAGCCCGAACGTCAGCGCATGCCCGCTCACCCGGCCGGACTACCGCGACGCCTGCGACCAGCTCAACGACGCGCAGTTGCTCTCCGGCTGCGGCTGAGCCTCGGCTCGATCGCCAGCACCGAGGGGATCAGGCCACGCCTGGTCCCCTTTTGCGTAGATCGCGTGCTCCCCTTTCCGAGTCAGCGTGAAAGACGCATTCGCGTACGGGTGGTCTGACTCGACACCTTCAATTACAGTCGCGTCGCTCGTGCCCCAGAACCGCGCAACTCACGCCTGCATCGTCGATGTGGCCGAGTCGCGCGACGGTGGCTGAAAGCCGATCCCCATGGCCAAGAAAGCCAGCAAGAAGCCCAGCAAGTCACCGGCGAGCAAGAAGGCGGCCAAGCGCGCGCCGAGCAAGGCCGCGGCCGCAAAGAAACCTGCGGCGGCCAAGAAGCCTGCGGCGGCCAAGCCTGCGGCTGCCAAGAAGCCTGCGGCTGCCAAGAAGCCGAGCGCCGCGAAAAAACCAAGTCAGCCACCCGTGGCTGAAAAACCAAGTCAGCCACCCGTGGCTGAAAAGCCCGCCGCCAAGAAAGCGGCCGCCAAGAAAGCGGCCGCCAAGAAGCCCGCCGCCAAGAAGTCCGCGGCCAAGAAGATCGACGGGCCAGCGCTCGAAGGTGCGATCGACAAGCCCGCCAAGGTCGCCAAGGTCGCCAAGAAGCGAGCGACCACCAACGATCGCAAGGCGACCACGACGGCGACGGTTCGGGCCGCGCCCGGCAAGTCGCAGGCGCAGGGCAAGCAGCTGGTGATCGTCGAGAGTCCGGCCAAGGCCAAGACGATCAACAAGTACCTCGGCAGCGAGTTCGTCGTTCGAGCCTCGGTCGGCCACATCCGCGATCTGCCCAGCCGCGCGCCCAAGGGCACCAAGCAGCCGGTCCCGGGCGTCGACCTCGAGCACGACTTCCAGCCGACCTACGAGATCCTCGAGAAGAAGACCAAGACGGTCGCCGAGCTCAAGCGCGAGGCCAAGGGCGCGACCCAAGTCTGGTTCGCAACCGACCTCGACCGCGAGGGGGAGGCGATCGCCTGGCACCTCGCGGAGGTGCTCGGCGTCGACCCGCTCGTGGCCAAGCGCGTGGTCTTCAACGCGATCACCAAAGAAGAGATCCAGCGGGCCTTCAGCAAGCCGCGGGCGATCGACATCGACAAGGTCAACGCCCAGCAGGCTCGCCGCATCCTCGATCGCATCGTCGGCTACCAAGCGTCGCCGCTGCTGTGGAAGAAGGTCGCGCGCGGGCTCTCGGCCGGGCGCGTGCAGTCGGTCGCGGTCCGAGTGATCGTCGAGCGCGAGCGCGAGATCGAGAAGCACACGCCCGACGAGACCTGGAAGGTCGACGTCCGGCTCGCGACCGAGGCCCAGCCCAACGCCGAGCTCGCGGCCGCGTGGACCAAGTTCATGGCCCAGGCCGACGCCAAGGGCAAAGGCCCCAACAAGCGCGACCAGAACGAGTGGATGGCCGAGCGCCAGGCGATCGAGGCCGAGCTGGTCGAGGTCGGCGGCGAGAAATTCCGGGTCGGCGCGTTGGCCAACGCCCCGCGCGACCTCTCGGCCGAGATGAAGGCCGTCGCCGAGGCCGTCGGCATGCGCGAGGTGTCGATCCGCAGCGTCGAGAACCCCGAGGGCAAGGGCCCGGCCCGCTGGAAGCGCGAGGTCCTCGGCGAGCTCGACCTCGCGACCCGCTACGCGGTCGCGCAGATCGAGACCCGGCAGTCGACCAGCAAGCCGCCGCCGCCCTTCATCACCTCGACCCTGCAGATGGCCGCCGCGAACCAGCTCGGCTTCGCGACCCAGCGGACGATGCGGCTGGCCCAGGATCTCTACGAAGGTGTCGTGCTGACCGGCGAGGGCCAGGTCGCGTTGATCACCTACATGCGGACGGACTCGACCCACCTCTCGCCCGAGGCGATCACGGCGGTCCGCGACTACGTCGAGACCAACTGGGGCAGCCGCTACCTGCCCGACGCGCCCAAGCAGTACTCGTCGAGCAACAAGGACGCGCAAGAGGCTCACGAGGCGATCCGGCCCAACGAGGTCGGCCGCGATCCCGAGTCGATCCGCCACCTGCTCACGGGTCCGCGCGCCGAGGAGCACTACCGGCTCTACAAGCTGATCTGGTCGCGCTTCGTCGCCTGCCAGATGACCTCGGCCCGCTGGGACTCGACCATCGTCACCTTCGAGCGGCGCGACAAGCCGACCGGCGCGCGCCTGCGTGCGAGCGGCCGCGTGCTCGCCTTCGACGGCTTCTATCGGGCGACCGGAGTGCCGACCTCGTCGGACGAGCAGAACCTGCCGACCCTGGCCGAGGGCGACCGCTACGCGCCCTTCGAGATCGACCCGGCGCAGAAGTTCTCGAGCCCGCCGCCGCGCTACACCGAGGCCTCGCTGGTCAAGACGCTCGAGTCCGAGGGCATCGGTCGACCCTCGACCTACGCGTCGATCATCGCGGTCATCCAAGATCGTAGCTATGTCGAGTAACGCGATTGTCGCTTCTACGCGACCGACCTCGGCGAGGTCGTGACCGACAAGCTGATCGAGGCTTTCCCGGAGCTGATGGACGTCGGCTACACCCGGCAGATGGAGCGCGAGCTCGACTCGGTCGAGGACGCGTCGGCCGACTGGGTGGTCATGCTGCGCAAGTTCTACGACCACTTCTCGAGCGCGCTCGAGACCGCCCACGAGGGCATGTCGCACGCCAAGGCCGAGATCCAGCCGGCCATCTACAAGTGCCCCAAGTGCGGCGCGCGGACCTGCTACCGGTTCGGCAAGAACGGTCGCTTCTTGTCGTGCACCCGCTACCCGGACTGCGACTACGCGGCCCCGATCGATCGCCGCGGGCGACCGATGCTGCCCGAGCGGGTCGACGTGGTCACGCCCGAGGACGGCTCGAGCATGGAGCTCCGCAACGGTCGCTTCGGGCCCTTCTTGGCCTCGCTCAACTATCCGCACACCAGCTTCGTGCTCAACCTCGACAAGCGCGGCAACGTCAAATACCCGGCCGTGCCGCCGCTCGAGGTCCCGGTCGCCGAGGGCATCCAATGCCCCAACTGCGCCTCGCCGCTCAACCTGCGCCGCGGCAAGCGAGGCCCCTGGCTCGGCTGCTCGCGCTTCCCCAAGTGTCGCGGTCGCTTGGCCTGGGCCGGCAAGGAGCTCAGCGACGAGCTGCGCGCGAGCCTCGAGGCCCGCTTGATCGAGCACGAGAAGGTCAACCCGGTCCCGGTGATCAAGCGCCATGACGGCTCGGTGATCCCCGAGGGCACGCCGGTGACGACCCTGCAGATGGTCGGCGGGCTCGCCGAGCTCGAGGTCCACCCCGAGGCGGCGGCCGATGTCGCCGCAGCCGCAGCGCTCGAGGCTGGGCTCGAGAGCGCCGCCGCAGCGAGCTGAGTCGCGCATCGTCGCGCGCGTGAACGAGGTGTCGGCTGCGAGCCGGCACCTCGTCTGCGTCTTGAAGTCGAGCAGCTCGAGCCGCTCGTGCCCGTCGACGGTCGTCCAGACGATGCAGCTCGATCGCAACCTTGCGATCGAGCGAGAGCTGGCGCGCCTCGTAGACGCTGCCCATTCCGCCGGCACCGATCAGCCGCGTCGCTCGGGGGATCGACCACGGCGCGATGCTGACAGGCGCCAGGGGCCTTGCCAGACCGCTCAGCGACGCTCAGCCAGCTTGGGGCCCAACCAACTCGTCGACCAGCGCCGCGCAGCCGCGCTCGATCAACCCGAACACCGCGCGGTAGTGATCGGGGCCGCGGCCGATCGGATCGGGGACGTCGAGATCGGCCCCGCTCGCGCCAGGATCGGCGAGCTCGCGCAAGAGCCTCACGCGGGCCCGAAAGCCGACTCGCTCGGCATTCGCGGACGCGAGCGGGCCAAAGGCCGAACCGGTCAGGCGCTGGATCGTGGCCAGGTTCTGGCGATCCATGACGATCACGTGATCGTAGCGAGACAGGTCGTCGCGCACGAGCTGCTGCGACTCGCCCTCGAGCATGAAGCCGTGCTCGGCCGCGATCGCCTGCGAGAGCGAGTGCGGCGGAGCGCCATCCATCGCCGAGGTCCCGGCGCTGGCGATGCTCAAGCGATCGAGCACGCCGCGGCGCTCGGCCAGCCAGCGGAAGGTCCCCTCGGCCAGCGGCGAGCGGCAGATGTTGGCGTAGCAGACGAAGAGCACGCCGATCTTCGCGGGCGCTTCGCTCTTGGCGGGCGCCTTGGCGGACGCGTCGCTCACTTCGCTCACTTCTCGTAGAGCTTTCGAATCTCGGAGTCGTCCGCGACCGGCGTGAAGATGGGATCGAGCCCGACCCCCTTGAGCAGCTTCTTGTTGCCGCGCTTGTCGACCTCGAGTAGCAGCTCCTTGCACAGGTCGGCGTCGCCCGCCAGGCAAGCCAGCTTGGCCTGGTTGAACACCGGCTCGGCGAAGAGCGTGTGGGTGGTCTTGGCCCACTCGAAGAAGGCGTCGGCGCGATCGGGCTCGCTCTTCTTGACCAGCGACTCGCCGCGCGTGTTGGCCAGCTTGGCGAGCACGATCTTGTCGGCGCCAGCCGCCAAGGCGTCGTCGAGCGCCTTGATCGCGTCCTCGTCGGGGGTCTCGAGATCTTTCGCCGTCTCCAGCAATGCGGGCACGGGATCGACGGGCTCCGGGGGAGCGACTTCGGCCGCCGTCGT
>JAMHUH010000443.1:0-10753 GCA_035904925.1 Nannocystaceae bacterium
CCGATCGGGAGGATCGTCGACGACCGCGATCGCGGTCGTCGGCGGCTCGACGACCGGCTCCTTCGCGCTGGTGTTGGGTTCGGACTTGGCGTCGGCCTTCTTGGTCGGCTTGGCGTCGTCGTTCGTCGCGGTGCAGGCGGGCAGCAAGGTTGCGAGCACGAGCGCTCGCTGGAGGCGACGGTGCAGGGGGGCGAGGTCCGACATGCGGACGAGTCTACACCTGGGGGGCTCTAGCGATCCTTCGCGGATCTTCGCGGACGCTGACTCGGTTCGTCCTTCGCGGTTGATCGCGTCTTCGATAACCAGGCTCTGCGGTGGGAAAGAGGGTCGCCCGCTCGGGCTCAAACACGTCGCCCTTCGAATCGCGGGAGCCCTCTCCCTGGTTGGAGTTCTCTGGCGATCGAGGCGCTCTCGTACAGAAGCCAGGGGCTCGACTCGCCTCGGAGCGACCCTCTTTCCCCCCGCGCGCCTTTGACCTCGACTGTTCTCGCCGTCCCCACCAGACAACGTGAGAGCTCGGATCGGCGGCACACGAACTCGCGGCTTCCCATCGAAGCGCTCGAGATCTTGCGGTCCCTGCGAGGGACGGAGCCAGCAGTCGAGTTCAAAGGCGGGCGGGGGGAAAGAGGGTCGCTCCGAGGCGAGTCGAGCCCCTCGCTTCCATGCACGATGGCGACAACGCCTCGAGCGTTCCAACCAAGGAGAGAGCACCTGCGATTCGAAGGGCGACGTGTTTGAGCCCGAGCGGGCGACCCTCTTTCCCACCGCAGAGCCTGGTCGTCGAAGACGCGATCAACCGCGAAGGAGCCAACGGAGTCAGCGTCCGCGAAGGATCCGATCCATCGAAAACTAGCCGACCTCGGCGCCGTTGCGGCTCCAAGACCCGCGGCCCTCGGCGATCAGCTGCTCGATCTGCTCGCGGACCTGCTCGACCCAGCCGCCGATCACGTCGTCCGGCTCGTTGCCAGTCCCCTCGAACCGCATGGGCGCGCCAAAGTGGACCTCGCAGTGAACCGGCAGCGGGATCGGCAGGCCATAAGGCGTGACCGGGAAGTAGGGCGCGCCCATCAGCTTGGCCAGGCCCTTGGCGTGATAGATGGTCGGGATGGCCTCCTCGCCGCCGATGAAGGCGAGCGGGATGATCGGGACGCCGACCTCGACGGCGATCCGCATGAAGCCGGTGCCGAAGCGGACCAGGTGGTAGCGGTC
This sequence comes from Nannocystaceae bacterium, assembly GCA_035904925.1. Lineage (GTDB taxonomy): Bacteria > Myxococcota_A > Polyangia > Nannocystales > Nannocystaceae > Plesiocystis. The sequence goes on from JAMHUH010000443.1 coordinate 1,210, forward strand.
GCGGTAGAGCTTGCCGGTCCCGCGCGCGCCCTCGGGGAAGACCAAGAGCACGCGACCATCTTGCAAGAGCCGCTTGGCGTGCTCGGGCAAGCCTGGCAGCTGGCCGACGCGCGAGAACCAGGGCGCCATGAAGGGCCAGTTCTGGGCGAACTTCTCGACCATGCCGTGGCAGAGGCGGGGCGGATCGTGGTCGAACATCAGCGACGAGATGATCATCGAGGCGTCGGTCGGCAGCCCGCCCGAGTGGTTGCTGACCAGCATGACCGGGCCGGTGTCGGGGACCTGCTCGATGCCGAAGGTTCGGACCCGAAAGTAGTGCTTGTAGAACACCCCGAGCGCGCTGAAGAACACGCCCAAGTGCTCCTTCGACACGCCGTATCCGTCGAGGCCCCAGCGGTTGAAGGGCAGATCGAGCGCGTCGATGCGCTCGCGGACCTCCGGATCGATCATGCGCGACAAGAACATGCGCCGCGACGATATCACCGAGCGCGGCCGGCCCGGGCTTCGTCGAGCGCGAAGTCGGGCAGCTTGGGTCGACGGCGGTGCTGAAAGATCAGCGCGGTCTCGATGTGGCCGACTTGCTCGCCGCCGAAGCGCTCGGCGACCAGCGAGCGCAGGTGCTCGACGTCTCGCGCGACCACGTGCACGACCAGATCGTGGGAGCCGGCGACATAGAAGATGTCGCGGACCTCGGGCATGGCCATGAGCTCGTCCCAGGTGCTCTGGACCAGCTCGCGGGCGTGGCGGACCAGCCGGACGAACACCAAGGCCTCGAGCTCGATGCCCAGCGCGCGCGGATCGACCGAAGCATGGAAGCCCCGGATCACGCCGTCCCGAACCAGCCGTTGGACCCGGGCGAGGCAGCTCGAGGGCGCCAGACCGACCGTCGCGGCCAGCTCCTTGTTGCTCAGCCGTGCATTGTTTTGCAGGAGGGCGAGGATTTCGTGATCGATTCGGTCGAGGGCCTTGGACTCGTCGTTCATCCGCACTCAATTCTGTGGAACGCAGCTCAGTACAGAGTAAATTCGAGCCTACAGGAGCCTGAGGAAAAAATCTTCGTGGTCGCTCGAATTTTCACGAATGATGCGCGATCGCCCATGGAGAAGGGGAGGCGGGCGGAGGCGGTCGCGTTCTTGCGCACCGCCGCCGAGCTCCTGCACCGCTACGGGACCCCGACCGACCGGATCGAGGACGGGCTGATGGACTGCGCGCGCGGGCTCGGGCTCCGCTTGCAGGTGCTCGCGACTCCGACGGCGGTCGAGCTGGCCTTCGGCGCACGCCGGCAGCGGAGCTTCTTGATCCGGGGCGAGTCGGGCGAGACCGAGCTGGCTCGGCTCGTCGAGATCGATCGAATCTTGGTCGCGGTCGGCGAGCGTCGGCTCGAGCCTGCGCGCGCTCGCGTTCGCTTGCTCGCGCTCGCGGCCCAGCCCTCGCCGCACGGCCCGATCGCCCAGCTGCTCGCGCACGCGCTGCTGGCTGGTTCGGCCGCGGCGGTGCTCGAGGGCAGCGTCGCCGACGTGCTGGCCTCGGCCGCGCTCGGCTTGGCGATCGGTGGCCTCGCTCGCGTGGCCAGCGGGCGCCCGGTCGCGCGCCTCTTCGCACCGATCGCGACCTTCGCGGCCGCGCTGACCAGCCAGGGCCTGGCGCGTCTGCTGCCCGGCTTGGCCGAGGCGGTGATCGGCCTCGCCAGCGTGATCGTGCTCTTGCCCGGGCTCAGCTTGACCATGGCGATGAGCGAGCTTGCGACCCGGCACTTGGTCTCGGGCACCGCTCGGCTCGCGGGCGCGATCATGGTGTTCTTGACCATGGCCTTCGGCGTCGCGCTGGCGCATCGGCTGCTCGCGCTCGGGTCGGTGCCGGTCGTGCTCGAGCTGGGCCCGAGCTGGACGACGCCCTTGCCGGGGATCGGTCGTGCGCTCGGGCTCTTGCTCGCGCCGCTCGGCGCTTGCGTGCTGTTTCAGGCCCGCTGGCGCGACCTGCCGGCGGTGACGATCGCCGGGGTCACGGGCGCGCTGGTCTCGACGATCACCAGCCCTTCGTTCGGGCCCGAGTTCGCGGCCTTCGCTGGCGCGCTGGTGGTCGGCGTGGCCAGCAACGCCTACGCCCGCTGGTCGGCGCTGCCGAGCTCGATCGTGCTCTTGCCGGGTCTGCTGCTCTTGGTCCCGGGCACGGTCGGGTTTCGCAGCGTGACCGCCTTCTTGGCCGGCGCGCCGACGGCTGGCGTCGACGCGGCGTTTCGCATGACGCTGGTCGCCGTCGCGTTGGTCGCTGGCGTGCTGATGGCCAACGCGTTGCTGCCTCTGACCAAGCCGGCGGCGCTGACCAACGCGCCTCCGACTAAAGCGCTTCGTCGGGGCTGAGCAGGCCGGCCTCGACCAAGTGGGCGACCAGCTCGCGCGCCGACACGCCGACCATGCGCTCGGCGGCGTCGGCCATGTCGGGCGCGGAGCCGTCGACGGCGAAGCCCTTGCCGCGTAGACCCGCGGCCAGGCCCATGCCCGCCAGCACGCTGCGCAGCAAGGCCCGCGACATCCCGCTGCCGAGCACGACCATTCGCGAGCTCACGCAGCGCGACCAGGTGCGCTGGTAGTCGACCATCATCGCGTCGCGAACTTCTTGGCTGGGGGCCGGGCAGTCGACGCCGAGCAGCGCGGCGAAGAAGAGCTTGCTGCCCTCGCTCTGGAAGTGGCGCTCGAGCCCGTCCGAGAGCCGACGGCTGGCCTCGACCGTCGGCTGTCGCCAACGAACGATCATCACTCGACCACGCACGAATTGTTGCAGCTCGCTCGCGGTGCTCATGCTCGACGGCAACCATGGCCCGAGCGCCGCGAACTAGGCAAACGAGCGTTGCGCGAGCCGAGCCGGTGGGCCGGCTCAGTCGGCGAACTGCTAGGATTGCCCGAGTGCGGCCCCGATCGAACACCAGCGCGCGCAGGTTCGCGGGCTGCGTCGCGCTGGTGCTGGCGTCCACGCTTCGAAGCGGGCGGGTCGACGCCGCGCCGCCCGAGCCCGAGCCCGCACAGGCGGCCGACGAGCCGCGCGTGTTGTTGCTCTCCGACGAGAGCGAGCTGGCCTTTGCGATCGCCCGTGCGATTCGAACCGAGCTCAACGACGTCGAGGTCGCGCTCGAGGTGATCCCGCTCCAGCGCGCGGTCGATCTGCGCGATCGGGTCGGCGTCGCGGAGCAGAGCATCGCCGAGCGAGCGGCGCTGGGCGCCGTCTGGGTCGAGGTCGACGACGAAGTCTGGGTCGCATATCTGGTCGTCGCCGAAGGCAGCATCCACCGCAGCATCGTGGGCGAGAGCGAGGCCGAGCGGATCGAGGCGGCGGCGGTGGTGATCCGTCACTTGGCGACCGAGCTGCTCGAGGGTCGCTCGATCGGGTTGATCCCCGTCGAAGTCGAGCCCGAAGTCGAGCCCGAGCCCGCGCTCGAGCCCGACGGGGTCGACGAGCCCGAGCCCGACGCCGCGATCGATCGTCAGCCGGTCGCGCCCTGGCGTCTGGGCGAGCGCGCGCGCGTGCGCCTGCAAGGTGGCTATGTCGGCCAGGCTTGGGCGCCGCAGCGACCTTGGGCCAGCGGCGTCGAGCTGAGCGCCGAGGTTCGGCTGCGGGTCGGCGTGCACGTCGGCGTGGGCTACGGCGTGTTCGCCTCGCTGACCCAACCCGTTCGTCGATCGACCGGGCTCGGCGTGGCCGAGGTCGTGGTTCGTCGCTTCCCGGCCGCGTTGGTGGTCGGCTACCAGCATGTCTGGGATCGCTCGCGGGTGGCCCTCGACGCCCAGCTCCGCCTGAGCAGCGAGTTCGTCGATCGCAGCGCCACCGACCTGCTCGCGGAGCGACCCTTGCCGATTCGCCCGCGCTTGGTCGTGGTCCCGGTGATCGAGCCCCGCCTGCAGCTCGACTGGCTGTTTCGCCCGCCGCTCTCGCTCAACCTCGCGCTCGGCCTGCGCGTCAACACGATCGACTACAGCTATGGGCTCGACATCGCGGACTCCAGCGACAATTCGGTCGAGCACCGCGAGTACCTCGGGCCCTACGTGGTCGCGCCGACCTTGCAGATCGGCCTGGGAGTGTTCTTGTAGCCATGTCGCGTGGACCCGCCCAGGATGACGCGCGGCTGTTTGGACGCGAGCGGATCGGCGACCTGCGCCTGGCCGTCTGGGAGCTCGCGTGGCTGCTCGGTCGCGGCTACGCCGAGGGCTCGGCGCTCAAGCTGGTCGGCGATCGCCACGCCTTGCTCGCCCGGCAGCGGAGGGCCGTGCTGCGCTCGACCTGCACCGACGCGGCGATCGATCATCGTCGCAATCGTCGGCTCCGGCCCGAGGCGCTGGCCGGACGGGCGCTGGCGATCGATGGTTTCAACCAGCTGATCGCGGTCGAGGTCGCGCTCTCGGGCGGCGTGCTGCTGCGCGGGCGCGACGGGGTGCTGCGCGACATGGCCGGCGTCCATGGCAGCTACGAGCGGAGCGAGCAGACCCTCGCCGCCGCGACGGCGATCGGCGAGCGGCTCGAGGCGCTCGGGCTCGGGCCGGTCGTGTGGTGGCTCGATCGGCCGGTGTCGAACAGCGGGCGGCTGCGGGCGATCCTGCTCGAGCTGGCCGAGCAGCGCGGCTGGGCCTGGGAGGTCGAGCTGGCCGCCGATCCCGATCGCGTGCTGATCGCCAGCGAGGTCGCGGTCGCGAGCGGCGACGCGTGGATCCTCGACGAGGCGCAGGTCCACTTCGACCTCGCCGACGCGACCATAGCGAGCGCATGTCCGGGCGCCTGGATGCTCGACCTCGAGGTGCTCGAGGATCCTCGGGCCTGAGCTCAGATCACCCGCGCGGGCCGGATCAAGGCGATCGCGCTGGTGTAGCCGTGGACGAAGGTTCGGCCGCCGACCGGGCCGATCTCGCCGTTGCAGAAGAAGCCCGCGATCGCGAGATCGTTGGCGATCCGCTCGCGGATCAGCGCGCTGTCGTGGTCGGGCACGCCATAGAGCGCGGCGCCCCGACCCAGACACGAGAAGAGCAGCGCGGCCGCGGCGGGCTCGTCTTCGGCGTGGGCCTGGACGTAGTCGTCGAGCAGCTCACGCAGCTCGGCCGCCGAGGTCTCGGCGTCGCGCAGGTGAAATTGCACGACCGCGTTGTCCTCGAGCGCGGCCCCGATCGCGACCGCGCCGGTGATCGGGTCGACGCCGACGAGGTTGCGGATCAAGAAGTCCCCATGGCCGCGCAGCGCGAGGCCGTGGCCGCGCAGCGCGAGGCGATCGCAGCCGCGGCCGACGACCAAGCCGATCGAGAGGCTGTGGCGGGCGCGAACGCGATCGCTGGGCTCGAGCTCGTCGAAGAGCCGCTGCAAGGCCTCGATCGCCGGCCGACCGTCGAGCTCGCTGATCACGTTGCGTTGGTGGCGGGTCACGAACATCGGCTGGCCGATGGCTCGACAGCCTTGCGCGACCACGGCGTCGATCTCGAGGTTGCCGCGCAGCGCGACGCCGACGAGGCCGCGATGATGAGTCGAGCGATCGCAGAACAAGCGGTGCTCGCCGGCCCGATCGCCACCCGAGGCCAGCCCACCGATCTTGACGCCGGTCGGGAAGGCGGCGTCGAGGTCCGCGAGCAGCTGCGGGCCGGGCCAGGTGAAGGGATCGGGCAGCAAGATCAGGTGCGGGTCGGGGCCCTCGCGCAGGCCGAGCGTCCGCGACCAATGCTGGCGAAGCGCGGCAGGATCGGCTTCGCCGACCAACATCTGCTCGATCGAGACGTGAAAGGGCGTGATCTCGACGCCGGGCAGACGCGCCGCCATCAGGGCCACGCCCGCCCGATCTTCGAGCTCGCGGCCCCTGCCGAGCACGCCGCCCGCCGAGCAGCCGATCAGCGTGGCCGTGGGCCAGCGCTCGCGGAGTCGCTCGGGCAAGCGATGCCAGTGGGCCTGGTGGCGATGGCCGACGAAGGCGAGCAGCAAGTCGGGCCGCACTTCGCCGAGCTGCGTGTGCAGCTCGTCGCAAGCGAGCTCGAGGGCCGATTCGAGGTCCGGGGCATCGCTGATGCTCGAAGCCCAGCGCACGCGCGCAGCCTAACACTGCCGAGCGCCAACCCCGACTGCTATGGTTCGCCGCGTGCGTCGGCATTCGATCCGCGTCGCGCCGCTGCCCGACTGGCTCGACGCGCCGCGCTTGCTCGGACCTGCGCTCGCGGGCGAGGACGACTCGCGCGGATGGACCTTCGGCGCGGGTGCGATCGCGGGTACGCGCCTGGCCGAGGCCGAGCTCGAGGCCGAGCCCGCGGCCGATCTCGCCGCTCGACTCCGCGGGCTGGTGCTCGAGGGTCGAGCGATCGAGTGCGTGATCCAGCCGAGCTTGGCGCGGACGCAGGTCCGTGCGGGTCGGCTCGTGGACGCCCGACGACGCAGGAACGTCAGCGTCGGGTTCTCGCGGCGTGGCGCCGAACTCGACGACGAGGGCCGCTGGTCGCTGACCCCCGAGGCGCTGGCGCTGGCGCTGGGCGAGCGAGCCATGAGTAGGGCGAGTAGGGAGGGCAGGGTGGTGATCGACGCGGGCTGTGGCGTGGGCGGCAACGCGATCGGCTTCGCCCGGGCAGGCTGCGAGGTCGTGGCGATCGAGCGCTCGCGCGAGCGGCTGGCGATGGCCCAGCACAACGCCAAGCTCTACGGGGTCGCGGATCGGATCCGCTTCATCCTCGGCGACGCGTTGTTGCTCGCCGAGCCCTTCGTGGTCGCGGGCGCGATCGTGTTTTGCGATCCGCCTTGGGGCCGCGACGCAGCCGAGCGCGCGCTTCACCTCGATGACATGCCCTTGCTCGCGCCGCTCCGGGCCTTGGCCGAGCGTCGCGGGGCCGCGCTCTGGGCCAAGCTGCCGGCGGCCTTTCCGGTCGCCGAGATCGGTGGCGCCGCCGAAGCGGTGTTTGGTGTGGCCGAGGGGGATTGGCGGCGGATCAAGTTCGTGCTCGTTCGCCGCGATACACTCGCGGCCGATGGCGAAGAAGGCGAGCGCCAAGAAGGCTAGCGCGAGCGCGAAGCCGCCGAGCACCGAGCTCCCGATCGAGCCCTTCGCCGACGCGAAGGCCTGGCAGCGCTGGCTGGCCCGCAACCACGGCAAGTCGCGCGGGCTGTGGATCCGCTTGGCCAAGAAGGGCTCGGGCATCGCCTCGATCACCTACCCCGAGGCGGTCGAGCACGCGCTGTGCTGGGGCTGGATCGACGGCCAGGTCCGCAGCGTCGACGCGACCTGGTACGTGCAGCGCTTCACCCCGCGCGGGCCGACCAGCATCTGGTCGAAGATCAATCGGGCCAAGGCGCTCGCGCTGATCGAGTCGGGCGCGATGCAGCCGGCCGGGCTGGCCGAGGTCGAGCGAGCGCAACGCGACGGCCGCTGGGCCCGGGCCTACGACTCGCCGAGCAAGGCCAGCGTGCCCGAGGATCTCGGCTTGGCGCTCGCGGGCGCGCCCAAGGCCGCCGAGGCCTTCGCCACGCTCGACGCGACCAACCGCTACGCGATCCTGCATCGGGTTCAGACCGCGACGAAGCCCGAGACGCGGGCCAAGCGGATCGCCGAGTTCGTCACGATGTTGGCCGAGGGCCGGACCCTGCATCCGCGTCGGACCAAGGCCAGCTGAGGGCGAGGCCGATGCTTCAGCGAGCACGGCAAGCGAGCGGGGCCTTGCCCGTCTCACGCCGAAAGTTCCGCCGAAACGCGGCGCCATCGGCATAGCCGACGCTCGCGGCGATGTCTTCGATCGATCGCTGCGTCGTCTCGAGCAAGTGCATGGCTCGGGCGATCCGCAAGCGGCGGGCGAAGTGCCGAGGCGTGGTGCCGAGCGCTCGCTCGACCCTGCGCGCGAGCGTCCGAGGCGAGGTCGCGGTGGCGCGGGCCATGTCTTCGATCGAGAGCTGGCGAGCGAGGTTGGAATTGATGAACACCTCGAGCTCGCGGATCGCAGGGTCGGCGTGGTGGATGTGCTCCATCACCATGTAGCGGGCCTGGGAGGGGCGTTCGTCCAAGACCAGATACTTGGCGATCAAGTGGGCCAGCGTGGGGCCGAGGGTTCGGGCCACGAGGGTGAGCATCAGGTCGGCGTGGGCGAAGGCCGAGCCCGCGGTGAAGACCTCGCCCGACTCGACGACCATCTGGTCGCTGGCCAAGCGCACCTGCGGAAAGCGACGCGCGAACGAAGGACCCAGCCACCAGGTCGTCGTCGCTCGCCGACCCTCGAGCACACCCGAAGCCGCGAGCACGAAGGTCGCCGAGCACGAGGCCGCCACCCGAAGCCCTTTGGCCGCCGCGCGAGCGATGAGCTCGACGCCGCGCACGATGTCGGGTCGCTCGAGCAAGGCGTCGAGTTCGGGCTCGCTCGCGGCACCGAGCCCAGGCACGACCAGCACGTCGCCCACGCCCAGTCCGCGCAGGGTCAGCGCTCCATCGACCTCCAGCGTTCGGCCGGCGCCGCTGCGCACCGACTGGCCCTCGATCGACACGATCCGCTGACGCAAGCCACGGTGGCGCTTGGGCAGCGCGACGAGGCCCGCATCGACGAGGCGCGCGGCGGTGCCCATCACGTCCAAGCCGACACCCAAGGGCCCATCGGCGACGCCGTCGAAAACCAGGTGCGTGATCACTTGGCAAGAATGGACCGAAGATTGGCGTTTCTGCCACTTGTTCGAAGAGCCGCCCACGCGCATCTTCGCGACGAAGATGACCGCCGAGCACGATCCCACCCGCGACGACGCGCTCGACGACTTCGAGCGGCGCTCGATCACCCTGCAAGGCGCGAGCAAGCCGGTCTACCTGGCCGGGCAGGGGCCCGCGGTGATCGTGATGGCCGAGATGCCGGGCATCAGCCCGCACGTGGCTCGCTTCGCCCGCTGGGTTCGCGACGCCGGGTTTCGCGTGTACATGCCCTCGCTCTTCGGCCGCGATGGCGCCTACCCGGACGCGGAGGCCGGCCTCGCCCAGCTCCGGCGAGCCTGCGTCAGCGCGGAATTTCGGGCCTTCGCGGCCAACGAGTCGAGCCCGGTGACTCGCTGGCTACGCGCGCTCGCCAGCCTGGCCCACGAAGAATGCGGAGGCGCGGGCGTCGGCGCGATCGGGATGTGCTTCACCGGCAACTTCGCGCTGAGCATGATGCTCGAACCCGCCCTGCTCGCGCCGGTCTTGTGTCAGCCCTCGCTGCCCTTCGAAGATCTCGCGGGCCTGCAGATCAGCGCGGACGAAGCCGCGCTCGTCAGGGCTCGGCTCGAGCGCGAGGATCTGACGGTGCTCGCCTATCGCTTCGAGGGTGACCGCTTTTGCACGGCCCAGCGCTTCGCCGCCTATGCCGAGGCGCTGGGCGAGCGCTTTCATGCCCGGGTCCTGCCTTCGAACGCCGCGAACCCCGATCCGCCGGCCTTCTTCGCGCAGATCGTCGGCTGCCCGCACAGCGTCGTCACGGCCCACTTGACGAAGCGAGTCTGGCCAGGAGTCGAGGGCTGCGTTGGCATCAGCGAGGGCCGAGTTGGTCGCCCGTCGAGAACTCGTCGAAAATCTCGATCACGCGCCCACGGGAGG
>JAMHUH010000444.1:0-4386 GCA_035904925.1 Nannocystaceae bacterium
CCCAGGTTTTCGCACGCCGCTCTACGAGCTCGCGCAGCTCGCCGATCAGCTCGAGCGACCCGAATTGATCGCGGAATTCTTCGCCGGAAAGCCGCTGCCTCGACCCTCGTTGGTTGCGCCCACGCCCGCGCTCGAGCAGCCATGACCGAGTCGAACTTCAAGTCGAAGCCGAGCAAGAGGTGCTCGACCAACACCTTCGCGATCAGTAATTTTACACGCGGTCGCTCATCGAAGCCAGGATCGATGCCTTGGTGACCATCGATCCCATGTATTCCAACCCTGCGCGGCGCTCGTAGCGACGCTCGGGAGTCGCGCGCCAGAGTATCGCAGATTGACGGTCGACGCGAGCGTTCGCGTGGTCTGGCGCAGCCCGTGCTCGCGCGCAAACCATGCGGAACTCGAGCGCGAGCTCTGCAAACGCAGCGCGACGACGTGGACAAATCGAGAGCATTCTGGGGTCAATCATGCTCCCCGCTCCGAGGTCGACCCTGCTCGTGTTCCTCTCGTTGACAGCCCTGGCGTGTCATGGGACCGATAGTGGCGACGAGGTCGCATCCGAGGGCAGCGATACGGCGGGCGAAACCACCACCGACGATACGACACAGACCGAGGGCACGAGCGACGTGGGTGAAGCATGTGGCGACGGCGTGCTCGGAGTGGGCGAAGAGTGTGACCTTGGCGTGCTCAACAGTGACACTGGCGCGTGCAAGACCGATTGCACCTTCCAAGCTTGCGGGGACGGATTCGTCGGGGAATTCGAGGCTTGTGATGACGGCAACACGAGCGACCTCGACACTTGCTCGAGCTCCTGCAACCTCTGGCCCGCCACTCCGACCCCGGAGCTCGTGTTGTCGCAGGTCAAGACCTTCGAGTTGAGCTGGTGGACGGTCGCTGGGGCCGAATACTATCAAGTCCTCGAGCGCATCGGCGCCGAAGGCGAATATGTGCAAATGGGCGACGACCTTCCCGTCGACCAACAATTTTTCTCGATCGTTCAGACCCTGCCGCTGCATTTTCGGGGTGGTGCGAGCTACAAGCTGCGAGGCTGCCATGCCCATGGCTGTGTGGAGTCTTCGGCCGTGGACGCTCCGATGGGGCTGGCGGAGGCGGTGGGGTACTTCAAGGCATCCAACGCCGACCCCTTCGACCAATTTGGTCATGCCATTGCGCTGGCCTCGAGCGGGGAGACGCTGGTCGTCGGTGCGCCCGCGGAGGCGAGCGTGTCCACCGGCATCAACGGCGACCAGAGTGATGACTCGCTCGCACGTGTGGGTGCCGTATACGTGTTCACGCGGAGCGTGAACACGTGGGTCCAGCACGCCTATGTCAAGGGGGTGTCGGAGCAATTTCCGGGGGAGGATGAGTTCGGGTTCGCGGTTGCACTCTCGGCCGATGGAAAAGTCCTGGCCGTGGGAGCCCCGGGCGAGAGCAGCTTTCACTCGGGCATCAACGGCCAATCTTTTCCCCTCGCGTCGGGATCGGGCGCCGTCTTCGTGTTCCACGAGGTCGGAGGCATCTGGACGCAACAAGCTTTCATCAAGGCCTCCAATACCGACTCGGGCGATCGATTTGGAACCGCGCTCGCGCTGTCGTCCGACGGTAGCACCCTGGTCGTGGGGGCGCCTGGTGAACAAGGCGCCACGCTGGGCGTTGGCGGCGACCAGGCCGACGACTCGGCCGACGGCGCCGGGGCCGTCTACATGTTCACTCGGAGCGCAGACACGTGGATGCAGCAAGCCTACGTCAAGGCGTCCAATACGGACGCTGGCGACGGCTTTGGCTCGACCGTGGTATTGTCGGCGAGCGGTGACACCCTGGCCGTCGGGGCAGTCGGCGAGAGCAGCAACGCGGTTGGCATCGATGGCGACCAGAGCATCGATATCTCCGACAACGCGGGCGCCGTGTATGTTTTTTCGCGTGACGCCAACCTGTGGACGCAGGATGCCTATGTCAAGCCGCACGACATCAACGCGAATGATCGTTTCGGGTGGAGCCTCGCGCTCTCGGGCCTCGGAGACGTCCTCGCGGTGGGATCGATCGGCGAGGATAGCGACGCGACCGGGATCGATGGAATGAGCAATTCGATGGCCCCGTCGTCGGGAGCCGTCTACTTGTTCGGACTCGATGTCATGAATGGCTGGGTGCAACGAGTGTTCATCAAGGCTTCGAACACCCAGGAGGATGATCAGTTTGGCTGGAGCGTCGCGTTGGCCCCCGACGCCGAGACTTTGGCGGTTGGCGCCCGCTCCGAGGCGAGCAACGCCATCGGTGTCGATGGCAGCCAGGTCGACGATGGCGGACCGGTCGGCGCCGTGTATGTCTTTCAGGGGGCCGGCGTGAACTGGGCGCAGCGCGCCTATGTCAAGGCATCCAACGCCGGGGGCCAAGACGAGTTCGGACATGTCGTCGCGCTCTCGAACAATGCCGAGACCTTGGTGGTCGGCGCGCCTGGCGAGGATGGCGACACGGTCGGCGTGGGTGCGGTTCTGAGTGAGCAAGCTGGCAACCTCACCCCAAATTCCGGTGCCGTATACGCGTACTGAGCCGGAGCTCAACCCGGCGCGAAGGTGAAAGGAAAGTTGACCTCGGTCGTCGCGCCGCCGTCCGGTTGGGGAAAGACCCAGCTCGAAACGGCATTGCGCACACATGGGGCGACCTTCCCACCGATTGTACTGCTCTCGATCGCCGCCTGCCTGACCGTGCCATTGGGGTCGATCTTCCAGGTGAGCACGACCTTGCCCGCGAGGTCGGGATCCTGGCTCAGCTCGCCCGAATAGCAGGATCGCAGCTCGGCGATGTGAAATCGGACGACGCGACGAACGACTTCTTTGGCGAGTCCGGGCCCGACCGTGGGCGTCTTGACCACGACCTTGGGCACGCGTTCGTGTGTGACTCGCACGGGCGCTGGATTCATCGTCTCGACCAAGCGAGCGTCGAACTTTTTGTCGGGATCGGTGGCGAGCTTGGGCAGCTGTGCCGCGGTCGAACCGTCGGTCAAGATCGAGAGCGCCGCCGCGACGCGCTGCTGCTCGCTGGCCTCGGCGGCTGGGCCGATCGCCAGCCCAGGATGACCCACGAGCTCGCTCAGCGCTTGGGGCCGCGGCGGGGCTTCGACCGGCTCGGACACGACCGGCTCGGGCTCGGGTGCGGACTCGATGGGCGCGGGCGTGACCGGCTCGGGTGCGGACGCGGACTTCGCTGGCTCCGGCGCATCGACGGCCGGGGATCCGCAGCTGGCCAACGACAGGACCACGACGACCCATTGGACGCGGGTGCTCATGGCGTGGCCTGCTCCTTCGCGAGCTCGGGATCGAGGATGCTCATGAGCGGTCGCAGGTCGGCGAGCGCTCGAGGCGAGAGCGTGTGTGGCTCTTTGAAGGCGAACAGAACGTCGCCCCAACCAGTCCGCGTGACCTTCTGATCTTGAAAGGTCTGGACCACGAGCGCGCCGCCGTCGTCGGCGGGGAGAAAGACCTCGAGCTCGTCGCGGAGCGCAGCTTGGATCTGTTTGCGTGCGTCGAGCGAAGTGAGCCCCTCTTCGAAGGGCGAGAGCCAGCGACGCTCGCCCTCGCTGTCACGCAGGGCGATCGGCACGACCGCCTCTCGGCCGATGTACCAGAGCTCCATCAGCCGCTTGCGCTTGGGCAGCTGCGTGTCTGGCTCGTAATAGGGGTAGTAGGCCACCGGGGTCGCAAACGAGATTCGAATGGTCTCGGCCGCGACCACGCCCGAGCGCTTGCCCGAACTGGGCGGGTCGTAGCGCATGGCCACATAGAAAAAGCCCGCGCCGACATAGTGGGCCAACCATGGGTCGGTCTCGGGCGTCGTGACGAGGTCGTTGTCGGCGAGCCAGCTCGCCAGCGCCTCCGCGTCGTTGGCCGTGAGCACGAAGGCCGTGAAGCTGCCGACCTGCTTGACCTCGAGCACCTCGACGCTCGGGCCGGCCCCGCTCCCCGATCCCCGCCCCGATCCGCTCCCATACCCATCTGGGATGCCGCGTGGGCGCGCGAAGGGGAAGCGATCGCGCAGCTTGGTGAAGGGGTTGGTCTCGATCGACTCGACCTCCGGCCGGGTGGGCGTGGGCACCACGAAGCCGAAGGGCTCCAAGGCGCGCTCGAAGGCCACTTCGCGGATGAAGTGCTCGCGGCCGACTTCGGCGTCGTGGACCAAGAGCACCTTCTCGCGCGAGAGCGAGGGTCGCTGCTCGGGGGTGACCCCGCGTACGGAGAAGAAGGCGCCACAGGCCTCGGCGGCTCGCTGTCCCACGGGCACGAGGGCCACGGCGATCATGGCCGCGAGGATCGAGCGGGCCAGCGTCGACGACTGCATGGCGCACTCTACCAGACTCGCCGAGGGCACGCGGCGAGCGGCTATCCCACGCCTGTC
>JAMHUH010000445.1:0-7542 GCA_035904925.1 Nannocystaceae bacterium
GGCGCGAGAATGAAGGCCCAGCCCGCCATGCCCGGCGATCGCCCCAAACGGGTAGTCAGGCCGTCCTTGCGCGAGTATATCCAAGAGGCCTCGTGACCGTCGCTGCCAGCTCACCCGAGATTGCGTCCTCCGACCCGGACGCCCTGCGTCACCTCGCCCGCACCCACGAGGCGCTGCTCGAGCAGATCGAGCGGCGCGTGATCGGCCAGCGGGAGGTCGTGGAGCTTCTGTTGGTCGCGCTCTTCGCTGGCGGGCACGCGCTCTTCGTGGGCGTGCCGGGGCTGGCGAAGACCTTGCTGGTCAGCAGCTTGGCCGAGGCGATGGACCTCGAGTTCGCGCGGATTCAGTTCACGCCGGACTTGATGCCGAGCGACATCACCGGCTCCGAGGTGCTCGAAGAGGACGCGCACGGGCGGCGGAATTTCCGCTTCGTGCCGGGCCCGGTGTTCTGCAACCTGCTGCTCGCCGACGAGATCAACCGGACGCCGCCCAAGACCCAGGCGGCGCTCTTGCAGGCGATGCAAGAGGCGAAGGTCAGCGCGGGCGGCAAGACTCACCCGCTGCCGCTGCCCTTTCACGTGTTCGCGACCCAAAACCCGATCGAGCAAGAGGGCACCTATCCGCTGCCCGAGGCTCAGCTCGATCGCTTCATGGTCGAGATCCTGGTCGCGTACCCGAACGAAGAAGCCGAGCGCAAGATCGTCGCGCTGACGCTGGGCGAGCAGCCGAGCTTGCAGGCCGTGCTGACGCCGGCGCAGCTGATGCAGCATCAACAGCTGGTTCGGCGCATGCCGGTCCCGCCCTCGGTGGTCGAGCACGTGGTCGCGTTGCTGCGTACGACTCGGCCCGACGAGGCTCGCTGTCCGCCGGCCTTGCGCGAGCTGCTGCGCTGGGGTGCGGGGCCGCGTGCGGGCCAGCAGCTGGTCGTCGCGGCCCAGGCTCGCGCGGCGCTGGCCGGGCGCGAGGCGGTGACGATCCTCGACGTGCGCGCCCTGGCTCCCGCGGTCTTGCGCCATCGCCTGGTCCCCAGCTTCGCGGCCGAGAGCCGCGGGGTCGGGCCCGACGAGCTGATCGCCAAAGTGCTCGAGGCGACCAAGGCCTAGCGGCCGCGGAACGACCATGAGCGACGATCCGATCGAGACGCTGATCTCCGCCTCGCTGCGGGCGGCGTTGGCTCGGCGCGAGCTGCTGGTCCGGCGCCCGGTCGCGGGTGTTCGTCATGGTCAGCATCGATCGCTTCGGCCTGGCTTGGGTCGCGACTTTCGTGACTATCGAGCCTATGTGCCGGGCGACGATCCGCGTCGGCTCGACTGGCGGGCGGCCGCTCGCTCGCAGCGCTTGGTCGTGCGCCAGACCGAGAGCGAAGAGGAGCTGGCCTTGGTCCTGGCGATCGATGGATCCGGTGGGATGGGCTCGGGCGAGGGCGAGGATTCGCGCTGGCGCTGGGCGGGCACCTTCGCGGCGACCTTGGCCAGCCTCGCGCTGCGCCAGGGCGATCGGGTCGGGTTCGCGGTCGGACGCGCAGGCACGGTCGAGGCCGGCATGCTCGAGCCGACGGCCCGCCGCGATCGCCTGCGCGCGCTCGGTCGGCTCTTCGTGCACGAGCGACCCGAGGGTGCGTGTCCCTGGCCCGAGCTGCTCGGCGCGGTTGCGACTCGGCTGCGTCGGCAGTCGTTGATCGTCGTGCTCTCGGACCTGCTCGATCCCGCGGGCAACCCCGACCCCAACGATCGCAGCGGCGACGAAGCGTT
Organism: Nannocystaceae bacterium; assembly: GCA_035904925.1. GTDB lineage: Bacteria > Myxococcota_A > Polyangia > Nannocystales > Nannocystaceae > Plesiocystis. The sequence goes on from JAMHUH010000445.1 coordinate 1,752, forward strand.
GTTGCGTGATCTCGGCCTGCTCCGCGCGGGTGGCCACGACGTGGTCTTGGTTCAGCTGCTCCACCCCGACGAGCTCGAATTCCCGTGGACCGAGCCGCGCGTGCTCCAGCTCGAAGATCCCCGCGCTCGCCGGCCCGAGATCGAGGGCCCAGGCTCGGCCTTGCGCGAGGGCTATCTGGCCCGGCTCGACGAGCACCTGCGCTGGCTCGAGTCGGCGTGCGAGGAGTCGGGGTTGTTGCTCGCGCGCGTGGTGACGCGGGGCGATCCGACCGGACCGCTGCTCGAGCTGCTCGCCCGGCTCGCGGGCGTGCCGGTCGACCTCGGCGCGCGTGGGGTCGAGCGATGAGCTTCAGCCTGCTCTCGCCTTTGTTGCTGCTCGGTCTGCTCGGGCTCGGGCTGCCCCTGCTCGCCCACCTGCTCGGGCGCGAGCGGCCGCAGAAGATCCGCTTCGCCGCGATGCGCTTCGTCAGCCCGCGCGAGCCGGTGATCACCCAACGACGGGCGGTCCGCGACTGGCCGCTCTTGCTGATCCGCCTGTTGATGCTGGCCCTGCTGGTCCTGGTGCTCGCGCGTCCGGTCGTCGGCAGCGAGGCCGAGGTCACCGTGCTGGCCGAGCCGCACGACGCCGTGGTCTTGCTCGACGCCTCGGCCAGCATGGAGCTGCGGGTCGAGGGCCGCAGCGATCGTGAACGGGCCCGCGAGCGGCTCGACACCTTGCTCGACGCGATGCCGCCGGGCAGCCGGATCGGCCTGGTCATCAGTGATCCCCGGGCGCCGCAGGTCGAGCTGATCGAGGTGAGCGAGGGCGTAGACAGGATCCGCGCGCGGGTCGACGAGTGGACCCTCGATCGTGAGCGCGGCCCGAGGCCCGGTGGTTGGACCTTGGCCGAGGCCTTGCCGCAGGCGATCACCATGCTCGGCGAGCGCCAGGGCGAGCGACCACGTGTGGTCTATGCGATCGGCGATCCGACCGGCGGTGGCCTGGGCTCGCTGCCGGCGGTCGCGGGCGAGGCCGTGACGATCGTGCCGGTGCCGACGCGCGGCCGCGCGGGCGAGCCTGCACCCGCGCCGCCCGAGCACGTCGGCTTGCGCGAGCCGACCTGGGCGCCCGCGCCCGAGCTCGACCCTCGCGCGCTGCGGATCGAAGCTGTCGCGCACCGCTACGGCGGCGGCGAGGATCTGCGCGAGGTCGGCGTGGCGCTCTTCATCGGCGACGAAGAGGTCGCCCGCACGCAGGTCAGCCTGGCGGCCGAGGGCGACGCCCCGATCGAATTCGTGCACACGCCGACCACCGCCTCGAGCGATCCGCTGCGCGCCCGCGTCGAGCTGCTCGAGGACACGCTCGGCGCCGACCCGCTGACCATCGACGATCGCCGCCAGCTCTGGTTGACCGCCCGCGACGCGGTCGACGTGTTGATCATCAACGGCGATCCCTCGGACACCCGGGCCAACGACGAGATCTTCTTCTTCGCGACCGCGCTGAGCAGCGACTCGGCCGGGCAGCTCGAGATCCACGGGCTCGCGCCCGACCAGCTCGAAGATCAGCTGCGCGAGGGCGACCCGCTCGCGGGCGTCGACCTGCTGGTCCTGGCCAACGTCCGCGCGCCCGAGCCCGAGCTCGCGGCCAAGATCGTTGGCCACGTCGAGCAAGGCATGGGCCTGTGGATCAGCGTCGGCGATCGGGTCAGCGCGACCGAGTACAACCAGCGCTTCGCCAGCGTGCTGCCGCTCTTGCTGCGCGAGGCCGTCTACGCCGGCACGGCGCCCGGTCGGACCGAGGCCCGCAGCGAGGGCCTGGCCCCGATCAGCTTGGCCCACCCGATCTTCGCCGGCCTGAGCGCGGGCGAGGGCGGCGACCTCGATCTGGGCACGACCCGGACCAAGCGGATGTTCTTGCTCGACCCGGACCCTCGCCGCGGGGCCGACATCGCGCTGGGCTTCACCAGCGGCGCGCCAGCGTTGATCACCCGCGAGGCCGGCAAGGGTCGGGTCGCGCTGCTGACCACGACGATCGATCGCGACTGGGGCGACCTCCCGCTGCGCCCGGGCTTCGTGCCTTTGGTGGTTCGGACCGCCCGCTGGCTGAGCGCCGCGGGTGGCTCGGGCAGCAGCGGCCAGCTCGACATCGGCGCGAGCAAGACGCTCGAGCAGTCGACGCCCTACACGGTCTACACGCCGAGCGGCGAGGCCCTGCCGGTCGCGCCCGAGAGCGCGGGCGAGCCGACCCGCTTCACCCGGACCGATCGCCCCGGCCACTATCGGGCGGTCCCCAGCGAGGGTGAAGACGCGGCGCCCGAGCTCTTCGTGGTCGAGGTCGATCCGCGCGAGAGCGACACCACGCCGATCAGCATCGCGGGCGCCGAGCTCGAGGGCGAGGCTGGCAGCGTCACCATTTACTCGCCGCGCTGGCGCGAGCTGGCGTTGCTGGTCTTGGTCTTGCTCGGGATCGAGAGCGCGCTGCGTTGGTGGCTGGGCCGGAAGCGCCAAGGCGCCGCTCAGGTCGATGGCCGCGCGCGCGGCTGAACCCGGATCGAGACCCCGGTGCTCGGCTCGAGCACGATCTTGCCGCGGGTCAGCTCGACGCGTTCGTCCAAGAGCTCGAACTCGAATTCGCGCAGCAAGGTGCCGAGCACGATCGCCGCTTCGAAGCGGGCGAAGGTCGCCCCCAAGCAGCGCCGGCTGCCGCCGCCGAAGGGCACGAAGACGTTGGCCGAGGGGGGCCCGGCCAAGAAGCGCTCGGGCATGAATTGCTCGGGCCGATCCCACAGGCGCGGGTCGTCGTGCAAGAGCAGCGTGTTGATCGTCACCGTCGTCTTGGCCGGCAACACCCACTCGCCGAATTCCAGTGGCTTGCGCAGGGTTCGAAGCGCGTCGGCGCTGACCGGGCGAAAACGCAGGGTCTCGTCGATCACCGCGTTCAGGTAGCTCATGTGGCTCAGCGACTCGGGGTCGATGTCGTCGCCGAGCGCATCGAGCTCGGCGCGGAGTCGGGCGAGCACGCTCGGGTTGCGATGCACGAGCTCGATCGCCCAAGCCAAGCTGATCGCGGTGGTGTCATGGCCGGCGAAGAGCAGCGTGCGCAGGTTGTCGAGCAGCTTGGCGTCGCTCATGCCTTCGCCGTCGTCGTAGCGGGCGTGGACCAACATCGTGAGCACGTCCTCGCTCGGCGAGGTCGCGGCCCGAGTCGCTGCGATCTGCTCGAGCAGCATCGCGTCGAGCTGGTCGGCGCGGCGACGAAAGCGGGCGTAGGGCGAGAGCCCCAGCCAATTGCGCTGGGCGATCGGCAAGAAGATCAGCACCGGGTGGAGGCTCTCGGCCCATTGATCGACGACGTCGCGGAAGCGCTCGAGTCGAGCCTCGTCGCGGACCCCGAAGACCAGGCGCAAGATGACGTCGAGCGTCGCGCGGCGGGTCGAGTCGAGCGCCCGCAGCGGCTGCCCGGTCGCGGCGCGAGTGAAGGCCTCGCGCCCGGCCTCGGCCATGGTTCGGGCCCAACCACGCATGCGCTCGCCGTGGAAGGGCGGGAGCAGCAGCTTGCGGTCGCGCGGGTGCGATTCGCCGGCCTGGCGCAGGACCGAATTCCGACCGAGCAAGAGCTCGGCCGAGTCGGGCGCGGCGGCCGAGAAGAGCTCGGGGTCGCGGTTGCTGAAGATCTGTTTGACGCGCTCGGGGTCGCCCGTGACCACCCAATCACCGACGAGCAAGGGCAGCGAGAAGGTGTCGCCATACTCCGCTCGCCAGGCTCGAACCGCGTCGACCGGATCCCTCAACATCTTCAGCGTGCAACGCAGGCGCCCGCGCGGGCCGGGAGGCAGCTTGACCGCGCTCATCGGCGCGAGTCTACGTTCGTTCGCGACGCATGCTGATACCCTTTTGCCATGTCCGCCGACCCCGAGCCGCACGACCCACGCGTGCTCTTGCGCGTGCGCGGCCTCGCGATCGCCCGGCCCGACGGCGCGGCGCTCTTGCGCGAGGTCGACCTCGATCTCGCCGAGGGCGAGATCGTCGCGTTGCTCGGCGGCAGCGGGGCCGGCAAGTCGACGCTGGTGGCCGCGCTGCACGATCGCGAGGGCCTGGAGCTCGCGGGGTTCACGGTCGTGGCACGCACGCTCGAGCATCACGCCGGCATCGGCATCGTCCCGCAGCGCGGCGCGCTCTTCGATCACCTCGACGTCGCCGGCAACCTCGCGCTGGCCATGCGCAACGCCTACCCGCCGCAGACCGTCAGCGCGGGCGCGCTGCAAGATGCGCTCGAGAGCGTCGACCTGCCCAAGGACTGGGCCAGCGCCGAGTCGCGCGAGGTCGGTCGGCTCTCGGGCGGCGAGGCCCAGCGGCTGGCGGTCGCGCGGACCTTGGCCGGCGGCCGGCGGATCTTGTTCCTCGACGAGCCCTCGGTCGGGCTCGATCCGCTGCGCGTGGATCGGCTGGCCGACTTGTTGCGGGCCGAGATTCGGCGGCGCAAGGCGACCGCGCTGGTCATCACCCACGAGCTCGCGTTCGCGGCCGGCTTCGCCGATCGCTTCTTGTTCATGGATCGCGAGCGCCAGCAGCTGGTCGAGCTCGCGCCCTTGCCCGAGGCCGACTCGCACGAGTCGCTGGACGTGCCCAGTCGAACCCAAGCGCTGCGCCGCGCCGTCGCTCATCATGTCGGCGATCAGCTCAACGAGAGGTTGGCGACCGAGCGGCCTCCGAGCGTCGACGCGACGCCGCGCTCGTGGTGGGCCAAGCTCGGCAAGCGCGTGGCCGAGTCGGGGTCGCGCCTGGCCAGCACCGCGCTCGGCGGGCTCGAGGTCGGCCCGCGCGTGCTCGCCAACTCCTTGCGCGCGCTCGCTCGGCCGCGCGACTTCCTCGAGGTCCTGCGACCGATCGCCGGGCAAGCGCTGCTGCGGCCCGCCGCCTTCTTCGCGATCGTCTCGCTGCTGATCGGCTTCACGCTGCTCTACATCCTGCATCGCTCGATCGGCGGCGGCGAGCTGCCGATCCGGCCCGAGCGGGTGTTCTCGCTGATCGGCTCGATGCACGTGATCGCCCTGGCCCCGCCCTTGGCCAGCATCTTGTTTGCCGCGACCTCGGCCAACGCCGTGGTCGCCTGGCTCGGCGGCATGTCGCTGACCCGGCAGACGATCGCCTTGCGTGCGCTCGGGATCGGCGAGGCTCGCTATTTATGGGTGCCCGCCTGGCTCGGCCTGGTCGTCGCGCATCTGCTGCTCAGCGGCATCTTCGTGCTCGGCATGCTGCTCGGCGGCGTCGCCTACCTCGAGCTGCGCGTGCCCGAATTGTCCGGCAACCCCGGCTTCGCCTGGGAGCTGCTGACCGCCGACATCGTCGATCCCCCGCCCGAGCGGGCCGTGTTTCGGGTCCGCGCGCTCGGGTTGATCGGCGTGTACGCGCTCGGGATCGCTGGCGACGCGATCGCCAAAGGATCGAAGGACAAGCACTCGGCCGAGGAGGTCACGATTGCGATGGTCCGCAGCGTGATGGTCACGACCTTGTGGATCGTCGCGCTCGAGCTCGGCTCGCTCTTGTTGATCTACGGCGCCGACTGAGCCTGCATGCCACCGACTTGATCGCGGTGAAGCGTGAGAAATCCAGCCAACGACCCGGGCCCGATTTTTTGCCAAGCGTCGCCTCGAACATGCTCGGGACATCGACCCGCACATGTTAAGAGCCCGCGGCGCCGCAGCGATCGAGGCAGCGAGCGCGAGCGGCCTCGTTCGCCGCTCGGGATCTCGACCCCGAAGATCCGCCGGGTCCGACCCTGCATCGAACCGTGCTCGTGCTCGGCGCACCG
>JAMHUH010000446.1:0-4338 GCA_035904925.1 Nannocystaceae bacterium
GCGGGTCAGTACTTCCCGATGAGCGTGCTGATCCACCTGATGCAGCCTTATGTCAGCGGGCTCAATCAGCACGAGGCCATGCAGATCTACGTGAGCCGCGGGACTGGCTATTGGGGCCCGCCGAACCGCGCGGGGTCGCCTTCGGAGATCACCTTGCTGACCCTGCGCGCGGCCTGATTCGCGCTATCGACTCGGCGCCGATCCGGTGAGCGCGTCGATCTTCGCAATCAGCTCGAGGTAGGGGAGCCCTTTGCCCGCCACCCAGCCCGCGTGGGTGCCGGCTTGCATGAATCGTCGTTCGATCGGCAGACCGTCGTGGCCGGGCTCGACGATCCGATCGTGATCGACGTCGGCGATGAAGCTCCGCTCGAGGATCAGCCTGGCCAGCGCCTCGTTCGATTCTCCGCCGCGGGCGGCGGACTCGGATTCCATCGCGGCGAGCAAGCGGTCGCGCGCCCGCGCGCAATGCTGCTCCATCCGGCGGGCATAGCCACGTTTGCGGGGGCGCCAGGCCCAATCGACCCTGAACGCGGGCGAGATCAAGACCAGCCATTCGACCTGGTCGAGCTCGCTCGGCTCGAGCCGTCCGATCAAGTCCAGCGCCACGCAGGAGCCTTGGCTGTACGCGCTGATCACCACCGGATGCTTGGCTGCCAAGATCGCGTGCAGTTCGGCCTCGTGGGCCGCCATCGCGGCCTCGATCTCGAGCGACCCGGCCAGCGACTCGGCTTCGTCCACTCGAGCGCCCGCCTTCGAGCGATAGTAGAAACCAACGCTGGGCTCGTCGACGACGGGCATCAGGGCGGAGCCCTCTTCGTTGAAGGTCCCCTGGACCTGCACGTGGACTCGCGCGGGCGGCTCGGGCCACGCGGTCGGGCCGGGTCGAACGAAAGGCCCTTGGGCGCACCCGAGCAGCCCGCTCAGGCCCAAGATTGGCCACAATCGTCGGTGTTCGGCCCGGGCCATGGTCGCTCGATAGCAGAGCGAAATGGCCCTGACAATGGGATCACACCCGCACGCCTCGCGCCATGGGCACCTCGACCGCGATCAATTCGACGGCTCGGGTGACCTCGAATTCGATCTGGTCGTCGGCGAGACCCTGCTCATCCATACCTCATTCGCCGAGGATCATGAGGGAGCAACCACGACCAGCGACTCGGCCGCCGTGGTCTCGCTTTGCGGAGCTCGGCAGGCGCGGGTCGAGGCCGAGATCATCCGCGGGGTCGACGAGGCGCTCGTGCTCGAGCACGCGGACGGCTCAGCCACTGAAGGGAGCTTGGACCGGCCTCGGGATCAACATGCCATCGACGTAGGCCGGTAGCCGGTCGAGTGAGAGCGAGCGCGTCAGCCCTTCGACCCGCTCGAGCTCCCCACCGAGCGGTTGATCGACGATGTAGAGCTGGGTTGGGTCGCCGAGCACCAGCACGTGCACTCCGCCTTCGCTGCTGCGCAACGCGACATCGAGCTCGCCTTCCGCCATGAGTAGAGTTGGGTCGGCACAGCCCGCCGCATCACAGACGAGTCGCTGCAACGAGGCGCCGTCGTCGACGGCCACGAACGCGCGATCGTCGACGCAGGCGAGCGCGCGCGTCCGCGCGGGGGCGAGGTCCTTCACGATCTTCGGTGTCTCGCCGAGGTGAAGCACGCGGTCATCGAGCAGGGCCATTGCCCCGCCATCGGTCGCGCAGGCCATGAACTCCAAGCCACGCTCGCGCGCGAGTGCGAGCTCGCTCGTGCTCACCTCCCCCTTTGCGTCGACGTGAACCAGCTCGAGCAAGTGCTCGCCCACGAACGAGACCGTCAGCTGCTTGCCTCGCGCGTGCGACCAAACCAGCGGGTAATGGTTGGCGCCACGCAGCGCCGTGGTCCGCGTGGTCATGGACTGCCCGGCGTCGTCACTGAAGTGGATGTCGATCGCGCCTTCGCGCTCGCTCACGAAGTACCAGCGCTCGGGCGTGGCCCGAAACACGGACGGTGATGGAATGTCGAAGCGCCGCGCTTCGAAGCGCTCGGCCTTGCCGGACAAGTCGGTCCAGCTCCCGAGCACGAGCCCATCCGGGTCGTCGCCCAGCAAGTGAGCCTGCGATCCGACGACCTCCAGCGGGAGCCCATGACTGCGAAAGCTCGGGTCCGACGCGGTGAACCATGTCACGACGCCGCGCTCTGGTTCGGCCCAGCCATGGCGATGGTCGTGCTCGACCACGAGGCCGCCCGAGTCGTGCTCGTCTGCCTTCGACCCCTCCGGCACGTCGAGCCGCCGCGCCTCGGCGAGGGGCCCCCAGCAGTCGAGCGCTGGCATCGGCTCACCGACGAGGCCGAGGTCGGACAACCAAGCCTCGCGATCCGACCGGAGCCAGTTGAAGTGTTGGCAGACAGTCCATTGGTCCAGTGGCAACCCCGAGTCGCGGTATTCGAGCGCATCGTGGAGCCCCAGCGCCCGACGCTGTGGATCGATCTCGTCCCGGAAGGCGGTCTTGCACGCCGAGACCTTGCGCCGGAATTCGTCGGGCTCGCCCTTGCGGAGCTGCTCGCGCAAGCCACGGCCGAGCTGGCTCGGCTCCGACTGGTCCGTGACGCACCGAGCGAGCGCGAGCGTGGCTGCGTCGACGCGTGCAATGAACTCCGTTGCCTGCTGCTCACGCTGGCGCTCGGCGTCGTCGCGCCGATGGAGCGTGAAGCCGATGGCAAGGAGTCCGAGCGTCCCGCCCAGTGCGAGTGCGATGCGAACTCGTGCCGACATGCCCGCGAGTCTATCGAGTTGGCGTTCGGCTCTCTAGAGAGGCGGCTCGGCGAGCACACGGTGGCGTCGGGCCCAGGATCCTCGCACACGCGACCATGTCCGCGGCGGGTTCGGCTGAGCTCGAGCCCTCAACGCCCCTCGCTCTTTCGCAGCGCATGGGCGAGGCCGCTGCGAACGCTGCCGCAAGTCGTGACGTTCGCCAGCTCGATCCCGGGCATGACCAGCGCTTGGGCGATCGCGGGGCTGATGCCACACAGGACCGTCTCACACCCGAGCAGCGCGGAGGCCCGGACGGTCCGCTGCAATCCATCCGCGACCTGGCTGTCCACGACCGGCATGCCGGTCAGGTCGAGCAGGACCACGCGAGCGCTGCGGGCGACGATCTGGTCGAGCAGCGCCTGCGTGGCTTTGTCAGCCCGCGAGCGCGTCATCTCGCCGATCAAGGACATCAGCAACACGCCCGTCCACAGCTCGACGATCGGCATCGTCAGGGCGTCCAGCTGCGCGTTCTGGGCCGCGATCAGCTCTTGCTGCGTGCGCTCGTGCTGGGCTCGTTGCTCGGTGATGTCCGTGATGATCCCGCAGAGTCCAACGATCTTGTCGCTGGCGTTGCGGATCGGGAATTTGCGGGTCCAGATCGTGTGGATGACTCCGCTGGCGTCGGTGACTCGCTCTTCGTTGTCGAGCGGGAGGCCGTCGTGGACGACGATGTCGTCCATGCGCCAGAACACCTCGACCTGGTCGGGCGGGAACAAGTCGGGATCGCTGAACCCCGCCAGGGCTTCGCGCGGTCGACCGAGCAAGGCACAGAACGCTTCGTTCATCACCACCCACTGGTGGGCGCGATTCTTGACGAAGATTGGATCGGGGATCGCGTCGAGCGTCGCTTGCAGGACCGCCACCGAAGCTTCGACGCCAAGCTCGTCATCCACGAGGCTCAAATTCACGGGGGCACATTAGCATCACGTCGATCCGAGTTGGAGGTGGAACGCGATAGCGCGATAGGCACGAGAGCGCGCTGTGCACGACCGAACTTCGTGCGCCGCGACTCAGCCCGCAACATGGGCCGCGAGCGCCTCGTTGATCTGTCGATAGAGACGATCGAGCTCGCCCGCCATCATTGGCCACATCAGCGGCAACAAGATGCCCGTGAAGTCCTCGCCATGGATCAGCTCGGTGCCCTCGCTGACCGCCCGCAATTCGAAGTAGTGACGGCCACGAAAAAATCCTGGCGGTCCGCCGACCCAGCTCAGCCGCTGACCGTCGGCGGACTCGATCACAATTGGCACTCGCAGCGGCAAGCGATGCAGGGTCAAGCTCAGCCACGCGCGCTGGCCCTCCCGCAGCGCGCCATCGCCCCAAGGCCGCAGGCGTAGCGCCGGGTTCCAGCGCGAATAGCCCGCGAAATCACGCAGTGCTGCCCAGACCTCGGATGGGGGCGCGGCGATGATGATGCGCGTCCGGGTGTGCTTGGTCGGCATGGCGGGCATGGTCGGCATGGTGGTGAGGCTCAGGGGATCAGGGCGAGGGTCTCGAGGTCCTGCATGGCATGGACCATCTTGTCGATGTTGGCGCGGGTGATCGCGACGCCATAATTT
>JAMHUH010000447.1:0-2332 GCA_035904925.1 Nannocystaceae bacterium
GATGTCGACCGCGATGGTGCGCTCGACCATGCCTGGCCAGATCCCGGCCTGCTCGGCGTACTGAAGCGTGCCCGCTTGAATGCCGAGCGCCGCGAAGTAGGTCGAGTTGGCCAGGCCCAGCATGTAACCGTAGTGGGCGCCCGCCGAGTAGCCCGTCAAATAGATCCGACAGTTGTCGACGTTCCACTCGACCGCGACCGCGTCGATCATCGCACCGATCACCGGCGTGTCAGCGCCCCGATTCCACGAGGCGCCGCCCGAGATCGACTCGGGCACCAACACGATGAAGCCCTCGGCCTCGGCGATGCCAGCCCACAGGTTGATGAAGTTTCCGGCCGTGTCACCCGAGCCGTGCAGCGCGACCATCAAGGGCGTCGCTTGGTTCGGATCGTAGCTCTGCGGCACGAGGATGACGCCCGGCGTGTTCGGGTACATGTCCGAGGCGAACGCGGCTTGGCCCGTGCTTCCGCCCGAGCCCAGCGAGGCACATGCGTCACCGTTGCCGGTGGTCGTGTCCGTGGTGTCGCTCGTGCTCGTGTCGCTCGTGCTCGTGTCGCTCGTCGTGTCGCTCGTGCTCGCGTCGCTGGTGCTCGTGTCGCTCGTGCTCGTCGTGTCGCTCGTGCTCGCGTCGCTGGTATCGCTCGTGCTCGTGCCGTCCGTGCTCGTGTCGCCGGTGACGTCCCCGAGCTCGTCTTGCCCCGCCTCCGGCAGACCACAGCCGAGCGAGCCAGCCAGAGCGATCGACGAGAGCCAGCGCGAGTTCACCATGGCCCGGAGACTATCGCGTTCACGCCTCGGCGAGCAGCCCCGCGATCCATTGGTCGAGCGGGGCTCGCTGGGTCCAGGCGTCGACGCGCTGGGACTTGCGCGTCCAGCCGATCCCGAGCCCGTGCTCGTAGCGATTGAGCCCGTAGATCGCCAAGGTCATGTCGAGGTAGGTCGCGAAGGACGTGAAGTCCGACGAGTCCATGTCGGCGCCATGGTCGGTCGACACGACCATCACGGGCTCCGGTCCGAGGATCAGATCGCCGTGGTTGTACTTCGAGAAGTTGTCGACACAGATCGATCCAAACTCGGGCAGCGGATCGGGCACGCTGCCGTAGAGGTGGATCCAGTGGTCGGGCTGGATCTCGTTCACGTGATAGTCCTGCTCCCAGGTGGCCGAGACCGCGAGGTCGACCGGGAGCAGGTTGATGCAGCCCGGCGGTTGGCTGTAGTCGGGATACTCGTAGGGCGCGGTCTTGCACTGGTACTCGTGGCCACGCAGGCCCCACTCGAGGAACACGCCATCGTGCGCACGATAGAACTCGAGCAGATCGGCGGGCAGCGGGCGCCCGAGCCGAGCCTCGGCCTCGCGCAGGGCCACGTTGGTCGCCGAGGGCCGGACATGAAGCTCGTAGATCTCGACCTGCGGGTGAGCGCGCAGCTCGGCGACCATGGCGTCGAAGCGGGCACGGAACGAAGTCGCGGACATCGGCAAAGCTTCGGCCCTGCTCGATCGGGCGTCAATCTCTCCGCGCTCGCGCGGCGTCGGGTATCGTCGCGACCATGCAGCGACTCTCGATCTCGGCAACGCTCGCGCTCGTGCTCGCATGCCAGGGCGGCAAGACGGACGACGAAGTCGGTGAGGGCTCGAACACCTCGGAGTCGACCAGCGCGACCTCGGAGTCGTCCACCGAGTCGTCCACCGCGACCTCGACCAGCGCGACCTCGGAGTCGGCGAGCGAATCGACCAGCGCGACCTCGACCAGCGAGACCGGCAACGAAGCCCTCGCCTGCCCGCTCGCCGATCAGCCCGGCGTCGACCAGCTCGTGCTCGCGCCCGAGCTCTTCAGCCAGGGCGACGACCCCTCGAATTCGCCCAGCTGCGCGTTCGTGAACCCCGAGCGCGGCTTCCATCAATTCGTCGATCTGCGCTCGCTCGACGCCGACACGCTGGCCGCGGCCGCGGACGCCGGGATCTCGGTCGTCTATGGCCAAGTCTTGCTCGGCGAGTACCGCGAGGCCCCGCTCGATCCGGCGGTCCTGAGCTCGATCGACGCCGGCTTCGAGCTCGTCCGCGCCCAGGGCATGAAGGTCGTCCCACGCTTTCACTACTCCGACGCGATCGACGAACCCGACGCCGATCTCGATCGGATCCTCGGCCACATCGATCAGCTCGCGCCGCTGCTCGAGACCCACGCCGACGTGATCCTCACCTCGCACGCCGGCTTCATCGGCGCTTGGGGCGAGTGGCACTCCTCGCAAAATGGCCTCGACGCCCCGGGGCCGCGCAAGCAGATCCTCGACGCCCTGCTCGGCGCCCTGCCTGACAACCGGACGGTCTCGGTCC
>JAMHUH010000448.1:0-15968 GCA_035904925.1 Nannocystaceae bacterium
GCCAAGATCCGCAAGGCCTACGCCTCGCTCCGGCGCGGCAGCTGGGCGGTCACCTGGGCCAGCGATCGCGTCGGCGACGAAGAGGACGCGGGCCTGTTCGCGTTCGAGCGCAACGGCGGGACCAGTAGCAACGGCTACTCGCTGGTCGTGATCAACAGCAACCAGGCCCACGCCAGCCACACCAGCTTCGGCGGCAACGCGATGCCCGTGCTCGCCCCACCCGGAACCGAACTGCGCGACGCTCTGAGCGGCGACAGCTTCACGGTCGCGGGCGACGGCACGATCGAGGTCTCGGTCGAGCCGATGCGCGGCATGATCTTGGTGCCGGCGGTCGACTGGGTGAGCATCGACTGAGCGGACCATGGTCGGCGTTCGCATCGACAAGTTGGTCAAGCGCTTCGGCGACACCCCGGTGTTGCGCGGCGTCGATCTCGACATCCCCGACGGGACCTTCGCGGTCCTGGTCGGGCCCTCGGGCTGCGGCAAGTCGACCTTGCTCCGGCTGATCGCCGGGCTCGATCGCGCGACCTCGGGCAGCATTCGCTTTGGCGAGCGCGAGGTCACCGAGCTCGAGCCGCGCGATCGCGACATCGCGATGGTCTTCCAGTCCTACGCCCTCTACCCGCACATGAGCGTGCGCAAGAACCTCGAGTTCGGCCTGCGCCTGCGCAAGACCGACGCGGCCTTGATGCAGTCGCGGGTCGACGAGGTCGCCAAGATGCTCGACATCGGCCACCTGCTCGAGCGCCTGCCTCGCGATCTCAGCGGCGGCCAGCGCCAGCGAGTCGCGATGGGCCGCGCGATCGTTCGTCGGCCGGCGCTCTTCTTGTTCGACGAGCCGCTCTCCAACCTCGACCCGGCCTTGCGCACGCAGGTCCGCGTCGACATCCGCAAGCAGCACGACCAGCTCGGCGCGACCACGATCTACGTCACCCACGACCAGGTCGAGGCGATGACCCTCGCCGACCTGCTCTTCGTGCTCCAAGGTGGCGAGGTCCAGCAGCGCGGCCGTCCGATCGACGTCTATCGCGAGCCGATCAACTGCTTCGTCGCCCGCTTTCTCGGCAGCCCCGCGATGAACCTGCTCGAGCGCAAGCTCGAGCGCGGCGGCGAGGGCTGGGCCGCTGGCGAGGTCGCGATTCGCGAGCCTGGGGCCTTCAGCCAGCTCGAGCTCGGCCGCGAGGTCGTGGTCGGGATTCGGCCCCACGACCTCAGCCCTTGCGCCGAAGAAGACGCCGACCTGCTCTTGCACGTCGAGGTCGTCGAGACCCTCGGCCCCGAGCTCACGGTCCACGGCGAGCTCGAGACCCAGCGCGGTCAGCCTTTCATCGCCGCGCTCGCGTCCGAGCACATGGCCAAGCGCGGCGACATCCTGCCGCTGCGAGTCGAGCGACTCCACCTCTTCGATCGCGCGAGCACGCGGAGCCTGCGATGACCCCGGCCCTGCGGGCCTCGATCGCCCTGCGGGCCACGATCGTCCTGCGGGCCGCGTTGCGGTCAACAGTCGTCGCCGCGCTCGCGCTGCTGCTCGCGCTGCTGCCCACGCCCGCCCGCGCCGACGAGCCGATCCGACTCTGGCACGCCTACCGCGGCGCCGAGGAGCAGGCGCTGATCGAGATCCTGGCCAGCTTCGAGGGCCAAGTCGATCTGCTCGCGGTCCCCTACGACGCCTTCGCGTCCAAGCTCGAGTCGACGATCCCGCTCGGCGAGGGGCCCGACATCTACATCGACGCGCACGAGCGGCTCGGCAATTTCCGCGAGCGCAGCATCGTCGCCCCGCTTCCCTTCGAATTCGTCGCCGCCCAATACACCGTCAACGCCAACGCGGCCGTGACCTTCGAGGGCCAGATCTGGGGCCTGCCGCTCTCGCAGAAGTGCCTGGCGCTCTACATCAACACCGACCTGGTCGACGCGACCCCGACCAGCCTCGAGGCCATCGCCGCGCTCGCGCCCACGCTGCCCAAGGGCGTCTACGCGCTCGCCTACGAGGCCCAAGGCGCCTACGCCCACGCGGCCCTGCTCGCAGCCTTCGGCGGCCAGCTCCTCGACGTGCGCACCGACGACTTCGCGTTCGAAGGCGAGGCGGCCGTGCGCTCGCTCGAATACGTCAAGGCCTTGCTCGACGCCCACGTCGTGCCCGAGAGCGCCGACGGTGCATTGGTCACCAACTTGTTCGCCGCTGGCCAAGCCGCGACCGTGTTCAGCGGACCCTGGCTGGCCTCGGATCTCGGCGACGCGGTGCCTTATCGCGTGACCCCGCTTCCGCTGCTCGAGGCGACCGGCCTGCGCATGCGACCGCTGCTGACCGTCGAGGTCGCGCTGCTCAGCCCCAAGGGCGCGGCCAAGCCCGAGGCGCTGCGCCTGATCCAACACCTCGCCAGCCCCGAGGCGGCCGCGATCCGAGCTCGCGTCGCGCGGAGCCTGAGCGCTCGCGCCGACGTGGCGCTCCCCGACGATCCCGTGCTCGCGGCCTTCGCCGAGCAAGCCGAGCTCGCCCAATTGATGCCCGCGACCTCGGCCATGCGCGCGGTCTGGGAGCCCGCCAACCGAGCGATCCGCAAGGTCCTGCGCGGCGACATGGAGCCCGAGGACGCGCTCGTCGAGGCCCGTCGCCGCTTCGACGACGTCCGCCGTCCGCCGCCACCACCCGCCTCGCCGACCCCGATGTTGGTCGTGCTCGGCCTGCTCTCGCTCTTCGGCGCCGGCTTGCTGGTCCATCGCGCCCGCACGCGCCAAGGCTGGTCGGCGCTGCGCGCCTCGTTGCCCGCCTATGCCTACGTGGCCCTCGGCGTGATCGCGGTGACCGTGCTGGTGATCTTGCCGATCATGTTTGGCGCCGGAGCCTCGCTCTTCGCCGGCAAGACCCACGAGATGACCTACGTCGGCTTCGGCAACTTCCGCGAGATCCTCACCGCTCGCGGAGCGCCGCTGCTCAGCAGCGGCTCGTTCTATGTCGTGCTCGCCGTCACCGTGCTGTGGACGGTCGTCAACGTCAGCCTCCACCTCGGCATCGGCGTCGTGCTCGGCATGCTGCTCTCGCGTCCGGCCATGCGCCTGCGCGGCATCTATCGGGTCCTGCTGATCGTGCCCTGGGCGGTGCCCAGCTACGTGACCGCGCTGGCCTGGCGCGGCATGTTCCACCGGCAATTCGGCGCCGTCACGGGCCTCATCGAAGCGATCAACGGCGCCTTCGGGTTCAGCATCGAGCCGATCGCCTGGTTCGGTCACTTCTCGACCGCGTTCACGGCCAACGTCGCGACCAACACCTGGCTCGGCTTCCCCTTCATGATGGTCGTGACCCTCGGCGCGCTCGCGGCCGTGCCCAAGGACGTGCTCGAGGCGGCCGAGGTCGACGGCGCCTCGCGTTGGCAGCGGCTGACCCGGATCACCTTGCCGATGATCGCCCCGACCATGGTCCCCGCCGTCATGCTCGGCACGATCTGGACCTTCAACATGTTCAACGTCGTCTTCTTGGTCTCGGGTGGTGACCCCGACGGAACCACCGACATCCTCGTGTCCGAGGCGTACCGCTGGGCCTTCACCCGCGACGCCCAATATGGCTACGCGGCCGCCTACGCGGTGTTGATCTTCCTGCTCTTGCTCGTGACCAGCCGGCTCAGCGACCGCTTCTTGATCGGGGCCCGAAAGACCAAGGCATGAGTCGCACGAGCAAGGACCTGTTCGAGTCGATCGGCGCCCACGTGCTGGTCCTGCTCGCCGTCGCGTTCTCGCTCTATCCGGTGCTCTGGGTCGTCAGCCTCGCGTTCTCGGGCTCGACCTCGCTCGAGGCCCAGGTCCTGCCGATCCCCCACGAGCCGACCCTCGACAACCTGCGCGAGGTCGTCGGCTCGACCCACCAAGAGCCCGACGGCAGCGAGAGCTGGCTCTTCGGTCGTCAGCTCGGCAACTCCTTGCTCGTCTCCTTCGCGACCGCGCTGGTCGGCGTCGGCATCGCGATCCCGACCGCCTACGCGTTCGCCCGCTTCGAATTCGTCGGCCGCCGCGAGGGCATGCGCCTGCTCTTGGCCACCCAGATGTTCCCCGCGGTCGCCAGCGCCGTCCCGCTCTTCATGATCCTCGAGGCGCTCTCGCTGCTCGACACCCGGACCGGCTTGGTCCTGTGTTACGCGAGCACCTCGGTCCCCTTCGCCGTGTTCCAGCTGCGCAGCGCCTTCGAAGCCATCCCCGTCGATCTCGAAGAAGCCGCCATGGTCGACGGCGCGACCCGCTTCCAGGCCTTCTTGCGGGTCGTCCTCCCCGTCGCGCGACCTGCCATCGCCGTGACCTTCTTGTTCGCGTTCATGACCGCCTACAACGAGTTCATCCTGGCCGCGACCCTGCTCGACGACGAGCGAGCCTTCACCTTGCCCGTCGTGCTCCAGCGCTTCATTGGCGAGTACGGGGCCCGCTGGGACCTCTTCGCCGCGGGGGCGATCGTGGTCTCGCTGCCCGTGATGTTGTTGTTTTATCAGGTGCAGCGGCACATGGTCGCGGGGCTCGGCGCCGGCGGCGTCAAGGGCTGATCGCGCTCGATCGCGCTTGATCCATGTCAAGGACGGGCGTCCGACCCGCCTTCATAGTCGCGCCCGGCATGCTCTCGAAGTCAGCAGCGCGGACCTTCTTCTTGCTGGGCACCGTCCTATGCACTGGCGCCTTCGTCGTGCTCACCGTGGACACCTTCGGCAGGATCCCCGAGCAAACCCGGGCCGAAGCGATCACGCCCGAAGTCATCCACGGCAAGCAGCTGTGGGAGCAGTACAACTGCATGGGCTGTCACACGCTCTTCGGCGAGGGTGCGTACTATGCCCCGGATCTGACCCTCGTCTACGCTCGTCGCGGCCCGATGTTCATCAGGGCGATGCTCACCGATCCCGAGGGGATGTATCCGGGTGAGCGGCGCATGGTCAAATACGAGCTCACGCCCGTCGAACAAGACGCGCTGATCGCTTTCTTCGAGTGGACGGGGCAGGTCGATCTCAACGGCTTTCCTGGTCCGCCCACGATCGGCCTCGCAGGCGCAGGCGCCCGACCACCCAGCGCATTCACGGCGCCTGCGGTGTTCCAGCAGGTATGCACGGCCTGCCACGCCGTGGACGGTTGGGGCGGCAAGGTCGGCCCCTCGCTCGACGGCGTTGCGAGCCGCTACGACGCCGAATATTTGCGTCGTTGGCTCGAAGACCCCAAGGCGATCAAGCCCGACTCTCGGATGCCGCGGCTGGAGCTCACGCCCGAGCAGATCACCGAGTTGGTCGACTATCTCTCTACGCTCGAAGCCGCCGAGGTTGGACGATGAAGTACAAGTCTCAAAGGGTCGCGTACTGGTTCTTCGCGACGTGCATGCTGCTCTTGACCCTCCAGATCATCTATGGGGTGATCATGGGATTCGCGCGAATCGGAATGGACGGTTTGCACCCGATCATTCCTTTCAACGTGGCGCGGGCCGTGCACACCAACCTGCTGGTGATGTGGCTGCTGTCCGGCTTCATGGGGGCGGCCTATTTCATCGTTCCCGACGAGTGCGAGCGCGAGCTGCAATGGCCCAAGCTCGCGTATGTCCAGTTGATCGCGCTGGTCGTCACCGGCGTGACCGCGGTCGTCGGATTTCACTTCGGCTGGTGGGAAGGTCGCAAATTTCTCGAGATTCCGCGGCCGCTCGACTACCTGGTGGTGATCGACGTGCTGCTCTTCATCGCCAACATCGGCGTGACGATCTGGAAGAGCGAGCGGATCACGACCACGACAGGCGTGCTCTTCTTTGGCCTGCTGATGGCCGCGCTGCTCTATCTGCCCGGGATGGTCGACACCGACAACCAGACCGTGGACTCCTACCTGCGCTGGTGGGTCGTGCATTTGTGGGTCGAGGGCGTGTGGGAGCTGATCATGGGCGGCATCCTGTCGTTCTTGCTGATCAAGATCACGGGCGTCGACCGCGAGGTCGTCGAGAAGTGGCTCTACGTGATCGTGGGATTCACCTTTCTGTCGGGGATCCTCGGCACCGGGCATCACTACTATTACATCGGGACGCCTCGCTACTGGCTCCTGGTCGGCGGTCTGTTCAGCGCCCTCGAGCCGCTCGCATTCCTCGGCATGGCGATCTACGGGATCACCATGGTTCGACGCGGTGGTCGGCGACACCCGAACCAACCCGCGCTGCTCTGGACTCTGGCGACATGCGTGATCTCGTTCGTGGGCGCCGGATTGTTGGGTGCCGCCCACACTCTGCCGCAGGTCAACCTCTACACGCACGGGACGCTGGTCACGGGAATGCATGGCCACTTGGCGTTCTGGGGTGCCTACGCCTGCGTGGTCATCGCGATCATGACCTATGCGATGCCGCTGCTGACCGGACGCAAACGTTATTCCGATCCCAGCGCGAGCATCGCGTTCTGGGCCGCGAACATCGGCATGGTCTCGATGACTGTCGCGTTCGGTGTCGCGGGCGTGGCCCAGGTCTACCTCGAGCGTCGCGCCGGCATGGAGTTCCTCGACGTCCAAAAGGAGCTCGAGGTCCACTTCATCGCGCTGCTGCTCGCGGCCTCGATCTTCATCGTCGGAATCCTCGCCTACCTGTGGAATTTCCTGCGCCATGGGCTCCCGGTCGCCGAGCCGAGCGGTGCGATGGCGCTCGAGGACTCCGTCGAATGACGGATCCCGGCCGCGCGTGGTATCGACCCGTCGACCAAGAGGTCGCGGTGTTCGAACACTGCTACGCACAAAAGCTGCCGCTCTTGCTCAAGGGCCCGACGGGCTGCGGCAAGTCGCGCTTCGTCGAGGCCATGGCTCAGAGCCTTGGCCGTCCGCTGATCACCGTCGCGTGTCACGACGAGACCTCTGCCGCCGACTTGCTGGGTCGCCATCTCTTGATCGGGGGCGACACGGTCTGGCGGGACGGCCCCGTGACCCGAGCGCTGCGCGAGGGGGCGCTGCTCTATCTCGACGAATTTGCCGAGGCCCGCGAAGACGTGATCGTGGTCCTGCACCCGCTCACCGACCATCGCCGCGAGCTCTTCTTGGACCGGACGGGCGAGCTTCTGCGCGCGCCCGATCAGCTCATGGTCGTCGTCAGCTACAACCCCGGGTATCGGCGCGGCTTCAAGGAGCTCAAGCCGTCCACCCGCCAGCGCTTCGTTTCGATGAGCTTCAGCTATCCGGCACCACGCGTAGAGGTCGAGATCGTCATGCACGAGTCGGGTGTCGCCGAGCGCGACGCCAAACGCCTGGTCGCGCTGGCCAACAAGATTCGTGGCTTGCAAGAGCTCGGTCTGGCGCAGAGCGCCTCGACCCGACTCTTGGTCAGCGCGGGCGCGTTGATCCGCGAGGGACTCAACCCGCGATTGGCCTGCGACGTGGCGATCGTTCAACCACTCACGGACGATCCGGTGCTCGCCGAAGCGCTGCGTGACGCGGCGAACCTGGTGTTCTGATCGGTGCCTCGAATGTCGCTCGACGACCTCGATCAGCGGCTCTTTGGTTGGCTGCACCAGCGGCTGCGGCGTCTGGTGATCCACGAGATCGCCGCGAGTAGCGAAGCGGTCGAGCTCGCGGCAATCTCGAGTCGCCTGGCGTTACTGGCAAGCGCGCTCTCGGGCACGGCCTTCGAGGTCCGCAGGGCCGAGCATGTTGGCGGCGTTCGTGGAGCGGTCTTGCTGCTGCCCGCCGTCGTCGATCGCCATGATTCGCGCGCGGCCAACCTCGACGTCTACCTGTATCGCGTAGCCTATGGGGTTCAGAGCCGCGCGCTCGGGTTCAGCACCACCGGGCTCCCACCCGAGCGGGTTGCGCTCGCGAGCTTGCTGGCAGCCACGGCCACCCGCCGTGCCTTGGCCCACGAGCTGCCAGCTTGTTCGGCGCTGCTCGAGCGCGTTCGGACGCCGAGGCCGAGCCAAACCAGCACCACCGCGACGTCCGAGGCCCGGGAGGTCGTCGCCAGCTTGCTCTTTGCCGACCAGGCCCCAGCGAGCGGACCGAGCTGGCTGCGCGAGCACTTCCATTCGCCGCCGGGCGATCAACCCAGCTTGATCGCGCGATGCATGGAGATCGTCGCGGCTTGGCCTGCGCTCGCGCTCGCGCTCGAGCAGGCGGCGGCCGAACACGCGATCGTGTTCGGCCGGCTGCTCTCGGCTCCGACCCGGCCTGCGAGCGTCGACGCGCCTGGTAGTGCCGGCGGGACTCCGCCGGCACCCGGCGGGACCGAACGCCGCGCGCCGGCTCGTGACGAGGTCGAGCTCGTCGAATCGAGCGAGCTCGTCCGCGAACCTGACGAGGAGAATCCGCTGATTCACTCGTTCGAGCAGGTTCAGACGCTCGACGACCATCAGGGCGGGTCTCGGCGCATGGATGGCGACGATCAGCTCGACGACCAGCTCGACGCGCTTGAGGAGCTCGATCTACGCCGAACGATCCGCACGCGCGAGACCTCGAACTCGGTCTATCGGGCAGAGGGGCTCTTCGAAGCGGGGGCAGGGGAGCTGCGCGAGGACGAGCACTCCGACGACGCTCGTCCGCATCGCTGCTACGACGAGTGGGACAGCCGCAAGCAGTGCTATCGACCCGACTGGTGCACCCTCTACCTCGAGCGCCCGCCCGCCGCAGCCGACTCGGCTCGTGTGGCGACCCGTATGCGCCGAGTCCAGAGCGTCCATGCCAGGCAGCTGCGCGAGCTGAAAGCGGCGCTCGAGGCCCTCGAGCTCGAGCGACGCTGGCGGACCCGTCAGCTCGACGGGCCCGAGTTCGACCTCGACGCGTTGGTCGTGCGACAGAGCGCCGTCGCGGCCGGCTACGCGGGTGACGAGCGGATCCATGCGATCCGCCGCAGGCACGAGCGCGATGTCGCGACCTTGATCGTCCTCGACCTGAGCTTGTCGAGCGACTCCTTCGTCGAAGATCGGCGGATCCTCGACGTCGCCCAGGACGCGTTGATCGTGCTCGGTGAAGTGCTCGATCAGGCTCAGGATCAATTCGCGGTTGCGGGCTTCTTCAGCCACACCCGCCGCGATTGTCGGTGGCTGGCGCTCAAGCCCTTCGACATGAATTGGTCCGAGTCGCTTCCACGCCTGCTCGGCGTCAAACCGACCGGCTATACTCGCATTGGCCCGGCGCTGCGCCATGGCGTGCAGACCCTCGTCACGCACCCGGCCCGGCGGCGATTGCTGCTCTTGGTCACCGACGGTCGACCCAGCGACTATGACCAATACGAGGGGCGGCATGGGATCGAGGACGTTCGCAAGGCGTTCGAGGAGGCCGAGCAGGAGGGCGTGCATCCATTTGCGATCACGATCGCAACCCAGCCCACGCCCGCGCACGCTCGCATGTTTGGCAGTGGGCGCTTCGAGGCGCTGGGGAGCCCAGACCTCCTGGCGCGCGCGCTCGCCCAAGTCTATGTGCGACTGGCCCGTTGAACCCGGCCCGAGGCCAGGGCCGCGAGCGCCGGGCCATTGATCACGCGCAGCTCGTCGGCCTGGGTCTGCTCGAGGATTCCCTCGTCCAGCAAGCGACGCAGCACGCGGGACAAGGTCTCGGCGGTCAGGTTCAAGTGGCGCGCGAGGTCCTGCTTTTGCACGGCCAGCTGGAACGACTGGTTGGGGTCGAGCCCGCGGATCCCCATCGCGTCGAGCTGTTCGCACAGGTAGCTGGCGAGTCGGCCCAGCGCGTCGCGCAGCGTGATGTCATGGGTATGTCGGACCACGCTTTGGTTGTTCAGCGCGATGCCCCGCAGCATCGCCAAGCACAACGCATGATCGGCTTCGAGCCGCTGGAGCAGCGCCGGTGCGGGGATCATCAGGACCACCGAATCCTCGCCCGCCTCGGCCTGCACTGGACAATTGAAGGGGCCCAACACCGCCGCCTCGGCGAAGCTCTGCCGGGGCTCGACGAAGCGAAGCACGTGGGACTTGCCAGTCGGCGAGCCCTGGCTCAGCGTGATCAGCCCGGCGTGGACGACGAAGACGCCTGGGCAGACTTCACCCTGGCGAAACAAGAGCTTGGCTTTGGGCACCGCGAGCACGCGGCAGATCTCCGCGAGCCGACGCGCGACCGCGGGTGCGAGCTCGCCGTAGACGCGGGAATGAAGGAGGACGTCGTGGGCGGCGGGGAGCATGATGGGCTGGACGCTCGGAACGCGCGCGAGTCTAGCAGCCCGGGCTGCTACGACACGCGCATGCGAGCCGCCTCTCGCTGGGCGCTGTGGACCGCGCCGTGGAGTGTGCCGAAGTAGGCGCGCGAGGTCGCCTCGCCAGCAAAGAGCACGCGCTCGCCGACCGGTTCGGCGAGCGTGTCGAAATCGTCGAGCGACTGGCCGAGCGCCGGGAAGGAGTAGGAACCACGTGCGTGGGGGTCATTGCGCCAGCGGGTGACGTAGCTAGCGAGCGGCGTCGGCACGGCCACGTCGAAGAGGGCTGCGAGCAGGGTGAGCGCCTCGGCGACGAGGCTCGCGTCGTCGACCTCATCGAGGTGCTCGCGGACGCGCGCGCCACCGTGCATGAGCACGAGGGTCGGGGCTCCGGCGTCGGTCGTGAAGTCGACGATGAGCGGGAATTCACCCCGCTCGTTGCCGATGTGCAGCCACGCGGCGTCGCTCGAGTCCGGCCAAAACACCTGCTCGAAGCGAAGGATGACCTTCTCGAGGTTGCTCATCTGCATGCGGGCGAGCGCGCTCTGCTTGGCGGCGGGCAACTCTGGCTCGAAGCGGATCGTCGCCGCTTGCAGCACGCCGAGCGGCACGGTCACGACCACGCGATCGGCCTCGTGTCGTTCGCCTTGCTCGGTCACCACCCAGGCCTTCGTCGCGTCGTGGCCGACCGTGTCGATCCTCGTGCTGGTTCGAATGTCGAGGCCCGCCGCCAGCCGATCGATCAAAGCGACGAAGCCGCCTGCGACCAGATGATCGTCGTAGCCAAAGAACTCGTCCTCGTCGAAGATCGCGAGCGAGGTCTGATCGGTGGGGCCGCCGTAGTCGATCTCCAGCAGGTATTGCTCGAGCACGAGTCGGGCGTGGCGCTCGGCGTCGGTGTCGAGATCGAGCGCGGCGAGATGGGCATCGATCGCGGCTTGCATGCTGGCTTGGGCGCCGAGTTGATCTTGCAACGACTCGAGCGCCTCGTAGAAGCCATCTTCGCGGGCGAGCGCCGCGACCTGCTCGGCCGCGTCGAGGCGCCGCTGCGCGACCGCATCCCAGGTCCACAATGGCTCGTAGGCGTGCTCGCGCGTCGGCAGGCCCAGATCGTCGACCAGCTGGGCGAGCGGGTTGCCGTTTCGCCCATGGATCCATGCCGCGCCTGCGTCGATGGTCGCGTCGGCGAGCTCGATCGTGTGGATTCGCCCGCCGATCCGGTCGCGAGCCTCGAGCACGACTACCTCGATTCCGGCCCGCTGAAGCACGCCGGCAAGCACCAGCCCGGCGATCCCGGCACCGACGATGACAACCCGACGAGTCGGGCCGGATAGCGGCGTGACGCCAGCGTCCGCATCGTCGGCGCAGGCGAGCGCGAACAAGGGCCCGAGGGCGAAAAGACGCAGGAGAGCACGACGTTGCACGACCCGTCTCCTACCACAGACGCGCCCGAGAGAGTCAGGGCGCACGTTCGAATCACGCGGGATCGACAGCCGCGAGCTTGTCTGGGAGTCATGGCCGCTCGGCTGCGATCGCATCCGCCAGCGCGCGCCAGGGCGCGACATCCCAATACCGCGTCGCAGCGCCCGACGGCGAGGGCAGCACGAACACCTTCGGAAAGCCGAGTCCGCCGCCCGGCTGCAAGCCCAGCTCGATCTCACCCGTCGCCACGCCCAACCACACGCTCGCGGCCTTCTTGGACGTGAACGCGACGATCCGAGGCCGATGCGTCCGCATGGCGGCTTCGAATCGAGCCACGTCGAACTCGTGCGCGGCGACGTCATGATCCATGCCCGAGCCGCGCTTCGACATGTCGGTGAAGCCAATGCCGAGCTGCGCGAGCTCGCGAAACTCGTGCGGTGCGAAGAGCCGCGGCGTGATACCGACGGCATGGATCGTCCGCCAAAAGCGATTGCCGGGATGCGCATAATAGGCCCGCTCGGCCGCCGAGCGATGGCTCGCCGCGGTGCCGACAAAGACCACGAGCAGGTCGGGGGCGAGCAGATCGGGCAGCTTGTCGGCGCTCATGCTCGGCCTCGAGCGGCTCACTCGATCACGAACACGTGCGCGCGCTGGTCGGGCAGATCGACCATGAACCCGGCGCTGACCAGCTCGGCGCTGGTGACCATGCCGACCAATTGATCGACGGCGCCGCTCTCGTCCAAGACCTTGCGGACGCTCGCGCTCGCGCCCAAACCGACCGCGTCGACGAGGTCCTGCGGCAGCCGAAGCTTGCCGCTCGCGCTCTGGCTGGGCGTGAAATTGGCGACGACGACCATGACCCGGCCGGAGCCCGGCTCGAAGCGTGCGAAGGAATAGAAGCCATCGGGGCAATCGGCGAAATTGCCGGGGTTGTTGTGATACTCCAATCCCCAATAGCCCGCGCCCATCGCCGAGGGATCCTGGCTCAGCGCCAGCAAGTCGGCATAAAAATCGCGCAGAGCGACCTGGTCGGCCGCGAGCAGGCCACCGTCGAAGGCGCCGCCGTTGACCCACTTCGACAATTCGGGCAGCGACCAATAGTCGAAGATCGAGGTCCGGCCGTCCTCTTGGCCAAAACCCTCGACGCCAGCGCCCGGCTCGCCGACCTCTTGGCCGTTGTAGACCAGCACCGGACCCGCACCATACAAATAGGCGAGGGGCGCGAGCTGGTAACCAGCGTTCTTGCCCCCGAAGCCGGAGTCGTCGGGGCTGCCGCCGGCCACGGGCGAGGCGATTCGGCGCTCGTCGTGGTTCTCGAGGTATTGCAGGTACTTGGGCCGCTCGGGGTCGCCGAGCTGGTTCATGACGGTCGAGTATTGGGCCTGGCTCAGGGCGCCCTGATAGATCTGCTTGAGCGCGTCGTAGCCAGCGTCGAAGTAGACGGCGTCGAAATCGGCCGCGAGCAGGCCGTCGAGGTCCTCGTAGGCCTCGGCCATGAAGTAGACGTTGGGGTCGCGCATGCGGGCCTGGGCGATCAGCCAGGTCCAGGCTTGATTGGGCACGAAATGGGCGAAGTCGCAGCGGAACCCGTCGACGCCGCGATCTTGCCAATAGGCCAAGATCGCGTCGACCTTCAGCCAGGTGTCGGGGATCGGGTCGTAGTCGCTGACGTTGTTTTGAAAGTCGAGGCCCCAATTGAGCTTGACGGTCTCGTACCAGTCGGTGGTGGCCGGCGAGAGCGAGGTCTGGTTGTTGCCGGTGACCTTGGCCAGCTTGCCCGGCGTGCCATTCTCGGGCGCGAAGGCGCCGTCGAAGGTGAAGCCGGGCGGGTTGTAGTAGCCCGGTCGGGTCAGGACCAGGGGGCCGCCGGCGAGATAGAAGAAGTTGTTGTCGGGCGAGAAGAACACGCCCTGGTTGTCGTTCGCGCCGAAGTCGGTCTCGGGCTTCACGATCGAGCCATAGCCGCGCGCGACATGGTTGGGGACCAGGTCGATCATCACGCGCAGGTCGACGGCGTGGAGGCGGGCGACCAAGGCGTCGAATTCCTCGAGCCGCAGGGTCGGATCCATCGCGTAGTCGGGGCTGACGTCGTAGTAATCGCGAATGGCATAAAAGGAGCCGGCGCGACCCTTGACGGTGTCGGGGTCGTCGGCCGGCATGCCGTAGCCGTTGTAATTGGTCAGCGTGGCCTGGCGCAGCACGCCGGTCAGCCAGACATGGGTGACGCCGAACTCGGCCAGCTGGGCGATCGCGACCTCGTCGATGTCGGCGAACTTGCCGACGCCGTTCTGGGCGAGCGAGGCGTTGGTCGCTCGGGTCTGGTTGGTGTTGCCGAAGTGGCGAACGACCAGCTGGTAGATGACGGGGCGCGGGCCGAGCGGGTCGCCGTCTCCGTCACCGGTGGTCGTGTCGGTCGTGTCGGTGCTGGTGTCGCTCGAGTCCGACGTGGTGTCGCTCGAGCTGGTCGAGCCCGAGTCCGTGCCGGTGTCCATCTGGAAGCCGGTGGTCGGGACCTCGCCCTCGCTGCTGTCGCCGAAGCTGGTGAAGAGCTCGTCGCCACCCTCGGCGCCGTTGTCGTTGCAGGCCAACAAGCTCGCGCTGAGCAGGACGATCTTCGAGCGCATGGGCCCGAGGATATCAGGCTCAGCCGATCGGATCGAAGCAGGGGATGGTGGTCTCGATCCGAAAGGTCGAGTCGGTCGAGCGCCGCTCGGCGTGGAAGATGTCCATCGGGTAGCTCTGGCCTGGGGTGAGCCCGAGCGCGTCGAGGTTGGCCGAGCCGGACTGCGCAGGGTGCAGCCCGCCGAGATCGATGACCAATTGGCCGTTGACGAACATCCACAGGTCGTCGTCGCCGATGAAGGTGAAGGTCTGACCCGGCTGGTACTCGAAGACCGTGTGGATCTCGGTCGTGAACAAGAAGTTGTGCGGCACGCCTTGGCCGTCGACCAGGCCCTCGTCGCCCCAGCCCATGCCGTCGATCGGGAAGAAGGTCTGATCGTCGAAGACCAGCGTGCCCATGCCGTCGGCTGTCAGCGGCAGCTCGATCGTGAAGGGCATGTTGACCTCCGGCACGTCGTTGTACCACTGCGCGAAATTGTCGGCGGTGGTCATCTGCTGCGGGTCGCCGATGTTGCCCGAGAACACCGGCTTGTCGTCGGGCCCGAGCGTGTTCTGGACCAGGCCCGGCGTGGCGACGTCGTTGCTGAAGGTCTGGAAGTCGGGGTGGGCCAGCGGCATGTCGCGGATGGTCGCGGTGATCGTGCCGCACTCGCCCTCGGTGTCGCCCGTGGTCGGGTTCTCGTCGTTGCCGCCCTGGTCGAGCTTGGTCCCGATCGTCTCGCTCTCGCCGGCCGAGTCGCCCTGCGTGGTCGGGCCATCGTCGGCTTCGTCGGCGATCGTGACCACGCCATCCCCGGTCGAGTTCGGGGCTCGCCCGCCGCAGCCGAGCAGCGTCGCGCACAAGCCGAGGGTCAGCGTCGGTCGCATGCGGTGATCGTGCGCGCAAGTGCACGCGCCTCGCAAGCCCCTTGGCGTGGCTTCAGGCGCCGGCTTCGAGGATCACGATGTACTCGGCCACGCTCGGATCGACGTCGCCGACGGTGCGCGGGTAGGCCAGCACGACCATGCGCTGGATCGTGTTGGTGCCCGACTCGATCGCGGGGATCATCGCGGTGTCGGCCAGCGCCGCCATCAGAGCGTCGAGCTCGGCCGCGGGGATCGCTTGGCTGGGTTGGTTGACCAGGTCGTAGCTCTGCGGCTCGGGCGTGGCGCCGCCCTGACAGCCGCTGCCGAGCTCGGTCGCGCTCGACCAGGCGCCAGGATCGACGATCTCGCCCTTGCCTGCCCAGATGATCGTGGCTTCGAACACTCGCGTGATCAGGTGGTTGCTGATCGCCGCGACCCCGCCGAAGTCGCCGGGCGAGGCGTAGAAGAGATAGAAGCCGTCGTCGTCCGCCGGGCTCAGTCGGATCCCTTCGCTGCAACAGTCGGTCAGCATCCGGGCCACGTCTTCGTTGACGAACGCGGGGTCATATTCGCCGCAGCGCGAGCTGTAGCCGAGCGGTGCGAGCGTCTGATAGTCGAAGCGGACCACGATGTCGCAGCCGCCGACCTCGCGGGTCACCTTCGGAGCCAGGGCGGCGGTGGCCAGCTCGCAGGAGCTCTGGCCCGAGTCGGTCGAGTCGGAGCCGGTCGAGTCGGAGTCGGTCGAGTCGGAGTCCCCGTCGGCGCTTCCACGATTGGGACAACCAGACAAGAACAACAAGCTGCAAAGCGCCAAGCTGCGACGAGTGGTCGGTGCACTTCGCATGTTCGAGGTCTACCACGCAGGCGAAGCCGACCCGCGGCAACGCATGCGCGGACTCGCTCGACTCGCGCGACGAGTCGGCGCGGGCTGCGGGATCGATGCGTCGGTAACTTCCCCCGAGCGGCGGCC
>JAMHUH010000449.1:0-5213 GCA_035904925.1 Nannocystaceae bacterium
TACAGCGGCGCTTCGGCTTCGCGCCCCCGCCGAAAATCCCGGCGCGAGGAGCCGCGCTGGGTTGCGCCACGGGCTGCTAGCAGGCCGAGTCGATGCTCGGCCGGCAGCTCGCAGCCCGCAAAGCGCAGCTCGGCGATCGTCGCGCTGCGCAGGCCCGCGCTCGCGATCCGCGGACCGATCTCCAGACCGGGTGCACCGCGCTCGACCACGAAGGTCGAGGCGCCAGCCCGGACCACGAAGAGGTCCGCGATCGGGGCGTTGACCACAGCCGGCTGCACGCCCTCGAGCCGCCACCCCTTCGGGCTTCGGTGAGCCTGCACGCCCTCGCGCGCTGCGTCGGCGATCGCACCGATCGACTCGCCGCAGATCAGCCCGGGCAACCACCGCTCGCGCAGCGAGGCCGGGCCGAACTCGGCGATCGGGAGCAGGCAGCCGATCGTGTGCGCGACCCAGGCGTGGGCGAGACCGGCGTCCCCACTGCCCTCGCCAAACCCGATCAGCGCCTCGCTCAGCACGAGCGGACTCGCGACCTCGCTTCGCTCGAGCAGCCCGCTCGCCGAACCGCCCGCGAGCAGCCCAGCGCTGCCCAGCGCGAGGAAGGGCTCGAGGGTCCAGCGGCCCTCACGGTCGCGCTCGATCGCGCTCTGTGCGAAGCGCGAGCCCAGCTCGCGTGCTCGCGCGCGTGCGGTGTCGGCATGAAGGTCGGGTTCGAAGTCCATTCGCTCGCTCCTCGTCACGATCAGAGCCACGATCAGAGCCGAATCACATGGGCCGCGCACTGGGCCCCCGCGCCGATCGCCGCCATCAACACCAGCGTGCCGCTCCCGAGCGCGACCTTGCCCTCGCGCAGATCCTCGGCGAGCAGGACCAAGGTCCCCGCGCTCGTGATGTTGCCGTAGCGCTCCATGTGCATGGCGACTCGATCGCGCGGGATCCCAGTCCGGTCGAGGTAGGCCTCGAGGACCCGCTTGTTGGCCTGATGCAGATAGAAGCGCTCGATGTCGGCGAGGCCGACCTCCGCGCGAGCGAGCGCGCCATCGATCGCGCGCTGGAGCAGCGGCTCGAAGCTGCGGGCGACCAGCTGGCCGTCGACGTAGAACGCCGGATCGGCGTACTGCCCCCGGCCGGGATGGGTGGGCCACATGTTGCCGCCGGCTCGCCGGACGACCAGATCGGCGTGCTCGTTGGCCGCGAACGAGCCGCGGATGCCCGAGCGCTGGCTCGGCTCGGCCCGCAAGATGATCGCGCCAGCACCATCGCCAAACAGATAGAAGGTCAGGAAGGCGCCCAGCTCCTTGCCCGCGTGGGCGAGCTTGCGCGAATAGACCTCGCGGTCGAGCAAGGGCGAGATCACGTTGACGCCGACGATCGCGATCGTCTTGCGCTGTCCAGCGCAGAGCAGCTCGTGGGCCATGGCGAGGTGGAAGAGCGCGCCGCCGCAGCCGTCGTCATGCACCAGCGCGAACGCGTCGGGCCGCATGCCCAGACGCTCGTGCAGGACCATCGCGTCGTGGCTGAAGTTGGTTTGATCGGGCGTGCAGGTGGTCAGGATCAAGCCATCGAGCTCGTGGGCCTGCATGCCCGCGCTCGCCAGCGCCTCGAGCAAGGCGGGCTCCGACACCTGCACGGTCGGTCCGGGATCTTGGATGTCGTCCGGCGCGATCGTCCGGCCGGTCCGCTCGTCGAAGTCCCACAGGTAGCGGCGGGCGAGGATCCCCGTCTTCTCGACGATGCGCTCGGCCGTCCAGCCCGGGATGGCCTCGACGAGCCGAGCATTGTCCACGATTCGATCGGGCACATGGCCCCCAACTCCAGCGATGGTCACGTTCATGATGATGTCTCCTGTGCTGCGAAAGCGATTGGTTGAGTGATTGAATGATTGGTCGGTTGAATCTGGGGTCGCTGCTAAGCCGCCGGCTTGACCACGCGCAGAGCGACGGTGCTCGGCTCGGCCAGGGCGTCCGCGATCGCGGCCTCGTAGTCGCCCTGGGCCCGCCAGCCCAGCTCGCGCTGCGCTCGCGTGCAGTCGATCGCGTAGTCGTAGCCGGACACGACGATCGCGATTCGCGTGGCGACCGGCTCGCCCGGCCGGCGCAGCAGCTTCCAGATCGCCTCCAGCGCGCCGACCATCGGCAAGAGCAGGGCGGTCGGCAGATAGAGGCGCGGCGGCGCGAGCTTGGCGTGCTTGGCCACGAACCCGAACACGTCGGCGACGCGAATCCGCTGCTCGCCCGACACATTGTAGGCCCGCCCAATCGCGCGATCGCTCTGAACGGCCCGGACGATCAGATCGACGCAATCGTCGATCGTGACGACCGGAAAGTGGAGATCGGGGCCACCCGGCAGCGCGACGATCGGCAGGCGCAGCAGATCGGCCAAGCGCGGGACCGCGTTGCGATCGCGGGCCCCGATCACCACCGAGGGCCGGATGCAGGTCACCGCGATCCGCTTGGCCTCGTGGGCCTGCCAGACCCGCTGCTCGGACATCACCTTCTCGCGCACATAATGGTTCCAAGCCTGCGGACGCGCATCGAAGGCCGTGTCCTCGTCGAGCGCCCCCGCGTGCTCGCGCAGCCCGTAGACCGCGATCGAGCTGACGTGGACCAAGCGACGCACGCCCGCTTGCTCGGCCGCGTCGATCAGCCTTCCGGTCCCGAGCACGCCGACCTCGTGAAAATGGTCCCATTCGCCGAAGCTGCCGACCGCCGCCGCGCAATGGACGACCAGGTCGACCCCTGCGCAGGCCCGCTGCATACCAGGAATGTCGGAGAGGTCGGCGTGACAGATCTCGACGCCGAGCTGCTCGAGGTGGGCGACCTCGCTCGTCGCCCGGACCATCGCCCGCACGCGCATGCCGAGCCCCGCCAAGGCCTCGCAGACATGCCCGCCAATGAACCCACTCGCACCGGTGACCAGGACTCGCTTTGCGTCGCTCACCGCCACACCATGCGCAATGCGGATCGAGCAGGCAATTTCAACGAGTTGCACTCGATTTCAACGAGTTGCACTCGATTTCAGCGAGTTGCACTCGATTTCAGCGAGTTTCACCGCCAACCGCTCGAAATCGCTCGAAATCGCGTGATAGTGCGTGAAATGGTCCCATGATCTATCCCTGGGTCATGGCAACGCTCAATACCGCAATCAGCCTCTCCCACCTGTCGCCCGAAGAACGAAAGGAGGTCGAGAAGGAGCTCCCGCGGCTGCTCGCGCACCAAGGGGAATTCGAACAGGCCCTTCCCGGGCTCTTTGCCGCCGACGAGAAATACGTCGAGGTGGTCGCCCGGTG
The DNA here is from genome assembly GCA_035904925.1 of Nannocystaceae bacterium. Taxonomy (GTDB): domain Bacteria; phylum Myxococcota_A; class Polyangia; order Nannocystales; family Nannocystaceae; genus Plesiocystis. The sequence goes on from JAMHUH010000449.1 coordinate 3,287, forward strand.
GTGGGGCCTCGTCTTCGTCTTGTCGGACCAAGCGGCGAAGGATCTCTCGAGCGGGTCCGGTGGTGCGGCGGCCGTCGTCGGTGCAATCGCGGCCGCCTGCAGTGCGATTCCCGGGGTCAACATCGCGGTCGGCGTCGTCGCGGCGATCTTCGCGCTTCACTCGGTGGTGATCGGCGCCATGAACCGTGGCAAGGGTGTCTACATCACCGCGCTGTGGGGTGGCATCCTGGTCCCGGCGCTCTGGATCCCGACGCCGCGCACCTGATCCGAGGTCCGCGTTCACTTGACGCTGGGCGAGCGCGCTGCGTACAAGCCCTGCGTCGATGCCCGACCTCGATCTCGAGCTCCTGCGCCAGCGCCTCTGCGCAGCCCGACCGGGGCTCGAGATCCGCGAGATCGAGATCGTCGAGCGAGCCCGCTGCGGCGACGGCCTCGCCTCGACGGCCGACCGCATCGCCCTGCGCCTCGAGCTTGGTGGCGACACCGAGCTTGGAGGCGACGGCGGTCTGCCCGAGCACGTGGTGGTCAAGACCATCTTGCTGCACCCGGCCTTGCGCTTCGGCATGCCGGTGATCCTCGCGACCGCGCGGGTCACCGGTGCGCTCGGGCGCATGCCGCTGCTGGGCAAGCTGGCGAGCCCGCTGACCTTCGCGCTGATCGGCGGCTACCAGCGGCTCTTCCCCCACGCGCCCGCGGCCATGTACGCCAACGAGGTCCGCTTCTACGCCAGCATTCGACCGACCCTCGAGATCGAGGCTCCGCGCGTCTACGCGACCGCCTTCGACGAACGCAACGGCAGCTTCCAGATCGTGATGGAGGACCTGCGCGATCGCCAGGCCCACTTCCCCAACGCGACCGAGTCGTTCTCGCGGGTCCAGGTGCGCTCGCTGATCGACAACCTCGCCCGGCTCCACGCCCGCCATTGGGCCAGCCCGCGCTTCGCCGACGAGCTCGCCTGGGTGCCCGGGACCCAGCGCGGCGGCATGTTACCGGTGTTCGACGCGATCGGCCTCGACCTGATCCGCGATCAGGTCCGGCGCAGCCCCGACAAGCGCGAGCTGATCGCACCGCTCGGTCGCTCGCTGCCCGATCTGTGGCGGGACATGTGGCGGGTCCAAACCGACTTCGAGCGCGAGCCCGCGAGCTTGTGTCATGGCGACGCGCACGTCGGCAACACCTACCTGCTGGGTGATCGCGCCGGGCTGCTCGACTGGCAGCTGATGGTCCGCGGCTGCTGGGCCCACGATTTGAGCTACGCGCTGGCGACCAGCCTGTCGATCGCCGATCGCCGCCAGCATGAACGCGACTTGCTGGCGGAGTATCTCGATCGCCTCGCCGAGCACGGAGTCGCGGCGCCGCCGAGCCGCGAGCACGCCTGGCTGCGCTATCGCCAAGGCATGATCTGGGGCTTGGTGATCGGCTGGCTGATCACACCGCCACAGAATTATGGCGTCGCGATCACCCGCGCCAACATCGACAAGATGGTCCATGCCATGCAGGACCTCGAGACCCTGGCCGTGATCCCCTGAGCCTCACCACCATGCCGACCATGCCCGCCATGCCGACCAAGCACACCCGGACGCGCATCATCATCGCCGCGCCCCCATCCGAGGTCTGGGCAGCACTGCGAGATTTCGCGGGCTATTCGCGCTGGAACCCGGCGCTACGCTTGCGCCCTTGGGGCGATGGCGCGCTGCGGGAGGGCCAGCGCGCGTGGCTGAGCTTGACCCTGCATCGCTTGCCGCTGCGAGTGCCCGTGGTGATCGAGTCCGCCGACGGTCAGCGGCTGAGCTGGGTCGGCGGACCGCCAGGATTTTTTCGTGGCCGTCACTACTTCGAATTGCGGGCGGTCAGCGAGGGCACCGAGCTGATCCATGGCGAGGACTTCACGGGCATCTTGTTGCCGCTGATGTGGCCAATGATGGCG
>JAMHUH010000450.1:0-28751 GCA_035904925.1 Nannocystaceae bacterium
CCATTGCCCTCGACGAAGCTCGAATTCACCCGAGGTGATGTCGAGCGTGGCCAGCACCGCTGGAACGAGCGCGCCTCGAACGAAGCTGGATTTCCCCGAACCCGAGACTCCGGTGATACAGACCAGGCGGCCGAGTGGGACCTCGACATCGACGCCATGGACGTTGTTGACGCGCACACCTTCGATCCGCAAAGGTTTGCGCTTGTCGTCGACGGCCAGGAGCTCACGGCCGATGCCCCCCGTGTCCGTCTTCCACCAACTCTTCGGTACCGGTCCCGCGTAGGTCACTCGGCCCCCATGCGTTCCTGGGCCCGGCCCAAGCTCGACGAGTTGGTCCGCAGCGGCAGCGAGTCGCCGTCGGTGCTCGTTGAGCACCAGCGTGTGGGTCCCTCGCAACGAACCCAGGGTCGCAGCCAGCCGCTCGACGTCCTGGTCGTGAAGACCCCGGGCCGGCTCGTCCAAGAGCAGGCACAAACCATGATGACGTCCATCGAAGACCGCCGCGAGCCGCAACCTGCGTGACTCACCTTCGCTGACCTCGAGCAGGCCTCGCTCGGCGCTCAAGTGACCGAGGCCAGCGCCAACGAAGCTGCTCGCCAGTCGATGAACTTGGTCGAAGAAAGGCGTCGCCTGCGAGGGGAGGGCTCGGCGGAGGGGCGAGCCAACTGCCACTTCGCTCTCGAGCTCCACGAAGTCGAGCCGCAGGAGCTCGTCGATCGCTCGTCCACCCAATTTGAGCGCTCGCGCGGCGGCGCTCCAGCGACTTCCTCCACAGGCAGCGCAGGGCCCCTCGCCGATCAAAAACGCCAGTTGCACGGCGGTCTTCGGGCTTCGCTCGACTCGACGAAGGACGGCGCTTCGAAACCCCTCGAAGTGCCTCGGGCTGCTCATCTTCCGCCCGGTGCCCACTTCGCGGTCAACGACCTTCTCGGCTCCGCTTCCCTCGATGACGACCTGCTTGGCCTCGGGCGAGAGCTTCATCCATGGGATGTCGGGGTCGAAGCCCTGAACACCCCGCAGGCCTTCGATCGTCTCATGCTGAATATTGACGTGTTTGTAGTTTTTCTTCGTCCACAGGGCGAACGCGCCCTCGTGCATCGAACGCTCGGGGGCGATGACCAACGCCGATGTGTCGAGCGAAGTGACCCGGCCGAGTCCTCGACAGACCTCGCACGCACCGCTCTCTCGATGCTCGGGCGCGTTGAACGACAGCAGATGGTCGTCGGGGGCGGCGTAGATGGCAGGATCGTCTGGATCGACCCAGTGGCGGCGAGAATCGAGTCCAGGGCCATCGGGCCCGGCCAATCGCGGGTTCTCGTTGCCGGGCAGTTCGATGAACACTCGCCCCTCGCCGGCCTCGAACGCCGTCTGCACGATCGCGGCGAGCCGAGGTGCGTTCATGCCCGGGACCTCGCCAATCTCGGCTTCGATGAGGTGTCGAACCGAACCATTGAGCGGCTTGAATTTCGCGAGCGCAACTCGACGGCCTCGTTGCCACTGCTCTGGGCCGTCCGTCTCACTGCGCACCACGACCTCGGTGACGCCGAGGCTGCGCAGCTTGTCAGCCATCCGCACCCCGTCGGTCGCCTGCATCGAGACCGGGATCGCCCAAACCTTGACTTTGCCGACATGGTGCCCCCGGACCCACGCTTCATAAGAGGACGCCGTCGGCCGGGCCACGGCTTTTTTCGTCAGCCCTGACTCGGGTTGAGACCATCGCACGAACATGCGACGAAGCAACGAGAGCAACCCGCTCGCGGTCCCGACCGTAGTTCGGGACGAGGCTCGAAATGCCCGCTGCCCCACGTGAATCGTGGCAGGGAGTCGACCGATGAACGCGTGGCCTTCGACTTCACCGGAGCGCTGCGAAACACCCAAAAATGATTTCAGCCGCTCGGCTCCCTCTCGGGCGAGCGTATCCTCGAGCAGCGAGCTCTTTCCAGATCCCGACACTCCGACGACCATGGAGATCGAACCGACCGGAAACTGAACATCAACGTCCCGTAGGTTGTTGGCGTCCGCGCCGACGATGGTGATGAACGCATCTCGATTCTCGGCCATGACGATCAGCTCGGCTCGTCGTTGAGGTGAAGGACGAAGATCTCGCGACCCTCGAAGACTCGAGGAAACTCGAGGAATCGGACCGTGCATGGCCCTCGGTAGTGAAGCGCCCGCCTATTCGAAACGGCCAATGCATCGCCGATGCCGAGCGAGATCGGCTGCGAGGTCTCGAATGCATGCGCACGTATCGTCTCGAGGTGCTCCTCGAGGTCAGGCTGGGCCTCGAATCGCGCGCCCGCTGCACGAAGCGTGTAGGGATGGTAGCGAATGGTCTCCCTATCGACGATCGTGCCCGTCCAGGCCCCATCCGAGCGCTCGTCGACCATCTGGACTTGCCGGTGGCGCATGAATTCGAGCGTCCTTTGCTCGCCTGCGAGTTCCAGCGAAGCGAGCAAATCCGAGAGCCTGGAGACTCGCACCTGCCCCATGTCGGGCGCAGCAGGATCAGGCTTGTAGCACTGGATGAGCGTGGTCTTCGGCGGTGTCGATGCGGTGTTGAGATCCGTGTGGAAGTGGCCATCTTGGATCGTCTGCGAGAGCGCGGTCGTCCAAGGCGACATGCGAAAGTGCTTGACGATTTGCCCACCTCGATAGGATTTGAACGCCGATCCAAACGCCCTCGCGGCCAGCAGGCAAGACGCTCCGTCGTTCGACACCGGCAGTCCGCGGAGGACGACGTGATCCGCCCGTCGCCAAAGTTCGCGGATCTCGGACACGAACGCCCCCCACGCAGCCGAGCCCTCGAAGGGCATCGCCAGCGAAGAGCCGAGAGACTGTCCCTCCAGGGTTTCGAGCGTTCGTTCAGCCGTGTCGGCGATTTCAGCCGCCAAGCGCTCGTCGACTCGTATTTCTGCTCGCATCACGGCTTGATGAACCGGAACACCAGTTTGTGCCGATATTGGTGGTCGAGGAGTGTTTGCGCGGTCGGGAACGAGAACCCCGGTGTCCGAGGATCATAGTGAACCCATCCTGTGTCCCGCAGCGGACGCAGCGAAGGGCTGAGACCGGCCTCGGCGCCCGCTCGGAGGAGATCGAAGGGAGAGTGATCGCAGGGCTCGTGGCCCATGTTGACCAATTCTGCCTTCCATGCCGGCCACAGCGGGTTCTCGGTGTGACAGCCAAGAACAACATATGCGGCGCATTGTCGGCGGAGCACTCGCGCGAACTCTCGGAACACGAGCGCGAGATCCTCGACCAGATAGAGGACCTCGTGGGAGAGCAGCAGGTCGACCGCGCCGTCGGGAAGCTCCGCCCATTCGTTCGCCGAGAGCATCCGTGCCTGAACCGCGTGCCCGCGAAGGCGAAGCGCTGCTTGTTGACGAGACCGAAGGAGCGGTTCCATGCCCCACACCCGATCGGGCTTGAATTGCTCGACGGCAAGGCTCAAGAGACCGCCGGTATGGCTCCCGTAGTCGAGGATCGACGCAGCGCTCTCGACTCCGTCCGCTCGAACATGGCCAATGAGCGCACGCCAAAAATGCAGGTTTCGGTGTTCGAGCCGATCGTCTTCTCCGCTCTCCGCGAAGAAGTGGGTCCGCGCTACACGCGGGTCCACGTCACGGACACCGTTGCGGCGAGCAGCTGCGAGCTTGCGTATCCCCAGCGGTCGGATCGACGCCGAAATGGATGACAAAGAGGTTGAGCGAACGCTCGAAGGCAGCCTCGAGCGCAGCCCGGTCTTCGGCCCCACGCATCCCAAAATAGGGGAAATGGTGGAGGTACTGACCAAAGAGCGCGTCGCAATCGGCGGCGTAGGCACGAGTGTCGAGGATGTGCGCGTGCCAGAACTCGTCCACCGGGCCAGTCGGGCAGATCTTCTCGCCAGCGTAGCGGATGTTCAGGGCGAGGAACTTCCTATAGAGGTCTTCCACCTCCGCACAGAACTCGCTGGTCCAGCCCTTCTCTTCGACCAACTTCCGCTTGAGCATCGAGAAATCGACGCTTCCCACCCGAGCGAGCGCGGCTGACAGCGCCTCGTCCTTGGCGAGCAGCGCGTGAGCTTGGGCGAAGTCGATCGGGTTGGCGTCGAGTGCTTTGAGCATGTCGCCAGTTTAGACCAACCAGGAGTGGCGGAGAAGGGCACAGAGCGGTATTCTCGCACTTCAGGAGAATCCTCACCTCGAAGGGCGCCGTCCGCTCGTTCGAGCAAGGCAATCGCTAGCCAAGCCGCCACGCCCCGACCGACTATCTACTCGCATGCCCTGGGACCGCGATCAGATAGCCGCCCGAGCCGCGCGAGAGCTGCCGGCCAACAGCGTGGTCAACCTCGGGATCGGGATCCCGACGCTGGTCGCCAACCACCTCGAGCCGAGCCGCAACATCTTCTTGCACTCCGAGAACGGGCTGCTCGGCATGGGCCCCTTCCCGCGCGACGCGGAAGTCGACGCCCAGATCATCAACGCCGGCAAGCAGACGGTGACGGTGCTGCCGGGCGGCAGCACCTTCGACTCGGCGCTCAGCTTCGCGATGATCCGCGGCGGCCACGTCGACGTCGCGATCCTCGGCGCGATGCAGGTCAGCGCGCGTGGAGATCTCGCCAACTGGATGGTCCCCGGGCAGAAGGTCGCGGGGATCGGCGGGGCGATGGATCTCGCGACGGGTGCGCGAAAGGTGATCGCGCTGCTCGCCCATCGAGATCGTGACGGCGGCAGCAAGCTCGTGCGCGAGTGCACGCTGCCCCTGACCGCGCTGCGCTGCGTCGACCTGGTCATCACCGAGCTGGCCGTGATCGCGGTCGACAAGCTCGGCAGCGGCGGCTTCACGCTGATCGAGGTCGCGCCGGGCGTGAGCGTCGACGAGGTGATCGCCGCGACCGAGGCCGAGTTGGTGGTTCGCGCCGCTTGAGTCGACTCACCCCTCGGGGGGTTGGCACTTCGGCAGGATCGTGTACCTTCCCGTTCCCCCAACGGGCTCGTAGCTCAATTGGCAGAGCAGCGGACTCTTAATCCGCGGGTTGTAGGTTCAATTCCTACCGGGCTCACTCTCTCAGACCGCCGACCTCGGCGGTCTTTTTCTTGGTTCTCTCGCCACCCTGACGGCGGCCTCCATGCGGGCTCGGCATCGGCACGATCGGCTCGACGATCGTGCTCTTGGTCTTGACCACGAGGCATGACGAGCGAGCGCTGCGGCGACGGCCAGATGACCGATGTCGCAGCGAGGTGACATCGCAACCATCGAACTTCGAATCGACGGATTCGAGCTCGCGCCGATCCAGGATCGTCACCGTGAAGTTGGTTGGGTCGATGCCGTGCGCAGGCGAGATTCCGCCGCGATGGCACCCCTCGGACGACGCAAATTCATCATCACCGGTGGCGCCGCCACCCTCGGCCTCTCGCTCGCCTCGTTGGCCTGGCCGAAGCGAGCGCGGGCGCGTGGGTTTGGCGAGCTGATCGCCGACCCGGCGGGGATCCTCGATCTGCCCGAGGGCTTCAGCTACCAGATCCTGGAGACCGTCGGTGACACGATGGACGACGGCTACCGAACACCGGGCAACCCTGACGGCATGGCCTGTTTCGTCGGGCCCGACGACACGCTGATCTTGATGCGCAACCACGAGGTCAGCATCGGTGACCTCGCCAACGGACCCTACGCGCTCGGCCAGCAGCCCGCAGCCGAGGCCTACGAGCCCGCGGCGATCGGCGGCGTGAGTCGCTTGGTCGTCGACGCAACCAGCTTCGCGCGGATCTCCAGCAACCTGGTCTTGGTCGGCACGATCCGCAATTGCGCCGGCGGCCCGAGCCCCTGGGGCTGGCTGAGCTGCGAGGAGAACATCCAGATCAACGGCAGCTACCGGCACGGCTACACCTTCGCCTGTCCGATCGACGCGGCGTCGGTTCAGCCGCCGCAGCGGATCGATGGCTATGGTCGCTTCAATCATGAAGCGGTCGCGGTCGACCCCAGCAACTACCACGCCTATTTGACCGAGGATCGCGGCGATTCGTGCCTCTACCGGTTCGTACCCGACGCGATGGCGGAGCCCTTCGTCGGCCGTCTGCAGGCGCTCAAGGTCGTCGGCGTCGACGAGTACGAGACCGGCACGATGGCCGAGGGCGAGGTCGTCGAGATCGAGTGGGTCGACATCGATCAACCCGATCCCAACGGCGACACGCTTCGGACCGAGGCCCAGGGCAAGGGCGCGGCGATCTTCGTGCGCGGCGAGGGCATCTGGTTCTTCGAAGGCCAGGTCTACATCTGCTCGACCAGTGGCGGCGAGATCGGCAAAGGCCAGATCTTCCGCTTGATCGATGGCGAGACTCCGACGCTCGAGCTGGTCGTGCAGTCGACCAACATCGACGAGCTCGAGATGCCCGACAACATCACGGTCGCGCCCTGGGGCGAGCTCTTCTTGGTCGAGGACGGCGACGGCGACAACTATGTCCGCTGGGTCACCGCCGAAGGCCAGATCTGCAGCTTCGCTCGCAACGCGCTGAGCGACAGCGAGCTGACCGGGGTCTGCTTCTCGCCCGACGGCAAGGCGATGTTCGTCAACATCCAAGCCGAGGGGCTCACGCTGGTCGTGACTGGGCCCTTCCCCGAGCTGGGGATGCCGGGCGATGGCGATGGCGACAGTGACAGCAGCGACTCGACCGATACTACCAGCGACTCGACCAGCAGCGACTCGGGCAGTACGGGCGGTGGATCGGGCAGCGAGGGCATGGGTGACGAAGTCGCGGGCGAGAGCGACTCGACCGGCCAAGAAACTGGCGACGCGGGCATCGTCGACGCGGACGATGGCTGCAACTGCACGACCACCGGCGAGTCCTCGGGGCTCGGCGCGATGGTCACGGGGCTGGCGACCTTGGCCCTCGGCGCGCTCGTCCGCGAGCCCGCGTAGCCGTCGCGGTCGAGTTCGCCTGCGTGGTAGCGTGACGCATGCGAACGACGACCTGGCGCGTGCCCTTCGCCCTCTTGCTGCTCTCGAGCTGCGGTGGCGGCCGCGGCGATGGCACGAGCAGCGGCGAGTCGCTCTCGGGCGCGGACGAGATCAGCACCAGCGCGGACGAGTCGAGCGAGTCGCTCGGCGATAGCTCGTCGAGCTCGTCGAGCGACGACACGACCGACACCAGCAGCAGCGACTCGGGCATCAAGTTCGACATGGCTCCGATCCCCGATGGGGCGGACACCGGGCCCGGCGAGCTGTGCAAGGTCATCGACGAGATGAACGCGGTCGGCGACTGTCGCGAGACCGCGCCGCCCGACGCCTTCGAGCCCGACATTCAGTGGGACTGGTGGGGCCCCAACGGCGAGGACGAGTCCTTGGTCCCGCCGCTGGTCGCGAACCTGACCGACGACAACGACGACGGCGAGATCGATCTTTGCGACATCCCCGACGTGATCGTGGTCGCGACCGACTTCCCCAACAACGCGCACATCTACGTGCTCGACGGGGCCACCGGCGCGCTCCACTTCATGGTCCCGATGAACGTCGCGTGGTCGATCACGCCGGCGATCGGCGACATCGACAATGACGGGCTGCCCGAGATCGTCGCGGCGATCGGGCCGGGCTTCGGCGGCGGCGGACAGATCGCCGCGTTCGAGCACGACGGCACCCACATCTGGACGAGCAACGAGATCTGGACGCACAGCCAAGGTGGTTCGATCGCGCTGGCCGACCTCGACAACGACGGCGACGTCGAGATCCTCGGCGACCGGATCGTGCTCGATCACCTCGGCAACACGGTGTTCGTGGCCCCGGCCCAGCAAGGCGCGCCGCAGAACACGGCCGTGACCGCGGCCGACCTCGACGGCGACGGCGATCTCGAGGTCGTGCTCGGCCAGAGCGCCTATCACCACACCGGCGCGCAGGTCTACTTCAACGGCAGCGTGACGGCTGGCTTCCCGCAGATCGGCAACCTCGACGACGATCCGCAGCCCGAGATCCTGGTCACCAGCGACAGCGGCGTGACCGTGCTCGAGCACGACGGGACGGTCAAATACCTCAACGCGCACCCTGGCGGGACCTCGCCCGCGTTCCGACCCGCGGCGATCCACGACTTCGACGGCGACAACCAGGCCGAGTATGCGGTCAGCTCGAGCTCGGTCTACTCGGTCTACGAGACGCTGCCCTCGGTGCTCTGGAGCGCGGCGATCACCGACGGCAGCGGCTGGTCGGGCGGGACCGCGTTCGACTTCGACGGCGACGGCGTGGCCGAGGCGATGTACGCCGACGAGCAGCAGCTCTTCATCTTCGACGGCTCGGGCGTGCCGCTGCTCAACGTGCCCCGCAGCGCGCGAACCTTGACCGAGTATCCGGTCGTCGCCGACGTCGACAACGACGGCTCGGCCGAGATCGTCGTGGTCTCCGACGCCGGCTTCGACAACAACCAGACCTCGCCGACCGTGCAGGTGATCCGCGACGTCGAGGACCGCTGGATTCAGGCCCGCCGGATCTGGAATCAGCACACCTACCACGTGACCAACGTGCGCGAGGACGGGACCATCCCGCAGTTCGAGCAGCCCAACTGGGCGACCCTCAACACCTTCCGCACCAACGCGCAGATCGAGGGCGGCTCGATCTGCGATCCGGAGCCGCAAGGCTAGATGCTGACGCGTCGAAGGCTCCTGAGCGGCGCGGGCCTGGCCCTGTGCTTCGCGGCGCTCGGCCGCAGCCGATCCGCGGCGGCGAGCAGCCGCTGGGGCGCGCTGGTCGTCGACCCCGCGGGGATCCTCGATCTGCCCGCGGGCTTCTCGTACACGATCCTCGAGCGGGCGGGCGATCCGATGAGCGACGGCTATCGCGTGCCCGCGCGGCCCGACGGCATGGCCTGCTTCGAGGGCCCAGACGGCACGCTGATCTTGATGCGCAACCACGAGAACGCGCTGGGCGTGCCAGCCCAGGGGCCCTACCTCGAGGGCCAGTCGCCGCCGCCCGAGGCCTACGATCCCGACGGCATGGGCGGCGTGTCGCGCTTGGTCCTCGAGGGTCCGACCTGCACGCGGATCTCGAGCAACATGGTCTTGATGGGCACCTCGAACAACTGCGCTGGCGGTCCGAGCCCTTGGGGTTGGCTGAGCTGCGAGGAGAGCGTCGAGATCAACGGTGAGCACCGGCATGGCTACGTGTTCGCCTGCCCGATCGACGCCGCCTCGGTCCAGCCGCCCGATCGCAAGCCTGGCTTCGGCCGCTGCTTTCACGAGGCGGCGGCGGTCGACCCGAGCACCAACATCACCTACTTGACCGAGGACCGGGTCGACTCGTGCCTCTATCGCTTCGTGCCCGACGCGATCGCCGAGCCCTTCGTCGGCAAGCTGCAGGCGCTGGCGATCGTCGATCAGCCGGGCTTCTCGACCGGCGCGCTCGAGGTCGGCGCGCTGCTCGAGGTCGCGTGGATCGACCTCGATGATCCCGACCCCGACCAAGACACGCTTCGGATCGCGGCCCAGGCCAAGGGCGCGGCGCTGATCCTGCGCGGCGAGGGCATGTGGTTTCACGCCGGCCAGGTGTTCTTCTCGGCCACGATCGGCGGCGCGATTGGCAAAGGTCAGATCTTCCGGCTGATCGACACCTGTGAGGGCGCCAAGCCGACGCTCGAGGTCTTGGTCAGCTCGGCCGATCCCGAGCAGCTCGACATGCCCGACAACATCACGGTCGCGCCCTGGGGCGAGCTCTTCTTGGTCGAGGACGGCCCCGGGACCAACGCGATCCGCTGGCTCGACGCTTCGGGCCAGCTCTTCGAGTTCGGCCGGACCTCGCTGAGCGAGATCACCGGCATCTGCTTCGCGCCCGACGCTCGGGCGATGTTCCTCAACATCCAGGGCGCGGGCCTGACCCTGGCCATCACGGGGCCCTTCGTCGACGCTCCGAGCTCGCCCAGCCACGCGCCCGAGCGCGAGAGCGACGCGGGCTGCTCGTGCTCGAGCGCCGCGACCCCTGCGAGCGAATCGGGGCTGGGCGTCGGTCTGGCGGCGCTGCTGGGCGCTGGCGGGATCGCGGCCGCGCTCGAGCCCGAAGCGGACGAGTGATTGCGTAGACTCCAGCCGATGCGCGAGCCGATTCGCCTCCTCGCGGTGTTCTTGATCAGCCTGCTCGCGCTCTGCGTGCTGGCGGGTCGCGAGCGGCTGACCAAGCCGAGCCACGACAATCACTACAGCCACCTCGCGGCCAGCTGGCTCGATGGCCGGCTCGAGCACGAGGGCAAGCCGCCCGGGTGGTGCACGCCCGAGCGCGCGCGGGCCAAGCAGTGCAAGCGGCACGACTTCGACGACTGGGCGGTGGTCTGGACGCTCGGGCTGCGCGACGGCTCGAGCGTGCGCGGCTACCCCTGCAAGACCGAGGCGTGCCTGCAAGCTCGGCGACGCGGCGTCGAGTCGTGGCTGGTGATCGGCGAGGGTCTACGCGAGTTCGAACGCGGCGAGATTCGTTCGCGCAAGGACACCTGGTACGTCAGCTTCCCGCCCGGGCCCGCGCTGGTGATGTTGCCCGCGGTCGCGATCTGGGGCACGGCCGCGTGGGACGTGTTGATCACCTGCTTGTTCGCCGCGCTGATCCCCGTGGTCTTGCTGCGCTTGTTCGATCGCGAGCGAGGCTTGGCCGAGGGTCGGAGTCGCGATCATCTGTGGGCGGTCGCGGCCTGGACCTTCGCGAGCCCGGCCTTGTTGCTCGGCGCGCACGGACGCGTCTGGTTCACCGCGCAGATCCTCGGGGCGCTGTGCACCTGTCTTTATCTCGACGCGAGCTGGAAGTGCCGCAGGCCGGCGCTCGCGGGTCTGTGGCTGGCGCTGGCGGTCTCGTGTCGACCCCACATGGCCCTGGCGCTGCCCTTCTTCGCGCTCGAAGGCTGGCGCGAGCACAGGTCGACCAAGGCTCGAACGCTCGCGGCCCTGCGCTTCGCCGCGCCGCTGCTGGTGATCGGCGCGGGCTTGATGGCGATGAACTACGCCCGCTTCGGCGACGTGCTCGAGTTCGGTCACCGCTTCCTCGAGATCCGCTGGCAGCAGCGCATGCAGGAGGTCGGCATGTTCTCGACCAGCTACCTCGCTCGCAACCTCCAGTGCGCCTTCAGCTTGCTGCCGGTCTGGCAGAACGGGCCCTGGGAGGGTCGGCTGCCCCGCGTCTCGCTGCATGGCTCGAGCGCCTTGCTTGGCGCGCCTTGGCTGTTCGCGTTGGCGTGGTCGCGCGATCCTCTGCCGCAGCGTTGGGGCCTCTTGATCAGCGCGCTCGCGGTCGCGATCCCCTCGCTGCTCTACCAGAACAGCGGGCAGGTTCAGTTCAGCTATCGCTTCGCGCTCGATTGGCTGCCGATGCTGCTGGCCGCGATCGTGTTCGGTGGCGGCGCGAAGGGCTGGGCCTTTCGTGGCTTGGTCGTGCTCGGCGGGCTCTGGCAGGTCTATGGCGCGTGGATGTTCGCGCGCAAACCTGGGCTCTTGTTCGTGACCGATCCGCTCGGCTGGCCATTCGAATCCGAGCTCGAGTGAGCTCGAGCGAGCTCGTTCGAACCAAATGAAAGAGGCCGCCTCGGGGGCGACCTCTCGTCGTCGGGCTTCGTGAAGCCCAGGTCGAGCTCAGTTCTGCTCGCGCCAGTTGTCGGTGTGGGTGACGCCGCCGTCCTCGTAGGTCCAGGTGATCGTGTGGAACACGAAGCTGACTTCCTCGGTCGGGGGCTCGACCGCGCTGGCGGGGTCGATCGTGTCGGGCGAGACTCGCTTGATGCCGGCGACGCGGCCCTCGGCGAACTCGATGGTGAAGAACTGCTGGGTGGTGCCGTCGCCGGTGGGGCTGGGTCGGAAGAACTTGAAGGTTCCCTCGACGACCTCGTTGTTGCACAGCGCCTTGGCCAGCAGCGGCGAGCCCTTGTCGATGCGCTTGCGCAGGACGATCGGCTCGTAGGTGCGGCGACCGGTCGCCATGCCGCTGCCCTTCTCGCGGGCCGTACGAACGGAGTCCTCGAAGTAGAGGCACTCGATCGAGTTCTCGCGACCGAGGCTGGTCTGGGTGCTCTCACCCTGGATGTCGGTGCCGTTCGCCTTGAGGTAGAGGTGTACTGTCTCGGCCATGGTGTCTTCGTTTCTTTCTCGCTCGGTCGTTTGCGACCGACTCAGTTGGTGCGGTCTTGGTCGACCGACTCGGTTTGCAGCTCGGTCTCGAGCGACCGATTCTCGTGGTTCGCGGTGATGTGGTTCGCGTCTCCGCGAGGACCGGATTCTGTTCGGACGCGAAGAGACGTTAGGACTCGGATGTGTTGGCTGTCAAGGACGAGAGGGAGCTGTCGAAGTGGGCTTCAAGCCCCCAGAGCCACCCTCAGCGGTAGGTCGAAACCGACCTCGAAGGGGATCGAAGCGAGCCGCGGACTGACCGTCGCGATCAGTCGGATCGCCAGGCCATCGGAGCTCTCGACGATGGCGGCGTCGAGCGACGCGCCCTCGCTGAGTCCTGGAAACAAAAACACCGTGGATGCATCCGTGAACAGTTTCGCGACGTCTTCGCGAGGCGTTCCGACCGGGACCTGATCGGCGACCCACATGCCGAAGCGCACCAGCCGCCCGGTCAAGATTTGGGCCGGAAGCGGCACAGCATCTTTCGATCCACGCAAGGTTGGCACCGCCGAAAGAGCAATCATGTCGGTGTTGCGGCCGCTGCCGAGGCCGACGATGCCCAGCTCGGCGAGCTCGGCCTGGGCCTTGATCGACAAGAAGCCAGCGGTCGGGATGGTCGAGCCGGCTTCGCGACCCTTGGCGACCTCGTGGAGGCCGGGAGCCTTGAGCGAGCCGTCCTTGCCCATGATGCGAGCGAAGCCGCCGGTGTGGCGAAAGCTGGCCGCGAGCATGGCCGCGAGCACGAACACCGGGCTGCCGAACACACCCCGCCGCGCCGCGCCGGCGCCCTCGACCGCGAGGACGGGATCATTGAACACGACGCTCATCCAACGTGAGACCTCGTCGGCTCGCAGATCGCCCCAACCTTCGGGTAGCGCCGCACTAGCATCTGGTTTGGCATCACGCAGGACCTGGCTGACGTCCTCGGCGTCGTCGACGTCGAAGATCGCCGGGCTGATGCCGACGACCACGGGCGCGTGGAGGTCCTCGGCGATCGAGGCCAGGGCTTGGAGCTGCTCGGCGACGAGCGAGCGATGCTCGAAGCGATCGAACACGAAGAAGGCGTCGGGCCGGTTCATCGCTTCGTCGTCGAGGCAGGCTCGCATCGCCGACTCGATCTGATCGCGGCCGACGTCGACGACCTCGACCAACATGCCCGCGCGCTTGGGGCATTGCTCGACGACCAGCTTGAGCCCCCGCCAGAGCGCCTCGGGCTCGGTGACCGAGGGGTGGTTGAGGATCGCGTTGACGGCCCCGAACACCGCGGTCTCGATCAGCTCGCGGGCGCGGCGAGGCACCGGCGTGCCCTTGTCGGCGACCTTGCTGGTGCTGCCGCGGATCGCCGTGATGAAGGAGTCGACCGCACGCTTGCTCTCCGAGCTACGCGCGACGCCGGCCTCGAGCAGCTCGTCGACCAGGTCGGGCTTGGCTGCGGGCGCGGGCTTGGCCGCGGGTGCAGGCTCGCTCGCTTCGGTCTCGGTCTCGGTCAGCAGCTTGCCCAGCTCGCTGGCCAAGGGACCCTCGCCGATCAACGCGACGACGCGCGCGACCGCGGCCTCGGCCGAGGGTCGGCGCGAGCTGGCGCCCGCGAGCTCGTCGGCCAGCTTGCGCAGCTCACCGAGCACCGGCAGGGCCGCGAGCACGTGCTTGATCGCGTAGTGCTTGAGCTCGCCGAACACGAGCTCGACCTCGTGCTTGCCCGTGGCTCCGAGCGCGGGACCGATGTCGAGCTTGGCGCTCAGCTTGGCGGCCGTGAACGCAGCCGCGAAGCCCTCGCTGTCGAGCGCGAAGCGGCGGCCGCTCGGCGTATCGGACAGGGCTCCGAGCAGCAGCCAATGGACATGAGAGGAGTCGCGAGCAGCAGCGTCGGTCATGATTCGTACTCGTGTGTGTCCGACCCCGGCTGTCGACGTCGACTCGCTTCGCGAATCGTTCCAGCAGCTGGTTCGGCGCAGCGAGCGTAGCCGCAAAGCGAGCGGGCCTCCAAGCCCGATCACGCGCCAAATTATCGCGAGCGGGCCCGACCGCCGGGTGGGCGATCGCGACCGAGCGCGGCTCAGGTCAGGCTCAGGTCAGCTTGCTCGCCGCCTCGGGGTCGATCCGACACAGGCGTTCGAACGCCGAGTCGCTGGTCAGCGGCGGCTTGGCCTTTTCCGCCTCGGCCCGAGCGCGGACCAGCCCGGCGAGGCAGCGAGCCGCGAGCTCGGGCTCCCAACGATCGAGACCGCGCTCGTCGAGTTCGTGAGCGAGGCTGCCAAACAAACCGAGCGCGACCCGGGGAGCCCCGGCGCCAGCCATCTCGGCCAGTGCCAATCGGATCAAGAGGCGGTTGCGGTCGTTGCTGGCTGCGTCGATCAGCGCTTGGACCTGCTTGGCCGCGTCGGCGAACTTGCCCCCGCCCGCCGCCTTCTTGGCCTCGGCCAGCGCGGCCACGACTTCGTCCGGCAAGCCACCCGGGCCGCCGCCGCCCGAGCCTCCAGCGTCGACGAACACCTCGCTGTCGATCCAAGCCTTGGCGTCCGGACTGCACATCGGTGTGCCGTTGCCGAAGTTGAGCGGCAGCAGCATCGGCATCCGACCGATCAGCGAGTGCACGCCGTCGATCACCGCGTCGCGGGCGTCGCCGTGGCCGAGCTGGCCGAGCGCCGTCGCGCTGTACCAATGCAGGTCCATCCAAAAGCGCAGGCGCAGCAGCGACGACTCGGTCTCCTCGAGGATCTCGGCCCACTTGCCGTTGGCCTTCATCAGCTCGAGCCGCTTGAGCAGGTCGGGCGGCGGCGCGGGGATCTGGGTGTTGCCGTTGGGCTGAGCCGGCGGCGGCACGGCGATGTGCAGGTAGAGACCCTGCCGCATCAAGCGATACGCCAAGGGGTCGCGCAGGTTCGCGCGACGCAACAAGTTGGCGGTGCCGATCAGATCGCCGCCGACCTTGGCCAGGTACTGCAGCGCTTCTTCGGCGCTCTTGGGCGCCGCTTGGGCCGTCGGCATCGGGCCGGCCGAGGCCGCGGCTGCTGGCGTGGCCGCGGGGGTCGGCGCGGCCGCGGGGGTCGGCGCAGCCGCGGGGGTCGGCGGTGGCGGTGGTGGTGGCGGCGGCGCGGCCTTGGGCGGCTCGGGCACCGACATCTCGAGCCGGCTGATCGCGTCGCGCAGACCTCGGGTGCCAGGCGGGCTCTCGAACTTTTGGTTGATGACGCCGAACAGGTGCTTGGCCGCGAGCCCGAGCATCGCGATCGCCTCGCGCTCGGTCGCCTTCGGCTTGTACTCGCCGATCTCGCGCTCGAGCTGATCGAGCAGCCAGCTCAGCGCGTTGGAGCGCCGCCGCTCCTTGTCCTTGGGCGGCTGCATGTCGTCCCAAAAGCGCTCGCAGAGCTCGGCGAGCATCGCCAGACCTTGAACCAGACCCTCGAAGCCGCGCTGCTTGTGCAGCGCGCGAGCCAAGTAGGCCGCGATCAACAGGTCCTTGCTCTTCGTCTGCAGCAGCTTGGTCGCGTCGCGCTGAACCGTCTGCCAGTCGGGCTCGCCGCCGCTGATCGACTCGAGCTTGCCGATCTCGTTGCGGACCGCCTCGTGATCGCTGTCGTACTTGGCGTCTTCGCCAGCCGGCTTGGCGTCGGAGATCGGCTTGGTCCACGCCTCGGCGAGCGCGACCGGATCGAAGGCCGGCTTGGCCGGCTCGGCGGCGGCTGCCGACGCGGCAGCGGGCGCAGGCGTGGACGCGGCGGTGGGCGTCGGCGCGGGCGTGGGCGCAGCGGCAGGCTTGGGCGCGGCCGCGGGCGTCGGCGCGGGTGCAGGCGCTGGCGCAGCGATCTGCGGGGCCGACATCTTGGCCCGGTTGATCGCGTCGCGCAGGCCTCGAGTCGCCGGCCCCGACTCGACGAAGCGAGCGTTGAACACCCCGAACATGTGCTTGGCGACCTCCTCGAGATCGGCGAGCGGCTTGCTGTCCTTGGCGGTCGGGGTCAGGTTGCCGAGCACCCGCTCGACGGGTTCGAAGAGCCAGGTGATCGCGTTGGATCGCCGACGCTCCTTGTTGGGATGCAGGTCGTCCCAGAAGCGATCGCAGAGCTCGGCGAGCAGCGCGAAGCCGGTGACCAAGCCGTCGAGCCCCTCGAGTTCGAAGAGCGCGCGACCGAGGTAGGTCGCGAGCACGAGGTCCTTGCTCTTGCTCGCGAGCAGGTTGCTGGTGATCCGCTTGACCGCGACCCAGTCCGGCTGCGCGCCCGAGACCGACTGCAGCTTGTCGACCTCGTTGCGAGCCTCGGTGTGCTCGGCGTCGTAGCGGGTGTCCTCGCCGACCTTGCTCGGGCCGGGGATCGGCTCGAGCCACTTGGCGACCCGCGCCGTCCAGGGGCTCTCGGGCGTGGCTGGTGCGGCAGGCGGTGGTGGTGGTGGTGGTGGCGGTGGTGGTGGTGGTGCGGCAGCGGGCGCTGGCGGTGGGGGTGGTGGCGCGGCGGCGGGCGCTGGCGGTGCAGCAGCGGGTGGCGTCGGCGGTGCAGCGACGGGCGGTGGCGCCTCGGGCTCGATCACCGCGGGCTCCGGCTCCGCGACGACGGCGGGCTCCGGCGCCGCGACGACGACGGGCTCCGGCGCCGCGGCGACGACGGGTGCGGGCGCGGGCTCGGGCTCCGCAGGCGCGGGCTCGGGCGCCGAGCCACCGAGGGCCGCCGCGAGGGCGGCCTGCTCGTCGGCGGACGCGGGCGGCAAGTTCATCTCGAACCGCTTGATCCCGTCGGTCAACGAGCGCATGCCCGGCGCCTCGTCGCCGAAGCGATCACGAACGATCCTGGCCAGCTCGGGCGCGTACTCGCCGAGCAACGCGATCGCGATCCGATCCTTGGCGCCGATCTGCATGCCAGCGCTCGCCGCTTCGAAGCGACCGATGAACCACGACAGCGCGTTGGCGCGTCCGCGCAGGCGCTTGACCGGCGGGAAGCCATCCTCCCAGTAGCGCTCGATCAACCCGTTGAGCAGGCGCAGCCCAGCCGCGAGCCCATCGAGGCCCTCGACCTCGTACCAGGCCCACGCGACGTAGCAGGCGAGCAGCACGTCCTTGGTCGTTCCCTTCAGCAGCTCGACGCCGCCCTCGGCGACCCGCGGCCACTCGGGCAAGCCGCCCGTCGGCGACTCGACCTTGGTCACCTCGCGGCGAAGGTCTTCGTGACGCGGATCGTAGTTGGCGTTCTCGCCGGCAGGACTCGCGCCAGGGATCGGCGCGAGCAGAGGGGCGACGCGGGCTTCGAGGGTCTTGCGGTCCATGAGCGAGGTCCGAGAGCGTGCGCAGACGAGAAAGGCTCCCTACGCGAATAGGGAGCCTCGAAGTGGCCCGCCGAGAGGCGAGCGAGAAAGGAGCGGGGCCGGGAGAGCGAGCGCCCTCCCGAGGCCCGAGCGATCCTCACTCCTTGTCGAGCTTGCCGACGAGCGAGAGCGTGAACGAGGCGCCCATGTACTTGAAGTGCGGGCGGACCAGGATCGAGCAGCGGTACCAACCGGGCTGACCCTCGACGTCCTCGACGTTGATGCGAGCGGTCCGCAGCGGACGACGCGAACGAACGGCCGGGGCCGGGTTGTCCATGTCGGCCACGTACTGGCTGATCCACTGGTTGAGCTCGCGCTCGAGATCGGCGCGCTCCTTCCACGAGCCGATCTGCTCGCGCTGCAGCACCTTGAGGTAGTGCGAGAGCCGAGTGATCACGAACATGTAGGGCAGCTGGGTGCCGAGCCGGTAGTTGGTCTCGGCGGCCTTCCCCTCGGGCGTGTTCGGGAACACCTTGGGCTTCTGGACCGAGTTGGCCGAGAAGAACGCAGCGTTGTCGCTGCCCTTGCGCATGGTCAAGCCGATGAAGCCCTCTTCGGACATCTCGAACTCGCGCCGCTCGGTCAGCTGACACTCGACCGGAAGCTTGGTCTGGATCTCGCCCTGGGCCTTGTATTGATGCAAGGGCAGGCTCTCGACCGCACCGCCCGAGGTCGGACCGATGATGTTCGGGCACCAGCGGAACTTGGCGAAGCTGTCGGCGATTCGCGTGGTCAGAGCGACCGCGCTGTAGCCCCACAGGTACGCGTCGTGCTTGTTGATCACGTCCTCTTCGAAGTCGAAGGACTTCACCGGGACGGTGTCCTTGCCGTAGGGCATGCGCAGCATGATCCGCGGGGCACACAGACCGACGTAGCGCGAGTCTTCGCTCTCGCGGAAGCCGTGCCAGCGGGCGTACTGCGGGCCCTCGAACAGGCTCTGGAGATCCTTGAGGCGCGGCAGCTCCTCGTAGCTCTCGACGCCGAACATCTGCGGGCCGGCGTTGCCGATGAAGGGCGCGTGGGCCATGGTCGCGACCGCAGCGCAGTTCTGCAGCAGCTGGATGTCCTGCGGACCCGCGCCGAACTCGTAGAGCGAGCACATCACACCGTAGGGCCGACCACCGAAGGTGCCGTACTCGGCCGAGTACACGGTGCGATAGAGGCCCGACTTGACGATCTCGGGCGCGTCTTCGAAGTCCTCGAGCAGCTCGTCCTTCTGGACCGAGAGCACGTTGATTCGGACGTTCTCGCGGAAGTCGACGTTGTCGACCACGTACTTGAGGCTCCGCCAGGCCGACTCCATCTTCTGGAAGGTGGCGTTGTGGAGGATCTCGTTGACCTGCGAGCTGATGCGAGCGTCGAGCTCGGCGATCATCGCATCGACCGCGGCCTTGTCGATCTTCTTGGCGTCGCGGCCCTTGAGCATCTCGGCGATGAAAGCCTGGACGCCCTGGCGGGTGACGTCGTAGGCCTCGTCACCGCGCTTCATCTTGGTCTCGGACAGGATGGAGTCGAGCAGCGAGCCTTCTTCGAGGCCTGCTCCCGCGCCTTGCTTTTCAGTTTCGGTACTCATCGGGAATCTTCTCGTGCGTGCGGCGAGTGGGTGGGGTTGTGATCCGGTTCGACGAAGGAGCTCAGCCTTCGCTGGCGCCGAGCTCGGCCAGCAGCTTGTCGCGGGCTTCCGAGTCTTCGAGGATCGACTGGATCTTCTTGCGGAAGGCCGGGATGTTGCCGAGCGGCCCCTTGAGCGCGTTGAGGGCGTTGCGGAGATCGAGCAGCTTCTGCAGCTCGGGCACCTGCGAGACCACGCCCTCGGGCGTGAAGTCCTTCATGGTCTTGAACTTCAGGCTGACGGGCATCTCGGCCCCAGCCTCACCCGACAGCTTGTCTGGCACGTTGATGTCGACGCCGACCTTGTACTCGGCCAGCACATCGTTGAAATTGTCCTTGTCGACGTTGATCGCCTTGCGATCCTCGACGGGAGTGTCGTCTTTCTTGCCGGTGAAGTCGCCGAGCATGAGGATCTTGAGCGGGAGCTCGACATCCTCCGTGGCGTTGCCCGCCGGCTTGTAGACGATGTTGACGCGTTCCTTCGGGGCGACGGATCCTTCTTTGGCCATCTCGGCGCGCAGCGTAACACCTTTGCTCGCGAGTTCGCGAGCGACGATCGACGATCGATGCACTTGGTTTGGGTCACGGCAAAGCGCCACAATCCGGGCCGATCAGCCTCAGGGTCGGGGCGCCCTCGCCCGCGCAGAAGCTTGGCCATTCGATCAGCATTCGAAGAGTATCGCGAGACACGAACTCGTCGTGATCGACGAGCCTCGGCCCCTGCGAGCGGGTCTGGAACATCCGTGCCCGAGCTCACAGAGTGCCCGAACCCTGGCCGGGTGTCTGCAAGAGGTTGCAATGATCGAGCCGAGCCGAAGCGAGCCGATTCGCATCGGCTCGCTTGCGTCGGCGAATCGAGCCTTGGCTCAGCTGAAGTCGAAACGCCAGTCACCTTCGGGCGAAAGCCCGATGTCGAGCTTGGGCGGGACCTCGCCCTCGGCCATGTACTCGAGCAGGACCCGAGCGAGCGCGGGCATCAGCGAGGCCCGCAGGGTGTGGTCGACGTTGCGCGCCCCGGTGTCGGCGTCGGTGCAGCGGCGGACCAGCTCGTCGATGAGCTCGGTGCTGAAGCTGACGTCGAGATCGTGGGTGTCTTGGAGGCGGCGGGCGAGCTTGTCGAGCTTGAGCAGCGCGATGTCCCGCATGATCTCGGCGCTGATCGGCCGGAAGGGCACGATGGTCATGCGCGCGAGCAAGGCCGGCTTGAAGTGGCTGCTGAGCGCCGGGCGGATCGCCTCGACCACGGCCTCCTTGCTCGGGGTCTCCTCGGCGTCGTAGGCCCGCATGATCGTGTCCGAGGCCAGGTTCGAGGTCAGGATGATCACCGTGTTCTTGAAGTCGACGGTCCGGCCCTCGCCGTCGTTGAGCATGCCCTTGTCGAAGACCTGGTAGAACAGGTTCATGACGTCGAGGTCGGCCTTCTCGCACTCGTCGAGCAGCACGACCGAGTAGGGCCGCTGACGAACGGCCTCGGTCAACAAGCCACCCTCGCCGTAACCGACGTAGCCGGGCGGCGAGCCGATCAAGCGGCTGACCGTGTGCTTCTCTTGGAACTCGCTCATGTTGATGGTCGTCATGAAGCGCTCTCCACCATAAAGCTGATCGGCGAGGGTCGTGGCCATCTCGGTCTTGCCGACGCCGCTGGGCCCGACGAAGAGCAGCACGCCGATCGGCGCTCGCGGGTCGCGGACGCCCGCGTAGGCCATGCGCACGGTCTCGGCCACGACCTTGCTGGCCGGCTCTTGGCCCTTGACCCGCTTGGCCAGCACGTCCTCGAGCTCGAGCACCGCGCCGATCGTGTCCGACTTCATCTTGCCGACCGGGATGCCGGTCCAGCTGGCGACGACCTTGGCGACGACGTCGGCGTCGCACTCGTGGTGGACCAGCGGATCGTTGTCACCGCGGACCTCGGCGATCCGAGCGGTCGCGGCCTCGACCGCGGCCCGCAGCGCGACGACGTCCAGCTCGGGCGCCGGAGCCTCGGCCGCAGGAGCGTCGAGCGAGGCCGGCGGAGCCGGCTCGGCGCCCGCTTCGGCGGCAGCCGCCTCGGCGTCGGCCTTGGCGTTCGCGGCTTGCTCGGCCCCACGCAGGACGACGCAGGCATCGTTGAATGCCTTGACCGCGTCGCGCTCGGACACCCAGCGGGCCGTCAGCTCGCCGACCTGCTCGCGGACCGCCGTGATCTCGCCGAGCAGCTCGGCGTAGTCGTCCTGGTCGACGTCGATGTGCTCGGCGATGTCGCGCTCGAGCGCGACCCGCTGGCGATCGAGCGACTCGAGCTCGAGCTCGAGCTCCTGGACCTGCTGCGGCTTGGCGCCTTGCTCGATCTTCACCCGCGCGGCCGCGGTGTCGAGCAGGTCGACGGCCTTGTCGGGCAGCTGACGGCCCGAGATGTAGCGGCTCGAGAGCTGCGCGGCCGCGACCACGGCCTCGTCGCGGATGGTCACGCCGTGGGCCTTTTCGTAGGTCGGCGCGATGCCGCGAAGCATGATGATCGCGTTCTCGACGCTCGGCTCGTCGACCTTGACCGGCTGGAAGCGGCGCTCGAGCGCGGGGTCTTTTTCGAAGTACTTCTTGAACTCGGACCAAGTCGTGGCCGCGATCGTCCGCAGCTCGCCGCGGGCGAGCGCCGGCTTGAGCAGGTTGGAGGCATCGTTGCCGCCCGCACCCCCGCCCGCGCCGATCATCGTGTGGGCCTCGTCGATGAAGCAGATGATCGGCGTCGGCGAGGCCTTGACCTCGGAGATGACCGCCTTGACCCGCTTTTCGAATTCGCCTTTGACGCTGGCGCCGGCCTGCAGCAGGCCCATGTCGAGGCTGATCAGCTCGACGTTCTTGAGCAGATCGGGGACGTCGCCCGAGACGATCGCGAGCGCCAGGCCCTCGACCAGCGCGGTCTTGCCGACGCCCGGCTCGCCGACGATGATCGGGTTGTTCTTGCGCCGCCGGGCGAGGATGTCGATGCACTGGCGGATCTCGCGATGCCGGCCGAAGATCGGATCGATCTCGCCGCGCCGAGCCGCGGCGGTGAACGAGATCGTGAAGCGACCCAGCGCGCTGTCGCCCCCGGGCGCGCTCGGACCCGGGCCGCCCGGACCACCGCCGCCACCGCTCGCCTCGCCGCCCGTCCCGACCGCGCTCGGGACCTCGTCGAGCTCGTTGGAGTTGCGGCAGATGCTGGCGAAGTCGCGGCGCAGGACCTCGGTGTCGACCGCCTCGATCTCGGGGAATTCCTCGGCCGTGTAGCGAGACGAGCGCTCGCAGAACTGCATCAAGAGATGGCCGCTGCGCAGGGCCGTGACCCCGTAGAGCAGCGAGGCGATCGTCCACGCGTCTTCGATCCACTGGAAGAGCGACTCGGCGAACACCGGCCGACCGGCGTTGCCCTTCTTCATGGCTTGCAGCGTCCGCTCGATCCGACCGACGAGGCGCTGGCGGTCTTGGCCGAAGTTCTGGAGGATCTGGGCGGCGTCGCCGTCGTCTTGCTCGATGATCTTGAGCAGCAGCAGCTCGGGCACGATCTCGTAAAACTGGCCCGAGGCCGCGCGGCCAACCGCGCCTTCGAGCATGGCGGTACAAACCGGGCTGAGCCGGCGGACGAGGACTTTGGGTTCGACGCGCATGAATTTTCCTGAGCGAGAGCGGGAGAGCGAGAGCGGGAGGTGGGAAGTGTGCCCGAGGCGTCGCCGGGCACTCAACCGCAAAGGTGCTCGCGCCGGCGGATCACCACCGAACTCGCGAGCAGAGCCAAGGGGCTGGGCCGCTCGTGATCCTTCGATCCACCGCCATCGGCGACAAAAGTCTTGTGTCGTCGGCGGATCGTTCGGTGCTCAGGCGTCGCCGAACTCGAACGCGGACACCTGCACGCCCATGACCTGGTCCGAGAAGCGTCGTCGGCCCGGCTCGCCCGAGGCCGCACCGGCGGCGACCATCAAGGGCAGCAGGTGCTCGGCTCGCGGGTGGCAGCGGCGGCCCGCAGGCGACTCGGCCCAGGCCGCGAGGGCGGCCTCGCGGGTGATCGGATCGCGGCAGGCCTGCTCGAGCCAGGCGTCGAACTCGAGCGAGAGCCCGAGCGAGGCCGGGCGACCGAAGCCACGCATGTCGTGGTAGCTCATGCCGCTGGCGACGATCAGCACGCCCTCGTCACGCAGCGGGGCCAAGGCGCGACCGATCGCCAGGTGCTCGCGCGGATCGAGGCCCGCGACCAGCGAGAGCTGCGTGGTCGGGATCTTCGCTTCGGGATAGGCGACCTTGAGCGGCACGAACACGCCGTGATCGAAGCCCCGCTCGCGCGTCTCGGCGTTGGCGATCCCAGCCGCGTCGAGCAACGCTCGCACGCGCGAGGCCAGCTCGGGCGCGCCGGGGGCCGGCCACTCGAGCTGGTAGGTGTGCGGCGGAAAGCCGGAGTAGTCGTAGAGCAGCTCGGGCTGGGCCTGCGCGAGCACGGTCGCGACCGGCTGCTCCCAATGGGCCGAGACGACCAGCAGCGCCCGCGGATCACCATGCTCGCGCCCGAGCACGCGCAGGTGCTCGGCCATCGAATGCCAGGTGTCGGCCGGACCCATCGTCCAGTCCATGAAGAAGCAGGGCCCGCCACCGTGCGGGATGTAGAGGGTCGTTTGTCGCTTCGTCATGCGAAGTTTAGCAGTCCGTGGTGCAACTCGTCGCGTCGGATCGCGCCGGGAATTTCGGCGAGGGCGCGAAGCCAACGCGCAACTGTACTGGACGTACTGCAAGGTTTGGCGACAAAGCCCTCGTCGAAAGGACCAAGCGAGGCGGCGTGACGAGTTGCACCACGGACTGCTCGGCCCAGCCTGCGCCCGCGCGTGTCCTCGCGCAAGTCGGGCGGCTCGCTAGCGGCCTCAATAGACCGCGACCGACTGCAGATCGCGATGCCGATGATGGACCCACGCGATCTCGGCCAGCGCGTCGCGACCCAGCGCGCGATAGGCCGCGACCAAGAGCTCGAGCCCGGCCGCCCGCCACTCGTCGGCGTCGAACCAATGCAGCTCGCGCCCGAGCACCAGCGCGAACGCAGGCCGGCCCTGGTCGAGCTCGACGCGGGCGCGCTCGATCCACTCGTCGACCAGCGCCGAGCGGGCCTGGTAGGCCTCGTAGCGGATCCGTTCGGTCTGCTCGGGCTGGCCATGTTCGAGCCGCAGCGCCGGGCCCATCGAACCGACCACGTCAGGCCGCGCGACGCCGGCCCAGCGCGAGGGCGGATCGGCCTCGTCCGCGTCCGCGCCCTCGCGGAGAAACCACTCGATCGCGCTGCCGAGCATGGCCATCCCGAGCGTCGGCGCCTCGTCCTCGCGCTCGGCCTCGTCGAGCTGCTCGCGCAAGAGCTCGAGCATGCTGCGTCGCTGGGTGTCCCAGGTCTCGGCCGAGTCGCGCGCGTAGTTGGCCACGATCGTGGTCGCGGGCTCGGCGGGATCGTCGAACCAGAGCCCATAGTGAAGCCCGTCGGAGTCGCCCCAGGCGATCGTGACCAGCTCGGGCGGGTCGCGGCGAAAACGCGACTCGAGCCGCGGATCGAGCCCCTCCCGGGTCGCGCGCTCAAGCCCCTCGTGCTCGAACCAGACCATGATCCCGCCGCCGCTGCGACCGAGCCGCTCGAGCCCAGCGCGCTCGAGCGGGCTCGCGCTCTCGAGCAAGGCCGCCCAGCCGATCAGCGAGCGAGGCAAGCGAAGCCCGTAGACCTCCGCGAAGCGCCGCTCGACCGCGGCGAAGCGCTCGCGCGCGTGGGCGAGCGCCTTGCGTCGGTGGGCGATCGTGTCGAGGCAGGTCAGCCGCTCGATCGTCTCGGCGTCGTGTGGATCGAGCTCGACCAGACCCAGGGTCTCGGCCAAGGGCAGCTCCATCGCGATGTCCAAGCCGAGCTCGACCACCCGCGCGGCGGCTTCGAGCGCGAACTCGCGGGCCTCCTCGACGCTGGCCCGCGCGGGCGCGAGGATCACGTCGACTCGAGGTCCCTGATAGGTCGCGGTCGAAAAGAGCGTGACCTCGGCGATCCAACCAACGCCCGGCACGTGCACGGGCGGGCGCCAGCAGGCCAGCTTGTGGGTCGGCGTCTCGAGGGTCAGGGCCTCGCGCAACGCCTCGAGCTCTTCTTGGTCGTCACCGACTCCCTTCACGCGATCAACCCTCGCCGATCATCGTCAGGAATTCACCCTCGCCGATGATCTGCAGGGCCGCGCCGGCAGCGAGCAGCTGCTCGGCCTTCTTTTGCTTGCTCGACTTGGCGCCCTTGCCCGCGCCGACGACCAGGTAGTCGAGCGTCTTGCTCACGCCCGAGGCGTTCACGCCCCCGTGCGTGCTGACCTTGTCTTCGGCGTCCTTGCGGGTGAAGGCCTCGAGCGCGCCGGTGAACAAGAAGCTCTTGCCGCCCAGCTTGCCCTCGCCCGCGCTGGCCGACTTGCTCGCGGCCTCGGCCTCGGCCGCCTCGCCCTCGGACAGATCGACGACGCTGACATGGGCGAGCAAGTGATCGATCAGCTCGCTGCGCGCCGCGAGCCCGTCGAGGATCGCGTCGGCGATCGCGTCCTTGAACCCGCGGACCTCGAGCAGGGCCTCGCGGCTGACCGTGCGGACGGCCGCCAAGGTCCGAAAGCTCTCGGCCAGGACGATGCCGTTCTGCTTGCCGAGGTGCTCGATGCCCAGCGACTGCAAGAACACCGGCAGCTCGATGGTCTTGTGCGCCTCGACCTGGCCGACCAGGTTCTGCGCGGTCTTGCGGCCGAGCCGATCGAGGCCCTCGAGGTCCTCGACCGTCAGCGTGAAGAAGTCGACCGGGCTCGAGAGCAAGCCGGCGTCGACGGCCTGCTGGATGACCTTGGGCCCAAAGCCCTGGATGTCGACGACCTTGACGAAGTGCTGGAGCTCGCCCATCCGAGCCGACACGCACTGGTCGGGCTTCGTGCACCACAAGAACTCGCCCTCTCGCTTCTTGCGCCGCTCGACCGCTGCGTTGCAGGCCGGGCACTTGCTCGGCAGCTCGAAGCGTTGGCCCTCGGGGCCGGCCTCGATCATGCGCTCGACGTTGGGGATCACGCCGCCGCGGCGCGTGACCTCGATCGTCGCGCCGACGCCGAGCCCGAGCTCGTCGAAGCGGTTGAGGTTGTGGAGGCTGGCCCGGCCGATCATCGCGCCCGAGAGCTCGATCGGCTTGAAGAGCGCGACCGGGGTGATCACGCCCGTCCGCGACACCGACCAGAGCACGTCCTCGATCGTGGTCGTGCCCGAGTCGCCCTGGAACTTGAACGCGATCGACCAGCGCGGGTGGTGGCCGGTCGAGCCCAGCCGCGTCTGCTCGGCGACCGAGCTGGCCCGATAGACCACCCCGTCGATCTCGTAGTCGAGCGACTCGCGGCGCTTCGACCAGCGTTCGAACGCCTCGGGCAAGGCGTCGCGCGCGACGAATTCGAATTCCTCGGCCGCGAAGCCGAGCGCGCTCAGCAGCTCGAATTTCTCGCGCTCGTCCGCGAACTCGCGCCCGAGCACGTCGTAGGCGAAGAAGCTGAGCGTGTAGGCCTTGGTCTTGCCCCGCTGCTTGTGCTTGATCGCGCCGGCCGTCAGGTTGCGCGGGTTCGAGTGCTCTTCGGCGTAGCGAGCGAAGGTCGAGAGCTTCATGAAGAGCTCGCCGCGGACCTCCAGCGCGAGGTTGCCTGCGAGGTTGCCCGCGTGGGCCTTGTCGGCCTTCAGCTGGGCCGGCACGTCGGCGACCTCGAGCGCGTTGACGGTGATGTCCTCGCCCTCGGTCCCGCTCCCGCGCGTCGCGGCCAAGAAGAGCTTGCCCTTGCTGTCGTAGCGGAGCGAGCAGGCGACCCCGTCCATCTTGGGCATGACCAGGATCTCGCCTTCGAACTTGCTGGCCCACGCGACCAGGTCGTCGGCGCCGTAGCACTTGTCGAGCGAGAGCATCGCCCGGGTGTGCCGAACCGGCGCGCCGAGCCGCTGCTCGGGCGGGATGTCGTGGGTCGCGTCGGCCTCGATGATCGGCCCGCTCGGGACCTGCTCGCCGAGCTCGTCGAGCACCGGGTTGTCGGGCTGGAGCCGGCGCAGGGTCTCGACCAGGCGATCGTAGAGCGGGTCGGGGATGCTCGGGGCGTTGTGCGCCCAATACTCGCGGTTGGTCCGGCGGATCAACGCCTCGAGCGTCGCGGCGTCGAAGCTCGCGAGCCCGGCGCTGATGGCTGCGGCGTCCATGGAATCGGTGGCGGCGATCGGCTCGGGCTTGGACGACTTGGTCGGCTTCGATGGCATGGCCAAGCTCGAATACCAACGCCGACGAGGGCCGACCAGCGCTTTCGCGGGCCCGAATGGTCCGGGCTGGATCAGGCGCCAGAGCCCATGTAGGACGGTATATCGACCCTTCTGGGGGTCGGCCCTTCGCTCACGCGCGCGCCGGGATCAATCGGCCAACCACGCGGGCGTGCGCTCGTCGGCGATCAGCGCTTCGACGCTCCGGCGCGGCCGCACCAGCGCCCAACGATCGCCCTCGACCATGACCTCGGCCGCGAGCGGGCGCGTGTTGTAGGTGCTGGCCATCGACATGCCATAGGCGCCCGCGCCGAGCACCGCGAGCAGCTCGCCGACGCGCGGCCAGGGCAGCATGCGATCGCGGGCCAAAAAGTCGCCGCACTCGCAGACCGGCCCGACCACGTCGGCCCGAACCAACTCGACCTCGGGGTCGGGCAGCTCGACCGGGACGATCGTGTGATAGGCGTCGTACAAGGCCGGGCGCAGCAGGTCGTTCATCGCCGCGTCGACGATCACGAAGTGCTTGTCCTCGCCCCGCTTGCGGACCAAGACCTCGGTCAACAAAACACCCGCGTTGCCAACCAAGTAGCGGCCAGGCTCGAGCACCAACTCGCAGGGCAAGTCGCGGGTCGCCTCGACTATCGCCCGACCCCAACGCTCGGCCTCGACCACCGGATCGTCCGCTCGATAGGCGATCCCCAGGCCGCCGCCGAGATCGAGCTGGCGCAGCGTCACCCCGCGCTCGTGCAGCGCGTCGACCAAGGTGCGCAACCGAGCGAAGCTGTCGAGGAAGGGTGCGGCCTCGACGATCTGCGAGCCAATGTGACAGGCCAGCCCGATCAGCTCGAGCTCGGGCTGCGCGTGTGCGCGCAGGGCCAGCTCGAGCCCCTCGTGCATGGCGATCCCGAACTTCGCCTCGCGCAGACCCGTCGCCAAATAGGGATGGGTCGCCGGGTCGACGTCGGGGTTGATGCGCAGGCTGATCGGCGCCCTTCGTCCGAGCGCTCGCGCTCGCGCGGCGACTTGCTCGAGCTCCTCTTCGGACTCGACGTTGATCGATCGGATACCCGCATCGAGCGCAGCGTCGATCTCGGTCGAACGCTTGCCAACACCCGAGAAAACGATCTTCTGGGCAGGGAAACCAGCCGCGAGCGCGCGCGCGAGTTCGCCTCCCGACACGATGTCGGCCCCCGCCCCGAGGCGAGCGAAGGTGCGCAAGACGGCCTGGTTGCTGTTGGCTTTGACCGCGTAGCAGATCAGCGTCGGCCGCTCCGCCAGCGCGTGGGTCAGCGACTCGTAGCGCTGAGTCAAGTGCGCGCTGCCGTAGACGTAGACGGGCGTACCGACCTCGCGCGCGATCGTGCGAAGGTCGACGCCTTCGACGTGCAAGACCGAATTTTGGATCTATCACACCCATGAAAAGTTCCACAAAAAGCGTACCGGTCCAAATCACCTCAACGAAAACCATTCAGGTTCCTCGGGGACAGATCAGG
>JAMHUH010000451.1:0-26032 GCA_035904925.1 Nannocystaceae bacterium
AGACCACGCCCGCGTCCGTGATCACGCAGCCTTGCTCGATCGTGCTGCCCGACATCAGCACCCGCGCGTCGGTGATCGCCAAGCTCGGATCGTCGAAGGCCCGCAGCGGGACCACGCTCAGGTCGTGGCCGCCGCCCTCGCGCGCGTGCGCGAGCAGGCATTGGACCGCGCCCTGCTCGTCGACCACGCAGGCGTCGGTGATCGAGCGAGCCTTGCCGAAGGCCGGCTGCGGCTCGGCCGGATCGCCCGCGCTCCAACACGAGACGGCGCCCTCGCTCGTGCGCGCGCAAGCCATTTGCCCGCGACAGCCGATCTCGATCGCGGGATCCATGACCACGCGCTCGAGCGCGCCGTCGGTCGGCCCGCAATAAACCCCGCCTTGGCTCCGCAGCGCGCACACGTAGCCAGGTACGATCGGTCCGGCGCTGCACAGCTGGACGACCGGATCTTCGATCGTGGGCGTGGGCGCGGGCGCGGGCCTGGCCTCGGCGGGTCGTTGCGAGGCGAGGATCGGCAAGATCACCGTCGACCAGAGCTTGGTGTCGCTGCGCCGCGCTCGACAGTGAACGAGGGTCGTCGAGCCATCCGCGGCTGGGGTCTCTTGCACGACCCCGCGGATGACCCCGCGCATGTATCCGCGTCGCTGCGGGCCCTCCGTGATCGCCCGGACGCCGAGCGCGAGCGGACCGAGCCCTTGTCGGCGTCGCTCGATCCAGCACGCGCTCGGCTGCTTGCGCGTGCTGTCGAAGGCCAGCACGAAGTCGGGATCGTGCTCGTCGAGCAAGGTCCACTCGCTCGGCACCGCGATCTCGATCCCCGCGGCGCTCAGGGTCTGATGGCCGAACTCCGGGACGACGCCTCGGACCGGCTCGGGGCCCGTCGCTTGCGGGCTCGGCTCGGGCGGACCCTTGCAGCTCGTCAGCAACGCGAGCGCGAGCGCGAACGCGAGATGTGGCGCAGTCTGGCGCAGCAGCATCGGCCGCGAGTGTAGCGGCGAAGGCCGCTCGATGCGACGCCCCGAAGCCGCGCGAGCCGGCCTCATTCGCTCGAGCTGGGCCCGCGATTCACGTGTTCGAGCGGCGTCGGCGTGCCGGCGGGCGGCAGGTTCTGCCGCGGTCGCGCCTGGCCACGCTCGATCGGACCGGCCTGGTTGTAGGGTCGACCCAGCAAGCGCTGCATGGCGGCCCGCGTGCGCCACGACAGGTACGCGCTGATGAAGGGCGGGGCCAGCTGGGTGTCGAAGTAGGGGTTGGGCAGCTTGCCGAGCTCGACCAAGGTCAGGACTTGCTCGGCCACGCTGACCGGGCAGCCGGCGATCCGAACCACCGACTCGTCGCCCCGGACGAAGCGTCGCTCGGCTTTGCGCATGGTCCGATGGACCGCGACGATCTTGGCGAAGATGTCCTGGTGCTTGGCTTCGAGCGGGTGGATGTGGCTGCGATCGCGGTAGAGGCTCTCGATCGCGACCTCGCGCCCGGCGATCGAGCCGCGGTACTCCGCGCAGTCGCCGATGAACACGACCCGCTCGCCCGCGCCGACCTCGAGCGGCTTGTCCCACTTGCCGAAGACGATGTGCGTGATCGGGACCTTGTCGGTCGCGGCGGGCTCATAAAGCCGGAGGATCTCGATCGCCTCTTCGAGCGCGCCCGGGCAGCCGCCCCAGCAGTAGTCGTCTGTGCGCCCGCTCGGCGGAGGGCCGCCGTAAGCGCGAATGTTGGTGCCCGCGAAGTAATCTTCGACGCGGATCAGCCCGACCCGGAAGCCCTGCGCGCGGCGGCGGGCCTCGGCGAGATCGACGTCGCCGACCACGTCGATATCCTCGAGCTCGACGGGTCCGAACCCGCGCTCCCAAGCCATGCGAATGTGCGGAACATCGAGCGGGTCGAGCCCGATGATTCGACAGCAGACCGCGTCGATAGCGACTTGATTGTCGCCGCAGATCACCAGACCGAGATCGAAGGGGATCGGGGTCAACATTCGGCCCTCGCCGGCCGTGATCGCGTCGATCGCGATGAATTGCGGCTGAATGATATATTGTAAGTCGGCGACTTTTTCGTCGAGCGTGTGGTTGTGATCGATCAATCGATGTCGGTCGTCTTGGATCCCGATGTAATTCTTGAGCGAGAAGGTGACCGTGGTCCAAGGGTGGGCCTTGAACTTCGGGCAATTGACGAAGAAGTCGGCTTCGGCGACGGTCTTGGGCGTGAAGATCGAGTCGCGCAGCCGCTCCGGGTGATAGAGCGGGATCTCGACCTGCGGGACCTCTTCGAAGTGCACGAGCTCGGCGCCGACCCGCCCCGCGACCGGGCGATAGCCAGCCTGATCGAACGCGAAGCGGGTGGGCATGGTGATCCCGCAGCGCTCGCCGATCGTCAGCGAGCGCATCCGGCCGCGATCGCGATCTTGCAGGGCCCGCGACACGCCCTCGATGAACTCGGGCCGGGTGTAGGCGTGGGGAAAGCGGGCGCCCGCGGCCACGACGTTGGGCTTGATCAGCGTGCGACCGAAGGGCTCGAGCCCGAGCCGCTCGAGCGCACCCCGGACGATCAGGCGGATTCGCTCGGCGTCGTAGCTTCGGCAGTCGCCGAGAATGACCGTGGGGCGGCGAGCCGGCGCAGCGGGGTCGACCATGCGGACCATGCGTTCATGGTACACGCGCTGCGCCGGCCGATTCAGGCGAGTTCAGGCTCGCTCGCGGGCTCCTCGGGCGCAGGCGCGGCTTGCAGGGCGCGCAGCCAGCTCGAGTAGTCGACCCCGCCGGGGAGCTCGAGATCGACGGCGACGCGGCGCCGCGTCGCGCTGGTTCGCGCGCCGCTGCGGGGGTCGACGCCCTCGGCCTCGACCTCGGTCCAGGTCAGGCCGACGCCGTGGCGCTCCCAGGTCGGGCGCGATTCGAAGTCGACGCCGAAGCTGGCGAGCCGCTCGCCGAGCGCGGCGTGGCCGAGCCCTTCCATCGCGCTCGTCGCTCGTCGAGCGCTCAGGCCGGACTTGCGCAGCTGCCAATAGACGTGGCCGATCATCGAGTTGCGGACCGCGTCTTGCTGGCGCCAGCGGAAGTAGTCGACCACGTCCTCGAGCTCGGGCAGCAGGATCAGCCGACAGTCGAACACGCCGAGCATCGGGTCGCCCTCGCGGGTGTGGGTGTGGGCCGGGTCGGCGCGGGGCAGCTCGGCCAGCGCGGCGGTGAAGCGAGCGCTGGCTTCCCCGGCCAGGACCGAGAACCACTTGCGAGGCTTGCGAGCGAAGCTCCGCTCGCGGGCGGAGAACCACAGCGAAATCTCGTCGCTCTGGGTGTACGCGTAGCGGATCGCAAAGCCGCACTGCATCAGGTGGCGGGTGGTCGCGAGCATGGCGTCGCGCATGCGGGCGTCGAAGGGCCGCTCGAGCTCGAGCCGCTGCTTGGTCAGGCTGGTGAACCCGCGGCCATCGAGGCGGGCGACCAGGTGGATGTCGCTGGGCAAGGCCTCGTCGCCCAGCCCCTCGAACTCGCGCATCTTGGCTTCCAAATCATCGAATTTCATCGAACCATGGTGGCTTGTGTAGCCACCCTCCAACGCCGCTCAGGGTGGCTCAGGTGGGACATGCAGGCAACTCGAGCCCCTGGGCGAAGCTCACGTTTTTTAATTCGACGAGCACGATAAATCGCTTGACCATGGTCGAGCGAGCCTCTACTTTGCCCTCACTTGTGTCCTCGATGTTTCGCCTTGGCCGCGAGACATCCCCTGAGATCCGCGCCATGAAACGCACCGCGACATACTCCATCCTCGCTGCCGATGCAGCCGGGTGGTCCATGGCCCGCGGTTCACTCGTAGGACCATGCAAGGTCCTTCGCAATGCCCTGGGTATCGATTCGAGCCACCTGTCGATTCAGGTCGGTTTGGCCGAACTACCCGAGCGGGCATGCGATCCGAGTGAACTGACGGATGCCCGCGACTGCTGAGCGTTTCCCGGCGTGTTTCCAGATCGAGTTCACCTGAACCGATAGAGTGCGCCGGGAGGCCGAGCAGGTCGGGCATCGCCGCCTCGGACCCCTCGAACTCTTCACGTCGAGCCCAGGCTCGGCCCTTCTCCGCCGCGGGCGGCGGACTCGGATTGCCATCGAATCATGCGTTCGCCTCGGCGAATCGCTGGATTCATGCGGAGCCAAATCGATACCTGCCATATTGGTGTAATGGTAACACGCCGGATTGTCTATCCGTGAACAGGGGTTCGATTCCCCTATGTGGCGTCGCCTCGCGCGAGCGAGGTGTAGATGGAAGTTGGGTAGTTGGGTAGTTGGGTAGAGCTAGGCGTAGATGGAAGTTGGGTAGTTGGGTAGAGCTAGACGTAGATGGAAGTTGGGTAGTCGACTCTGGGTGAGTGTTGACCCGTAGTTTGTCGTCGTTGGCCGTCGTTCCATATGAAAATCCGAATCAGCCGCTCGCGGCTGTGCATCGCTCCCAGCCCCGAGGTGCCCCGCCTCGGGGTTGTTTTATTTAACCCTCCGACCCGACCGAATCAGAGGGGTCGATAGACCACGCCGCCCGCGAGCATGACGCAGCCCTCGGTGTCGCAGGTGATCTTGCCGCCCTCGATCTGCGCCGCGTCGATCCGCAGCCAGTCGTGCTCGCCCGGACCGGTGACGACGTAGAGCCGGTCGGGGCTGTAGGCGAGCACGCGATTGACGATCGCCATGCCCGAGCCGTCCGGGATCGCGGCCGCGCCCGGGAAGTAGTTCAGGCGCTCGCGCTTCCAGCTCGCGCCCTCGTCGAGCGAGACGAGATCGCGCCAGCGCAGCGCGCCCTCGGACCAGCCGAGGTCGGGCTCGTCGGTCGCGTCGGACATCTCCGTGACGCGGGCGAAGTGCTGGCCGCCGTCGTCGCTGCGCAGCAGCACGTTGTTGGACTTGCGCCCGTAGGCGGTCGTCGCCCACACGCGCTCGCCCTCGCCGGCCATCGCGATCACCGGGGTCGGCTCGCCGGTCAGGACCGGCATCCAGGTCTCGCCGTCTTCGCTGCGGCGCAGCTCGCCCTTGGCGCCCGCGAGGTAGAGCGCCCCGGCGGTCTCGTGGATCGCCAGCCAGACCGTGCCGGTGGCCGGCTCGAACGACGTCGGCGCGGTCCACAAGGTCAGGTCGCTCTTCGCCGTCAGGACGCTGTTGCCGGCCGCGACCCAAGGCCCGATCGCGCTGACGTGGACGGCGACGAAGCGCGGGCTGCCGGCCATCTGCCCGTCCTTCCAGGTCTCGCCGCCATCGCTCGAGACGACCAGGCGAGCGCCGTTGGTCGCGAGCATGTTGGTGCCGCGCACGTGCAAGGCCGTGGCGCCGCGTGGACCGAGCCCGAGGCCGCGCTCGACCGACCAGCTCGCGCCGCCGTCATGGGTCATCGCGATCAGGCCATCGTCGCCATAGGCGAGGCCGACGTCGGCCTCGAAGTCGAAGCCGCGGATCGCAGGGAGGTGTTCGGGCACGGCGCTGCGGGTCGACCAGCGGCAGCGCTCGCCCGCCTCGGGGGCCGGGCTGCAGGGGCCCGGCGCGCTCGAGATCGGCTCGAGGTCGATCGGCTGCCACTCGCTCGCGTCGCTGCTGGTCACGAAGGCCCGGCCATCGCTGACCAGGTAGCGGCCCTCGGCCTTGCCGACCCACGAAAAATTCTTGCTGATCGGCGGCTCGGCGAAGCTCCACTCGCTGCCGGCCGAGCGCGAGCTCATGATCGTGCCCTTGCTGCCGACGATCAGGATCAGGTCGCCGTCGACCAGGCCGTCGAGCAGATCGAGGGGCTCGCCGATGTCGACGTCGGCCCAGCTCGTGCCGTCGCGCGAGCTGGCCAGCTTGCCGGCCTTGCCGGTCGCCCAATAGGGTCCGCCGGGCTCGCCGAAGATCGAATTGGCGCCGGCGAAGGGCAGGGTCGAGTTCAGCCAGGTCTTGCCGCCGTCGCGGCTGAGCGCCACGGCGCCCTTGTTCTCGACCGCGATCTCGGTCCCGATCCCATGGGCCATGCCCTCGACCGCGCAGGCGATCGTCGCCTTGCTCAGCACGCAGCGACCCGCCGAGGTCGCGACGCTGCTGCCGTCGAAGAGGCTCGGCACGCTCTCGAGCTCGGTCCAGTTCGCGGCGTCGGTGGTGCCGTAGCCCTTGCGACCCGACCACGCCAGCACGGCGCCATTGAGCTCGCCCAGTGAGGTCGCCTTGAAGCCCGCTGGCAAGCTCGCAGCCGTGCCGCCGCTGCCATCGCGGGCGAAGTGCAGCCAGGTGCCGGCGCGGCCGATCGCGAAGATGCCGAGCTCGGAGGCCAGCACGTCGATCAGCGTGTCGTTGGTCCAGCGGGCCTGCGGTGTCCAGATTCGGCCGTCGTCGGAGAGCGAGAGCCAGCCTTGATGGAGCAGCACGTAAGGGCCGCCCGGATAGCCGGCGACGCCGAGGACCGGCTGGGGCGCGCGGGTCCACGTCCAGGTCGCGCCGCCATCACGGGTCAGGCCGACGTGCGCGTCGCGGGTCGCGACGATCGCCTCTTGCTCGCCGATGACCTCGGCGGTGATCACCGGCGCCTGAATGAAGGCGTGCAGCGGCGACCAATGATGGAAGCGCTCGGGTCCAGTCGGCGGCGGCGGGTCGGTCGGGTCGGGCGAGCTCGGCTCGCCGCCCTCGGACTTGGCCGCGGGGCTCGGCGTGTCGGTGTCGGCCGCCTCGCTGGCCTCGGCTTCGTCGTCGCCGCAGCCCGAACACGCCAGCGCGAACCCCAGCAGGGCTGCTCGCCAGCCCAGCCAGCCATTCATGCCGAGCCCGCGCCGCTGCATGGCTCAGCCGAAGTCGAACATCGACCGGAGCTTTTGCAAGCCCATCGGATCGTTGGTCTTGATCTTGCCGCGCGCGATGTCCAGCGGACCCGGGGCCTTGCCCTCGATCACCATCTTGATGAACAGCTCGGGCGTGGTCTTCAGGATCACGTCGGCGTTGTCGAGGGTCTTGCCCGACTCGACCTTGGCCTCGTTGGGGTCGATCTTGACGGTGTACTTGGCGTCGCCGATCGAGAAGTAGTAGGAGGTCGGCTTGCTCGCCGTGCCCTTCTTGTAGCGCTCGGGCATCAACTTGAAGATGGTCGCGATGTCCACGTGTGTCCTCGTCGCGAGGATATGGCACCCTGGCGTGGGTGTCGACGTGAGTCAGGCTTCTCGAGCGTTCCTCGCTGCGCTGCGTGCTGGCGGCGTCAGCTTCATCACTGGATTTCCGGGCTCTCCGACGACCGCGCTGGCGCTGCTGCTCGAGCGCGAGGGCGAGGCCGCCGGGATCGAGTTTCGCTGGGCCATCAACGAAAATGTCGCGCTCGGCCAAGCCTTCGGCGCGGCGATGGCCGGGCGTGGGGCGGCGGTGATCATGAAGCACGTCGGGCTGAACGTGGCCAGCGACGCGCTCCACGTGATGGGCGTGGTCCATGGCTTGGCCGCGCCGCTGCTCTTGTTCGAGGGCGCGGACGCCAAGCCGGGCTCGAGCCAGAGCGCGCAAGACAACCGGTCCTTTTATGCGGGCAGCCCCAACCTGCTGGTCGTCGCGCCGACGAGCCCGGCCGAGATCGTCGAGCTGGTCGCCGACGCGTGTGCGATCAGCCGGGCCGCCGGGATGCTGGTCGTCGTTCGTGGCGATCATCGTAGCTTCGCGAGCGAGGGCGAGTTCGACGAGCCCGCCGTGCCCGACGAGTCCGAGCACGCGCGCTGCTTCGAGCCTTGGCCGGCGCGCGGGCGTGCGCTCGCGACCTCGGCCCGGACCTACGCCGAGCACCTCGACACGCGCGCGCGCGTGCTCGATCGTCTGCGGCCCTGGATCGAGCAGCAGGTGCGCAGCTGGGGCGAGCCGGACACGCTCGCGCTGGTGATCGCGGGCCACCTCGGGCTCGAGGCGGCCGAGGCCGCGCGGGCGCGTGGGCTGCCGGGCCTTCGCCTCCGGCTCGAGCATCCGCTGCCACGTCGGGCCTTGCTCGAGCTCGCCGATCGGGTCGAGACGCTGGTCGTGCTCGAGGAGTGCACGACCACGCTCGAGACCAGCGTGCGGGCGCTGCTGCACGCCGAAGGTCGGACGACCAAGGTGCTCGGTCGGCGCGAGCTCGGTGACGCGCGATCGATCGGGCGGATCGCCGGCGACACGCTGACCTCGCTGCTCGACGCGGCGCTCGCTCTGGCCAAGCCCGATCCGAGCGCGCGATTCGAAGCGCGGGCGCCTGCGATCGAGGTCTCGTTGGCCGAGCAGCTCGAGGGCTTGCCCGCCGAGCTGCTCGCGCGCGAGCGGGCCTTCGAGCAGACCCACTCGCTCGCGAGCTTTCCCGCCGGCGATCTTCGCGTGCCGCTCTTCGATCACCTGCGCGCGCTCGGGCGGGCGCGTGGCCAGACCTGCTTCATCGCGACCGACCCCGGCATCACCGGCTTGCTCGCGCTCGCGGGCCAGCGCAGCGACGTGAAGATGCACATGGGCGGCGCGGTGCCGATCGCGGCCGGCTGGTCGCGGGGCTGCCCCGAGGGCCTGGCGATCGCCGTCGTCGGCGACACCAACTTGCCCCACTCGGAGTGGCTCGGCGTGATCGATGCGGCCGATCGGCGTGGCCGTGATCGCGGCGACGATCTCTTGATCGTGATCGCCGACAACGGCAGCAGCGAGATGACCCAGCGGATCGTCACGCCTCGGGTCGCGCCCGAGCAGGCGCTGGCCAGCTTCGCGGCGATCGGCGTGCGCTGCTGGTCGGCCCGCGCGACCCTGGACCCGGGCGACGCCTGGGCGGGCGTGCTCGACCAAGCCGCGGCCGCTTCGGGGGTCCGCTTGGTCTGGATCGACCTGCGCTGAAGCAAGCCTCAGCGCGAGATCAGAACCGGCACTCGACCAACATCGCGGTGATGTTGTCGGTGCCGCCCGCGGCGTTGGCTTGGTCGATCAGATCGCCGACGCACTTCTCGAGGTCGTCGCCCGCGCTGATGATCCGCTGGATCTGCTCGTCGACGAGCATGCCCGAGAGGCCGTCGGAGCAGAGCACGTAGCGGTCGCCGTCTTGAATCTCCCACTTGGAGATGTCGACGACGACGTTCTCGCGCATGCCCAAGGCGCGGGTGATGACGTTCTTGTGCGGGAAGTTGCGAGCTTCCTCTTCGGTCATGTCGGGCCGCGCGTCCTTGTAGTCCTCGAGCAGCGAGTGGTCGCGGGTGAGCTGCTTGATCTCGCCGTTGCGAACCCGATAGCAGCGCGAGTCACCGACGTGGGCGACGTAGGCGTGGTCGCCGTTGATCAGGCAGCCGACCAAGGTCGTGCCCATGCCGCGCAGGCCTGGCTCGGACTGCGACTTTTGGAAGATCCGCAGGTTGGACAGGCGGACGCTCGCGACCAGCCGGTTCTCGACGTAGCTGAGGTTGTGATCGTAGCGGTAGGGCCACGTCGCCTCGGCATCGCGCGAGTGTTGATAGAACTCTCCGATCACGTCGGCCGCGAGCTTGCTCGCGACTTCGCCGCATGCGTGCCCACCCATGCCATCGGCGACGATGAAGAGCTGCTCGTCCTCGATCAACGCGAAGTAGTCCTCGTTATGAGTCCTCTTCATGCCGACGTCGGTCTTTGCCGCGTAGCGGATGCGCACGGTCTGGGCATCTTAGACGACGCACGCCGCGGTGGAAAAGCCCGAGTGATCCTTCGCGTGTGCGTCGACGTGTCCGAGCCTGCGAAGGAAAACTTACTCGCGGCGTGGGCTGAACGTCCGCGCCTGTCGAAGCGCGCTCGAAATTGGGTTGGATCTCCACCGGCCACGCGTCGATCCGAAGGGCCTTGGACCCCTCGATGGGCCCAAGAGGGCGCTCAAAGTGGCCAATTTGGTTGATTTGAGCGCTCGAAAGGCCCAATCTCGAGGTCGGGTCGAACCCGGCCAATCATCTTGACATTTGCGCAGTAGTCGGCCAGTTTCGCGGCGATGACTCGCCCTCGAGCCTTCTTGCTGACGATTGGCGACGAGCTGCTCTCAGGCGACGTGGTCGACGCGAACAAGGCCTGGCTGGCCCAGCGTTGCCGGCTCCTGGGCGTCGAAGTGGTGCGCGCGACCACGGTTCGCGACCGCGAGGACGAGATCGTCGCGGCCATCCACGTGGCGGGCGAGCTCGCCGACATCTGCCTGGTCTCGGGCGGGCTCGGCCCGACGACCGACGATCTGACCGCCGCGTCGGCGGCCAAGGCTGCGGGCGTGGGGCTCGAGCGCAACGCCGATCTCGCGGCCCGGCTGCGGGCCTTCTTCGCCCAGCGCATGCCTGCCAGCGGAACTAGCCAGATCATGGACCGCGACCGCGACGCGTTGATCGAGCTCAACCTCAAGCAGGCCGACCTCCCGGTCGGCGCGGTGGTGCTCGACAACCCGATCGGTACGGCCGCGGGCTTCGGGCTCGAGATCGGTCGCTGCTGGCTTTACTCGATGCCCGGCGTGCCGCGAGAGCTTCGCAAGATGATGCGCGAGCAGGTCGAGACGCGCTTGCTCGGGCTCGCGCAGCCGGGTGGTGGGCGCGAGCAGTGGCAGATCGCTCCGGTCGCGCGGCGGATCTATCGGGCGATCGGTCGCGGCGAGTCGTCGCTGCAGCAGGGCGTGTCGCCGACCTTGGCCGAGGCGCGCACGCGCTCGGCCGGGCTGGCCAACATGTACGTTCACTATCGGGCGCGCTACCCCGAGGTCACGCTGATCCTCGAGGCGACGCCGGGGCCCGAGGGCCTGGCCGCGAGCGCCGACGAGCTCGCCTCGCTCGACGAGGCGCTGCGCGAGGGCATCGGTCCGGCTCTCTACGCGATCGGTGCCGGCGAGGGCCCGCCCGAGCTGGCGACCGTGCTGGTCGGCGCGCTGATCGAGCGCGGGCTGACCTTGGTCAGCGCCGAGTCGTGCACGGGCGGCGGGATCGGTGAGGCGATCACCGCGGTGCCGGGCAGCAGCGCGTGCTTCCTCGGCGGCGCGATCGCCTACGCCAACGTGATCAAGCAGGGCCAGCTCGGGGTCAGCCCGGACGATCTCGCCAGCCACGGCGCGGTCTCGGAGCCGGTCGCTCGCGCGATGGCCGAGGGCGCTCGCACGCGGCTGGGCAGCGATCTCGCGATCGCGGTCAGCGGGATCGCGGGGCCCGGCGGCGGCACGCCGGACAAGCCGGTCGGCACCGTCGACGTGGCGCTCGCTCACGCCGAGGGCACCGACTACAAGCGGCTCTCGCTCTTCGGCAACCGGGCGGCGATCCGCCGCGCGACCGTGCTCTGGGCTTTGAAGATGGTATGGGACCGGCTCGGGCTGCCGCCGGCGCAGCTCGAAGTCTCGCCCGACGCCGCCGACTGACCGCTCCACGTTGTCCGGCTTGGACAACGCCGCGCCCCGACCTCGCGATAAGGTCGTCCGCGCCACCTCGAACTCTCGACCGCTCGACCGCGACCACCAGGACCCACGAACATGGCCAAGCCCGCGTCCATCACTCAGCAACACCACTCGTCCGACGGCTCGCCGCGGCAGCAAGAGCAGCGCAACGCCGCGATCGACCTCGCGCTCGCGACCATCGAGAAGCAGTTTGGCAAGGGCTCGATCATGCGGCTCGACGCCGAGGGCAAGATGCCCAACGCCGACGTCCCGGTCGTGCCGACCGGCTGCTTGGGCCTCGACATCGCGCTGGGCATCGGCGGCTTGCCGCGCGGCCGCATCGTCGAGATCTATGGACCGGAGTCGTCGGGCAAGACCACGCTGACCTTGCACGCGGTCGCCGAGGCGCAGCGGCAGGGCGGCGTGTGTGCCTTCATCGATGCCGAGCACGCGCTCGACGTCGGCTACGCTCGCAAGATCGGCGTGCGGACCGAGGACCTGCTGATCTCGCAGCCGGACTACGGCGAGCAGGCGCTCGAGATCTGCGACATGCTGGTCCGGTCCGGGGCGATCGACGTGATCGTGGTCGACTCGGTCGCCGCGCTCACGCCCAAGGCCGAGCTCGAGGGCGAGATGGGCGACAGCCACGTCGGTCTGCAGGCGCGCTTGATGAGCCAGGCGCTGCGCAAGCTGACCGGCTCGGTCGCGCGCAGCCGCACGCTGGTCATCTTCATCAACCAGCTGCGCATGAAGATCGGCGTGATGTTCGGCAGCCCCGAGACCACGACCGGCGGCAACGCGCTCAAGTTCTACGCCTCGGTCCGGCTCGACATCCGCCGGATCGGCGCGATCAAGGCCGGCGAGAAGGTCGTCGGCAACCGGACCCGCGTGAAGGTGGTCAAGAACAAGATGGCCCCGCCCTTCCGCGAGATCGAGTTCGACATCACCTACGGCGAGGGCGTCTCGCGCGAGGGCATGCTGATCGACCTCGCGACCGAGGGCAACGTGATCGACAAGTCGGGCGCGTGGCTCTCCTATAAGGGTGACCGGATCGGCCAGGGTCGGGAGAACGCCAAGCAGTTCCTCCACGAACACCCCGAGATCTTCACGACGATCGAGCGCGAGGTCTTGGCCCTGCAC
This sequence comes from Nannocystaceae bacterium, assembly GCA_035904925.1. Lineage (GTDB taxonomy): Bacteria > Myxococcota_A > Polyangia > Nannocystales > Nannocystaceae > Plesiocystis. The sequence goes on from JAMHUH010000451.1 coordinate 12,462, forward strand.
GGGCTCGCCCGCGGACCGGTGATGGTGTTCGAGGGTGGCAAGCCGCCCAAGTCGGCGGACAAGTCGGCGGACAAGCCGGCCAAGCCGGCCAGCGCGGACAAGCAGGCCAAGCCCTCCGAGCCGATCGAAGCGCCGGGCGATCCCCAGGTGGTCGAGGCGGCTCGAGCCAAGAAGACCAGCGCCGCCAAGAAGTCGCCCTGACGCGGGCGCCCGTGGCTGAAGCAGAGGGAGGCCCAGGGGTCTCCCTCTCTTTTGCGTCTGGTCTGCGTTCTGGCGTTTGTGCGAGATCGGCCCCGCGCTCGTGCGAGCCTCGAACGCGATGGCCTCGAGCGAGGGAACCCCGAACCCCTTTCAGCCACCGCGCGACCACGACGACTTCGTGCCCACGCAGGTCGTCGCGGGCGACAGGCCGCTGGGCGGGTTGGCGACGATGGTGCTGGTCATGCTCGGGCTCGTGGTCGTGGTCGACCTCGCGCTGCTCTACTACTTGGTCGTGGAGATCCGAGCCTTCGGCGAGCTCCAGGCCGGGCGAACGATCGACGTCGCGCTGATCCGCGAGCAAGAGCAGACGATGGGGCTCGTGGTGATCGCCTCGATCGCCGCGTTGCTCGCCAGCGCGGTGGTCTGGTCGATCTGGGCCTATCGAGCCGCGACCAACCTGCGCAGCCTCGGGCTCGAGATGCTCGAGTACACGCCGGGTTCGATGGTCTGGTGGTGGTTCGTACCCTTCCTCAACTGGGTCCGACCGCTTCAGGCGATCACCGAGCTGTGGAAGGGCAGCGCCGCGGCGGCGCAGGGTCGACCGGGTGACTGGCCGAGCTTCGAGGCGCCCAAGTACTTCGTCGTGTGGTGGGGCTTGTGGGTAGCCCGAGCCATATTTGGGGCGATCAGCCAGCAGGTCGGCAAGAGCGAGGATCTGAGCACCTTGCAGATCGCGTTCGTGCTCGACCTGGTCGGCTATGTCGCGTTGATCGCCGCGGCTCCGCTGGCGGCCAAGCTCGTCATGGACATCACCCGGCTGCAAGCCCAGGCCGTCACTCGGTCGGCGGGAAGGTGACCAGATCGAGCCCGGCGCCGGTCATGTCCGAGTAGGTGTAGGGCTGGTTGAGCCCGGTCGTGGTCCCGGCGAGCTGGTAGGTGTCGCCGTCGATCTTGAACGCGGCGTTGGCCGATTGATCGACGACCCAGACGTAGCCATCGACGTCGATCGACACGCCGACCGGCTGGACCGCGCCGGGGATGGCGATGCTCGGGGCGAGCACGGTCTGGGTCGCGGTGTCGACCGCCGCGAGCCCGGGCGGGTCGTTGGTCGCGATCCAGGCGATGCCATCCTTGTCGACCATCAGGCCGCGAAGGCTGAACGCGCCGGGGATCGGGATCTCGGACCAGGTCGAGGTGTCCGCGTGGAAGTGATAGACGCTGTAGGCGCTGGCGATCCAGGCGTCGCCGTCCTTGTCGAGCGCCATCCCGTAGTTCCACTGCTGCGCGGTGATCGTGTTGGGGATCTGGAAGGTCTGGACGGCCAGGGTGTTGGCGTCGATCCGAATCAGCGGTCCGAGCTGCCAGCCAGTGACCCAGAAGTTGCCGTCCTTGTCGGCGGCGCCGCCGTAGGGGCCGAAGCTCAGGCCCGACCAGGGCACCGGCCCGATCGTGTCGAGCACGGCCCCGGTCGCGCCGTCGATCCGGCGGAAGTGGCCGTTGGCGCCGTCGTACCAGCCGACCCACACGCGCGGGTTCGGGGCCGCGCAGCCGTCGACGGTCCCGCCCTCCCAGGCGACCGGTCGCGCGCCGATCTGATAGTTGAGGGCGGCGAGCTCGGTCCGCCACAGCACGCACTCGTCTTGCCCCCAGGGCAGCACGTTGCCGGGGCCGGTCGAGGTTTGGATGCCGGGCTGGCCGTTGGACTCGACGCAGCGATCTTCCTTGACGGCGATCTTGGTGATGCCGCCGTTGCGATCGACGACGACCGCGTCGCCGAACAGGTTGACCGAGGTCCGCGAAGGATCGGTGATGCCCGGACCGACCAGGTAGCGGGCCTCTTCGATCGTGGTCTTGGTGTTGATCTTCGAGACCGTGCCCTCGGGCGAGTTGGAGATCCAGATGTAGCTGTACATCCCGCCCTCCATGCCGCCGCCTCCACCACCGCAATCGCCGGTGTTGCCCATCGAGTCGACGTCGCTCATGTCGAACTTGACCCCGGTGTCGGCGCTGGTGGTGTTCGAGTCGGCGCTGGTGGTGTTCGAGTCGCCGTTGGAGTCGATGCCGCTGTCGATGCCGCTGTCGATCCCGAGCTCGTCGCCGTTGCTGTCCCGGCCCCGATCATCGCCACATGCGGGGGCGACGAGAGCCAGCGAGAGCAGAGCGAAGCAACGTGAAGGAGTCCATCCAAGCGCCATGACCCGTTCAGTACACGCCCAATCCGCGCTGCTCGTCCAGCGAAAGAACAGCCCGCGCGGCGAGGCTGGTAGGAGGGCCATCAGACCCGCGTTTTGAGCGATTCAGGCGATCACAGGCAATTGCGTGCGCGTTGGAGCGAACCAAGAAGACGGGCAGCGACGAGGGTCCTGGAGCTGCCCGACTTGGCCGGGTCAGGGGATTGGTTCGAACTGCGTGCAGGCGGTCTCGATCACGCTGATCGACGCGGCCAAGGTCGCGCCGTAGCCGGCCGAGCAGACGCTGCCGATGTTGGCGTTGCTGAACTTCTGCGCCCAGGCGGTCAGCTTGGGGCTGTCGTCGGCGCCGGTCATGTTCATCAGATCGAGGGGGCCGCAGTCGGGCCACTTGGGCGATCCGCCCGACAAGAGCAAGAACACGACGTTGGTCTCGATCCCGTCTTCGGCCGCGACCACGCCGTCGAACCAGGCTTGCGCGTTGGTCGCGACGTCGGCATCGGGCACGCTCCAGTCGTCGTCCTCGTCGGTGATCACGACCACGACCGAGAGCGCGTCCTTGCGCAGGAATCCGGCCGAGCAGGTGTTGGCGGGGTCGAGCGCGGCCAAGGTCGACTCGGCTTGGCGCTCGCCGGTGTTGCCCTTGGTCCCGACCTTGGCGACGCAGGCGAACTCGTCGGCCAGCAGCGGACCCTCAGTCATGTAGTTGGTGCCCGATTCGAACTCGCAGTCGAGGCCAGTGCCGGTCTTTTGTCCGGCCGGGGTCGCGTGGGTCAGGAGGCCGCCGAGCTCGTAGGCGCAGGGGTTGGCCGGATCGGGGACCGGGTTGTCGTCGAAGCCGAAGATGTCGGTCTTGGTCACGCCGATGTGGAAGTCGGTCGCGGCCGGCAAGGTGTCCTCGATCGCGGCGATGAACTCCGGGAAGCTGTCGACCAGCAGCTGTTGTTCGTCGGACATCGAGTTCGAGTTGTCGATCACGAACAAGAAGTCGACCTTCTGGCAGCCTTCGTCGCCGACATCGCCCGCGCCGTCGAGCGCGTCTTCGTTGGGCAGGACGTCGAGCTTGATCCCGCCGGTGGTCGGATCGGTGTCGCTGGTCGAGGTGTCGGCCGTGTCGCTGGTCGAGCTCGACGTGCTGCCCGACGAGTCGCCCTCGCCGACTTCGTCCGCGGAGCTCGAGCTGCCCTCGTTGAAGGGGGAGAACGCGTCGTCGTCGCTGCCCGAGCAGCCGCTTGCCATGGCGAGCACGCCGAGCGCGATTACGAGCGAAGTAGGGGGGAGGACCTCGAGCATGAGCGCCATATGACAACCGAGGTGCCCGCGTGCGAAAATTCGGCTCAGCGGATGAGCTCTTTTGTTCGCGGCAGGCACCCAGAGGCGATGGCGAGCGCGCCCCCTCGGTCGATCGGCGAAGCCGCGGAAGGTCCGCGTGGGACGATCGCGCGGCTTCGGCTCGCCCACGACGAGCTGCCGAGCCCGAGCCCGGTCGATGAACCGGCCGCGTTCTTTCGCCGCTACGCGCCCTACGTCGCGCGGATCATCATTCGACTTCACGCGGTCGACGACGACCTCGAGGACCTCGTCCACGACGTCTTCGTCGCCGCGTTTCGGCAGGCCGAGCAGCTGCGCGAGCCCGAGGCGGCGCGCGGCTGGCTGGGGACGATCACGGTTCGAAGCGTGCGTCGTCGGCTGCATCAGCGGCGGATTCGGCGGTGGATCGGGCTCGAGGCCGACTCGCCGATCCAGATCGAAGACAAGGGCGCGACGCCCGAAGATCGCTTGCAGCTGATCGAGATCCACCGCCTGCTCGAGCAGGTCGCCGTCGTCGACGCGGTCGCCTGGAAGCTGCGCTACTTCGGCGGCGAGCCGCTCGAAGAGGTCGCGCGTCAGTGCGAGTGCTCGCTGGCGACGGTCAAGCGCCGGATCGCTCGCGCGAGCGCCCACTTGGAGGTCAACTTCGGTGGCTAGGGTCGAGCGCGAGGCCGAGCGGCTGCGCGAGCAGATCGAGCCGCGCTGGGATGCGGCCCGCGAGCAGCGGGTCTGGGCGCGACTCCGAAGCGAAAGGATGGGCGTGAGCGAGCACGCTCGGCGGGTGCGGCGAGCGTGGTCGCTGCTCGGCGCGACCACGACCCTGATCGTCGCGGCCTTGCTCGTGTTGGCGCTGGGCGAGGGGAGCGAGTCGGGGCGGATCGCGGTCCCCTCGACCTCCTCCCGCGAGCTCGCCCCCGACGTGGTCGAGCTCGCCGATGGTTCGCGCCTGACCCCTGCGAGCGAGGCTCGCTATGCGTTGACCCGGGTCGAGGCCCGCGAGGTCGAGGTCGAGCTCGACGAGGGCCGAGTCGAGTTCGAGGTCGCGCCCAATCCAGACCGGCGCTTTCGCGTGCGCGCGGGCGAGGTCGCGGTCGAGGTCATCGGGACCGCGTTCTCGGTCGAGCGACACGCGACCCGGGTCGTGGTCGAGGTTCGGCGCGGCAAGGTCCGGGTCGAGGCTCCGGGTCGTGCGCCCGTCGAGCTCGAGCGCGGCGCTCGGCTCGAGCTCGACAGCGCGACGCCGCCGCCCGACTTGGACACGCCGGAGCCGGAGCCGGAGCGCCCGGTCGAGCCGGACGCGAACCAAGCGAGCCCGACCAAGCCCGGCCGCGCACGGACCAGCTCGGACCAGACCCGCTGGCGTGCGCTGGCCGAGTCGGGCGAGAACGACGAGGCCTGGTCCTCACTCGACGCGGGCGGCGTGGTCGACCGCAGCGATCCAGAGGCGCTGATGGCCGCGGCCGACGTCGCGCGGCTGACCCGACACCCGAGCCAGGCGATCGTCTGGTTGGCGATCGTCGTCGACGAGCACGCCGACTCGCCGCTCGCTCCGCTGGCCTCGTTCACGCGCGGACGCCTGCTGCTCGAGCGGCTCGGGGATCCGGCCGGGGCCGCCGATGCGTTCGCCAAGGCGCTCTCGTTGGCACCTCGGGGCCCGCTCGCCGAGGACGCGCTCGCTCGCGAGGTCGAGGCGCTGGCCAAGGCCGGGGCCGCGAGCGAGGCCCGGACTCGCGCGGAGCTCTTCGTCGACCTCTACCCCGAGGGCCAGCGCCGGCGGGCCGTCGAAGGCTGGGGCGGGATCGATTGATCGCTTGGCTGCTGGCGTGGGTCGTCGCGCTCGAGCCCCTCGCCGAGCGCAGCGCCCACGTCGACGTGATCCTCGATCCCTGCACGAGCATCGAGCCCAGCCGCTTCGAACCTCAGCTCGCGCTCGAGTTCGAGCCTGGGGTCGTCGTCGCGGTCGCGAGCACGAACGAAGCTCCCGACGCGACCCGCGATCAGGCGGCGACCCGGGTCGAGGTCGGCTGCGGGCCCTCGGGCCTGACGCTCGCGCTCGAGGATCCGCTGACCGCCAAGACCATGCAGCGCGAGCTGGCGATCCCGGCCAGCGGCGGGCCGACCGAGCAGCGCACGCTCGCGTTGGCGGTGGTCGAGTTCGTGCGCGCGAGCTGGCTCGAGCTCGAGCTGGCCGAGGAGCGGCCGAGCAGCGAGCCCGCGCCGGGCGTGGTGATGGCTCCGCTCGTCAGCCCCGCGATCCGACGCAGCGCCAAGACCTTCGCGCGCCGGCCCGCGCAGGCGTGGACGCTCTCGCTCGGGCCTCGGGTCGAGGTCTTGGCCGAGCGCGGCGCGGTTCATGGCGGCGGTCAGCTGCGCGTGCTCCATCGGCCCGGGCGGACGCTCGCGTGGACGCTCTCGACCTCGCTGGTCCACGGTCGTCACGCGCTCGCGCTCGGCGAGCTGCGAGCGACGCTCTTCGAACTCGGACCAGCCATGCTCGCGACCCTGCGACGGGGCGAGCTCGGGCTCGCGGCTGGGCTCGGGGCCAAGCTCGGCGTCGCCCATGTTCGCGGGCTGCCGCGGGCCGACGCGGGCTTGGTCGGCGAGCGCTTCACTCGCGTCTACGCGGGCGCGTTCGGGCTCGCGCGAGCCAGCTTCGACTTGCCGGCCTCGCTGCAGCTCGCGCTCGAGCTCGAGCTCGGGGTCGTGACCCGACCCGTTCGGGCGCGCTCGGGCGAGTCGAACGTGTTCGCGGTCGCCGGGCCTTGGGTCGGGGCGGGGATCGAGCTGGGCTTTGGCTGGCCGCGCCGCCGCGGGCGATGAAGGCCGCGGATCAGGGGGTCGGATCAGGCGTGGAATCAGGGCTTCGAGCCGGGCTCGAGCGCCTTCTCGACGATCTTGGTGTCCTCGATCCGCACGCCCGACTTCTCGGCCTTGCGGCCCTCGGCGACCCGCTTGGCTTCGAAGAGCCGCTTGCCTTGCTCGGTGACCTTGCCGACCGCGAGCCCGGGCTCGCGCAGGCGCTCGGGCGGGACGTCGATCCGGCGCAGCGAGGGATCGGCGGGCTTGGGCGCGCCGTCGAACTTGGCCTTCCACTCGGCCAGCGTGCGGGCGCCGTAGCTGGGATCCTTGGGGTCGTGGATGATCGCCTCGACGATCGCGTCGCGGTCGACGAAGACCGGGTGGAGCTCGGCCGGGTCGTAGGCCTCGCCGCGATCGAAGAGCCCGCCGCAGATCGAGCGCAGCGAGCAGGACTCGCACACCTCGGCGTAGAGGTGGCCCCACTCGGTCTGGCGCACGGTCTGCTTGTCGTCGAGGAAGTGGACGATCCGCTCTTCGCTCTTGACGATCTTGCGGGTCTCGGTGCTGGCCCAGGCGAAGTCGGTCATGTAGCAGAGCGGGACCTTCTCGACCCGGAAGGTCCGCCCGCTCCGATGCAGCAGCCGGAGCGCGCGATGCAGCGAGAGTTCGAACTGAGCCAAGCGCGGCGTGAACTGATCTTGGTTGACCTCGGCCCGGCCCATCGAAGGATCGAGGTTGTTCCACACGAAGTGGCGGATGTAGGGGTGATGCTCGAGGAAGTAGCGGATGTTGAGGTCGAGGTGATCGGCGTTGAGCTTGTTGATCACGCAGTTGATGTTGACCTCGACCCCGAACTCGTCGGCGTTGGCGATCGCCGCGAGCGCCTTGTCGAGCGTGCCCGTGGTCCCACGCAGGCGATCCTCGACCTCGGGCACGACCGAGTAGACCGAGACATGGACCAGCTTCAGGCCAGCCTCGGCCATGGCCTGGGCGAACTTGCGATCGGCCAGGCGCGTGCCGTTGGTGATCATCCGAACGTGGAGGCCCTGGTCGCTGGCGTAGCGACAGATGTCCGGCAGCTCGGGGTGAAGGCTCGGCTCGCCGCCGGTCAGGATCACGCCGAAGTAGCCGCGCGCGACGAAGTCGTCGACCAGCACCTTCATCGAGGCGAAGTCGTGGGTGTAGGGCGTGGTCGGGTTCGAGCAGAACCCACAGAAGTGGTTGCAGTGCCGGACGACCTGGATGTAGCCGATGTTCGCCACGTGCTCGCGAGGCTATCACTCGAGCCGAGGCGGGATCATGCCAAGGCGCGGTCGCACCAGCCGAGCACTTGCGGCCAGATCCCACGCGCGCCGCCCATGCCGAGGTCGACGCCGGGCGCGAAGCCGACGTGGCCGGCACGCGCGACCCAGCGGCTCTCGATCTTGCCCCGGGCGCGCTCGAGGTGGGCGTACTGCAGCGCGGCCGGGACGATCGGATCGCCGGTCGCTCCGACGTAGAGCGCGGGCACGCGCAGCTCGCCGAGGCGCGGGCCGACGCTCTGGCTCGACCAGTAGTGATCGACGTCGTCGAAGCCCCAGCGCGGCACGACCACCTTGGCGTCCCACTCGCGGATGGTCGCGAAGCGCTGGTTGGTGCCGTGCCACTTGGCGTGCATCTGCTCGAGCCCGCCCAAAATGTAGCGGCGGTAGACCCAAGTCCGCGGAGCGTCGAGCACGTCGGCGTTGGGCGCGAGGTCGAGCGGCGAACAGATCGCGGCGACGGCAGCGAGCCGGGGATCCTCGCTGCCGCGACCGAGGTGGAGCGCGACATGACCTCCGAGCGAGCAGCCGATCACGGCGATCTTTTCGAAGCGCGCGAGCGAGGGAGCGGCGAGCACCGCCGCGAGGTCGGTCCACAGACCTGCGTGATAAAAATCCGGAGAACTCGCACCCGCGCCGCGCATCGAGATGCGCAGCGACGCCCAACCACGGGCATGCACGGCCGCCACGATGTCGCGCACGTAGGGGCTCTGTGCGTCGCCGCCGAGTCCGTGCACGACGATCACGAGTCGGCTCGATCGCTGCGGATCACCGAAGGCACCAGCGAGCATGACACCGTCGCGGGTGGGATCGTCGACCTCGATCGTCCAGGGTCGATCCTCGATGGCGGTCGGTCGCACGCGCGCGATCAAGTTCGGCGCGACAGTCCAAAAGTGCGATGACACGAACACGGCTACCACATCATCGGGCGCCTGTTCCGCGCTCGCAAACGTTGCGGTGAGAGTTGGCCCATCACCGCTGTTGATCTCGCCGATGCGCACGAGTAGGGTCCGCGCGTGTCAGCAACACCCCCGGTCACGCCCGAGACCGCGCAAGACGGACCCAGCCTGAAGCTGGTGTTCGGAGCCTTGGCGACGATCTCGGTGGTGCTCGGCGTGCTCGTGTACTGGCGCTACGCCGAGTCCGAGGCCTACGTCGCCAAGGGCATGCAGGCGATGGACGCCCGCGGCGCCCAGCTCAGCGTCGACGAGTGCCTCGACGAGTCGGTCGCGTGGCACGACGCCTGCGATCAGAACGACACCAACGCGGCGGTGTGCTTGCAAGGCGTCAAGCTGGTCATGTTCCACTGCCTCCACGCGAAGGACCGCAGCGAGACCTGTGAGCTCTACCTCGATCCCGAGTCGGCCATCCATCAGCCGACCGAGGACATGCGCGAACGCGCTCGCAACCCCGAGAAGGCCGGCGAGAGCGGCAACTGGGTGTACGGCCGCTGCGACGAGCGGGGCATGAACTGCATCAACAAGCGCGAGTGCGCATGCGCCGAGGCGTACCGCACCATTGACTCTTTTTGCCGGACAGGGCAGGACGCGGTCCAACTGTGAAGGGGCAGGCCAGCGTGCGCCGAGACTGGGCAGATTTGGTCGAGCTGACCAAGCCCGGGATCATTCGCATGTGCCTGCTGATGACCGCAGGCGGCCTCTGGCTCGCGCCTGGCTCGGCCCGCGGCGCGACCTGGGCGGCGGCGCTGATCGGCTCGGCCTTGGCGGTCGGCTCGGCCAACGCCTTCAACATGGTCTGGGAGCGCGAGGGCGACCTGCTGATGCGACGCACTCGCAATCGGCCCGTCGCGACCGGCCGACTCTCGGTGAAGGTTGCGAGCGGCTTCGCGGGCCTGCTCGGCGCCATCTCGATGCTCGTGCTCGGGCTCGGCACCAACCTGCTCACGGCCGGCCTCGCCCTCTTCGCGCTGGTCAGCTACACGCTGGTCTACACGCCGCTCAAGCGGATCACCCCGCTCGCGCTGGTGATCGGCGCCGTGCCTGGGGCCGTGCCGCCGCTGCTCGGCTGGACGGCGGCGACCGGCTCGCTCGATCTTCCGGGCATCGTGCTCTTCGGGATCCTGCTGGTCTGGCAGATGCCCCACTTCCTGGCGATCGCCCTGTTTCGCAAGCAGGACTACGCGGACGCGGGCATCCGCTGCGTGCCGGTCGTGCGCGGCGAGCAGGTCGCGAAGATCCAGGCGATCGCCTGGGCGCTGCTCTTGATCCCGATGAGCATGGCCCTCACGCCGCTGGGCGTGACTGGGAACTTGTACATGGTGGTGGCGTTGGTGCTCGGGCTCGGCTTCTTGGCCTGGACGGTTGCGGGCCTCGGTCGCGCCAACACGGGCAAGTGGGCCCGGCAGGTCTTCATGCTCTCGCTGGTCTACCTGCCGGCGCTGACGCTGGCGCTGGTCGCCGATCTCTTGGTCGACCAACGACCGCAGAGCGTCGAGCAGCCCGCGAGCGTCGAGACCGAGCCGGCAGGAGCGGGCTCTTGATGGACGCGCAGGGCGGCCGCCTCCGAATTCGCGGCCTCGGCCACGTGTTCGAAGCGCGTCGCTCGAGCGGCCCCGCTCGCGTCGCGCTGAGCGAGTTCGATCTCGATCTTCACCGCGGCGAGATCGTCGGCCTGCTCGGCCCCAATGGCAGCGGCAAGTCGACCGCGCTGGCGTTGATCGCCGGCCTGCTGCCGCGCCGCTCGGGCACCCTGAGCTTCGAGGGCCGCGAGCTGAGCGGCACCGACCGGGCCTTCCGCGCGCGGCTCGGCGTCGTCTTTCAGCAGCCCAGCGTCGACCGCAAGCTGAGCGCGCGCGAGAACCTGCTGCTCTCGCTCGGCATGCAGGGCATCCGCGGTCGCGCGGCGGCCGAGCGCGCCCGCGAGCAGCTCGAGCTGGCCGAGCTCTCCGACCGGGCCGACGAGCCGCTCAAGAACCTCTCGGGTGGCATGCGGCGGCGGGTCGATCTCGTCCGCGCGGTCGCCCACGGCCCGGCCTTGCTGCTGCTCGACGAGCCGACCAGCGGCCTCGATGAAGCCTCGTTCCGGCGCATGTGGGCCCACCTCGAGCGGCTCCGCGATCAGACCGGCATCTCGATCCTGGTCGCCACGCATCGGCCCGACGAAGCCGCCCGCTGCGATCGCTTGTTGGTCCTGAGCGAGGGCAAGACCGTCGCTCGCGACACGCCGGCCAACTTGATCGCCCGGCTGGCCGAAGACGTGGTCCGGATCCGGGCCAGCGGCGATCCGAGCGAGCTGGCCCGCGAGCTCGCGGCCGCGCTCGAGCTCGCGGTCGAACTCGACGATCGCGAGCTCGTCATCCAGCACCCGCGCGGCCACGAGCTGATCGTGAAGATCGTCGAGAGCGTCGCCCGCGGCCGGATCAGCGCGATCACGGTCCAGCGGCCGACCTTGGCCGACGTGTTCTTGCACCTGACTGGCCTCTCGCTCGAGCGCGAGCAAGCGGCGGAAGGCAAGGCCGCGTGACCACCTCTTCGGTCGAAGTCCTGCCGCATGTCCCGCCCGTCGGTCATGGGGCCGCCAGCGAGAGCAGCGACATCTCGGCCTTGGGCGCCGACCTCTCGCTGATCGCGGTGCTCTGGCGACGCGACATGATCCACCTGCTGCGCGAGCGCTCGCGCTGGCTGGGCGTGGTCATCCAACCGCTCTTGTTCTGGGGCTTGATCGGCTCGGGCTTGGCCGGCGCCTTCTCCCTACGCGACGCGGCCGGGCTCGGTTACCTCGAGTACCTCTTCCCCGGGATCCTCGCGATGGTCGTGCTCTTCACGGCCGTGTTCGCGACCATGTCGGTCATCGAGGATCGCCAGCAGGGCTTCCTCCAACAGGTCATGGTCGTGCCGGGCTCGCGCGCGGCCCTGGTCCTGGGCAAGACCGCCGGCGTGACCACGATGGCGCTGATCCAGGCCGGGCTCTGCCTGCTGGTCGCGCCGCTCGCCGGGTTCTCGCTGCTCGCGATCGACTGGCCGAGCCTGGTGCTCACGCTGGTGCTCGGCTGCGTCGGGCTCACCGCGATCAACTTCGCGCTGGCCTGGCTGGTCGACTCGACCGCCGGCTACCACGGCATCTTGTCGATCGTGCTGCTGCCGCTGTGGATCGTGTCGGGCGCGATGTTCCCGGCCGCCAGCGGGCTCGCGTGGATCGAGCCGATCATGCGCGCCAACCCGATGACCTACCTGGTCGACGCGCTGCGCCACTCGCTCTACGGCGGGGTCGCGCCGATCAGCCATGTCTCGCTCGGCGTCGCCTTGCTGGTCTTGGCTGGTTGCGCGCTGGCCTTCGTCGCGCTCGCGGTCTGGGTGGTCGGGCGTCGCTTGCAGGGGGGCCGGGCATGAGCAGCGAGACCCTCCGCCCGAGCGACGGCGGCGTGCCCGAGTCCGGCAACGAGCCCTGGAACCGGCCCGCGCCCTGGATCGTGTTCTTGCGCAAGCACGTGTGGCTGATCGGCGGCTTGATGCTGCTGACCATGGTCACGGTGATGCGGCCCTTGCTGATCCGCCGCCCGCCGCCGCCCGAGATCACGGGCGAGGTGCCGGCCTTCATGCTGGTCGATCAAGACGGCACCCGCTTCACGCGCGAGGACATGCTCGCGCAGAAGAAAGTCTGGGTGGTCGGCTTCGTGTTCACGCGCTGCACCACGACCTGCCCCGCGGTCAGCCGCGCGATGATGGAGTTCGAAGACCAGATCGCCCGCTCCAAGCTCGGCGATCGCGTCGAGCTGCTCGCGGTCAGCGTCGACCCGACCCACGACACGCCCGAGGTCCTGGCCGAGTACGCCGCCAACCTGGGCGCCGACCTCGAGCACCTCCACTTCCTGACTGGCAGCCAGGCCGAGATCGAGCACTTCGTGGTCGACGGCTTCAAGCTGGCGATGGACCCGGCGATCAACCCGGACCCGAGCGTGTTCGAGATCGCCCACTCGACCAAGCTCGCCCTGGTCGACCCTTGGGGCAACATCCGCGGCTACTACTCGATCGACCCGGACGGGCTCTCGGAGCTCTACCACCGGACTCTGGCCGTGATGCGGATCGAGGAGGACGAGGGATGACTCGACCTTGCCTCGCTCTGCGCTCGCTCTCGTTGGTCGCTTGCTTGGTCAGCGGCGGCCCGACGGAGCCGCACTTCACGGAGCCGCTGACCTTCGGCGATCGCACCGTGCAAGCCGCGACGCTCGAGCACGGACGCGATCTCTACCGGATGCATTGTGTGTCATGCCACGGTGAGGACGGCTCGGGGCAGGGGCCGGCCGCGAAGAGCTTGAAGTTCCCCCCACGCGATTTTCGCGAAGCGGCGTTCTCGTTCGTCTCGAACGGTGACTTGCCGAGTCACGAGGCCTTGGTCGAGCGCATCTCGAGCGGCGTCCCTGACCGCGGAATGCCCCCTTGGAAGGGCATGCGTGAGGAAGACCTTTCCGCGCTCGCCGACTTCATCAAGACCTTCTCCCCTCGCTGGCAGGCGAAAGGAGCCGCTTCGTGAACGCGGCATCTGCTCGAAATCCCCGTTGGAGCCCGCGCGCGGGCTCGCAGGGACTAGGAAAATTCTCTCGATCCGGTCGGTCTGGAGGCAGTTGCCTCCAGCACGGCCGGCTGATAGGTTCCGCGCCCGGAGAAATCCGTTTGGGCGTGAATTACCCGAGTCGACCCGTCTGGGTCGAGAACTACCGGAGTCGACCCGTCCGGGTCGAGAACTACCCGAGTCGACCCGTCTGGGTCGAGAATTTCAGCGTTTTGACGACTGCCGCGAACACAGGTGAAAC
>JAMHUH010000452.1:0-6165 GCA_035904925.1 Nannocystaceae bacterium
GGTTTTTTGCTCGACCACCAGGCCTACGCGAACACGCAGGTGCTCGCGACCCACGACTTCATCGACGACGACGACATCGTCGGACCCGAGCCCGGCGATCCAGCCGACCAGCACTTTCATGGCACCTGGGTGCTGGCGACCATCACCGGCGATGACCCCGGCAAGTTTCGTGGCGTCGCGCCCGGCGTGTCGGTGATCTTGTCCAAGACCGAGGACACCACGGTCGAGCAGCCGGCCGAGGAAGACACCTACGTGGCCGGGCTCGAGTGGATCGAGGGTATGGGCGCCGACATCTTCTCGGGCTCGTTGATCTATCAGGACTGGTACACGATCGACGACTTGGACGGCGCCTCGGCGGTCACGAGCGTGGCGATCGAGGCGGCCGTCGGCAACGGATTGATCGTGTTCACCTCGATGGGCAACACCGGGCCGATGCCGAGCAGCTTGGGCGCGCCCGCCGACGCCGAGGGGGCGATCTCGTTGGGGGCGATCAACGGCGCGGGTGAGCTCGCGGGCTTCTCTTCGCGCGGGCCGACGGCCGATGGTCGGATCAAGCCGGACCTGGTCGCGCCTGGTTGGGACGTCTACACGGTCGACGTCGCGACGCTCGACGCCTATGTGAAGATCAGCGGCACCAGCTTCTCGACGCCGATCAGCGCGGGGGTCGGGGCGCTCTTGCTCGAGGCCTATCCGTGGCTGACGCCCAAGCAGATGGCCGATCTCTTGCGCTCGAGCGCTTCGCTCGCCGACGCGCCGGACAACGACTGGGGCCATGGCATCGTCGACGCGGCCGGGGCCGGGAATCTGTACTGCAACTGCATCGACCTCGACGGGGATCACTACTTCGACGAGGCCTGCGGCGGGACCGACTGCGCCGACGACCAGGCTTCGGCGTATCCGGGCGCGCAAGAGCAGTGCAACGGCGTCGACGACGACTGCGATGGTGCGCTCGGGGCCGACGAACTCGACGCGGACGCCGATGGATTCTTGGCCTGCGCCGGTGATTGTGACGACGCGAGCTTCGCCGTGAATCCGGACGCGGCCGAGATCTGCGACAATGGCGTGGATGATGATTGTGATGAATTGATCGATGGCCTGGATCCCGATTGCGTCAGTGGGGATACGGGCAGCAGCGACGGAGACTCGAGCGCGAGCGATGGGAGCAGCGCGAGCGATGGCGCGAGCGGGGGCGATACGAGCGAGACGGGAACGGGCGACGACGCTGCGATCGACGCGGGAGCTGGCGCGTGTGCGTGCGCGAGCACGCATGCGTCGGCGCGGAGCCGCGGAGGCTTGCTCATCCTCCTCTTCGGTCTGGGCTTCGGCGTGGGTCGCCGTCGGCGACGTCGAGCTGGCTGACTCGCGAGCCGTCCGGGTCGAGAGCTCCAGGCGCTCGGGTGGGGTCCGGCGAGCGATCCACCCACCAATTCAGCGAGTTCGGCCGAAATTTCGCGCCCGAGGCCAAAATGCGCCTTGACCGCGTTGTCGGTGCGGGCGTAGCGTCGATGATCGAAAATGAGCGTCTCCCCGCCCTCTCCCGTCGAGCGTCTGCTTCCGGTGGCCTTCGATCTCCTGCTGCCCGAGGGCCCGGACATCATCTGGAGGGTGACCAGGCTCCGGGGCGTCGAAGCGCTCTCGAGCGCCTATGAATTCGTGCTCGATCTGAGCTGCGAGGACCCGCTCGCGGCCTATGAGGAGATGCTCGGGGCCGACTGCGAGTTGGTCTTCGATCGCAACGGCGTGACTCGGACGGTGTACGGGATCATCGACGAGGTCCACGCGCTGATGTCGGCCGAGTCCCGGGTTGCGAGCGCGGGCTTGGCCGCCCGCGTGCGCGTGGTCCCGGCCTTCAAGCTGCTCGAGCAGGAGATCGACACCCGATTCTTCGCCGGCCAGAACGTGGTCGAGCTGCTTCGTGACCTGCTCACGGCCTCGCTCGCCCCCTACCAGCGCACGATCGACGTCGAGTCGTGCATCAAGGCCGGATACGACAAGCGCGACTACTGCGTGCAATTTCGCGAGTCGACCTACGATTTTTGCAATCGGATCATGCAGGAGGCTGGCATCGCCTATTTCTTCGTCGGCGACGACGAAGAGCACAAGGAGAAGCTGGTCTTGATCGACAGCAACGCCGACTACAAAGATGTCGACTTGCTGGTCGCCGATGCGATCCCGATCGTGATGAGCCGGGCGGACGAGCTCGATCGCGAGTCGCTGCAGGCCTTCGACTGGCGAGACGCGCGGACGCCCAACCGGGTTCGGACGCGCGGCCACAACTTCAAGGTCCCGCGCCCGCCCGACGAGGGCAACGCCGAGCGGACCGACGCGCACAACCCCGGCACCCGCGAGCTCTACTTCGACGATGACCTGCGCCAGATCGTCGACGATCCGGTCGATGACCCCGACGCGCAGAGCTTCACGGGGGCGAGCCTGGCCCAGCGAGCCCCGCTGGCGACGCGGCTGCTCGAGCGGCACACGCTCGAGTCCGCGACCGGTCAGGGCCGCTCGAACGCGATCGGGTTCATGGCCGGCCGGACCTTCACGCTCGGCGAGCACCCGCAGCCCAACCTCGACCATCGGCAATTCCTGCTCACCCGCGTCGTCCACGAAGGCACGATCGGCGACTCGGACGACGAGCACGCCTACGCCAACCGCTTCGAGTGCATCCCGATCGAGCACGAGTTTCGACCCGAGCTGCGAACGCCCAAGCCGCGGGTCCACGGGATTCAGACCGGCGTCGTCGTCGGCCGCGCCCAAGACGAGATCTATACCGATCAATTTGGTCGGATCCGGGTCAAGTTCCATCGTGATCGCCATAGCGGCGACAATGAGCAGGCCTCGTGTTGGATCCGGGTCGCGCAGATCTGGGCGGGCCCGGGCTATGGCTCGGTCGTGATCCCCAGGGTCGGGATGGAGGTCGTGGTCTCGTTCATCGATGGCAACCCCGACTGCCCGATCGTCACGGGCTGCGTCTACGACGGGGTCAACACGCCGCCCTATCCGCTGCCGGCCGAGGTCACCAAGACCACGTTCAAGACCGCCTCGAGCCCCGGCGGCGACGGCTTCAACGAGCTGCGCTTCGAGGACGCGCACGGGTCCGAGCAGGTGTTCATCCACGCCCAGCGGCGGATGGACGTGCGGGTCCGCGGCAGCCTCTACGAGACCAACGGGGGCAACCGCGAGGAGGCGATCGGCTGGGAACGCGGCGACGAGCAGGGCGGTGACCACAACACCCTGGTTCACAAGGACGTCAACCATCACGTCAAAGAGATCCGCTACACCAAGGTCGACAAGCAGCAGTACGAGACCGTGATGCTCGACCTGATCGAGGACTTCCAGGCCAAGCACACGGTCTTGGTCGGCGAGGTCAGCCAGCTCAGCGCGCCCAAGGTCGTGGTCGAGGCCAGCGATCTGATCAGTCACAAGGCCGGCGCGCTCAAGCTGACCGGCAGCTCGACGATCGACCTCAAGGCCGGCGGCAAGCTGGCGATCGAGAGCAACAACGCGATCGAGCTCAAGGTCGGCGGCAGCTTCATCTCGATCACACCGGGCGGGATCGCGATCCAAGGCGTCACGGTCCGGATCAACAGCGGCGGCGGCGTCGGGCCGGCGGGCGAGGCCGAGGCTGCGGTCGCGGTCGAGATGCTCGATCCCCTCGACGCGCTCGCGGCCGACGACGGCAAGATCCATCATGGTGGCGGGGGAGGAGGCGGCGGCGGTCGAGCTCGCACCGGTCGCACGCTCGATCCTCATCATGCGCCACCGATCCAGCCTCCGCCCCCACCACCGCCAGGTCACCCGACCGTCCAACCCGACGGGACCCTTCGCCAGTTCCTGACGATCGAGTGGGTCGAGGTCGAGACCTGGTGCAGCGAAGCGGCGACCTTGCGCGGGACCACGCAGGGCTACACCGACGGCGACACCGAGTCGGCCGACGTTCGCAACGCCAGCGATGGCGCGGTCGAGCGGGCCGTCACCCTGACGATCAGCGGCAACGCCTACAGCTTCCCCTTCGACGTGGTCAACCTGCTGCCGCGCCGGATCGGGGCCAACTTCGAGATCGAGCGGACGCTCGACGCGACGGCGGTCGGCCAGACCACGCCCACGGCGATCCGTCTGCGCTTCATCCCCACGCTCACGCTCACGGCTTGCTCGATCGGCATCTCGCACTTCGACATGTCGGTGACCAATTACGAGGCGTTGGTCGGCGGCACGATCAACTACATCCCCGGGTGGATCCAATTCATCATTCAGCTCGGCGCGACCGTCCCGGCGGGGACGGGCGGCAACTGTGGGGTCAATTTCGGGACCCCGACCGCGGGCAGCTTCAGCGGCACCGACTGGCGCTACGCCAAGCGGAGCACGACCACCGGTGGGCTGCTCTACTGGGATGGCAGCGCGTGGGTGGCCGTGCCTGCGACTTGGTCCGACCCCGCCAACGTCCTGCTCTATCCGATCGGGCTGTGGGCCGAAGGTGGCACGAACCATACTCAGTTCGGGACCACGGCCTGGCCCGAGGCGATCCCCGCTTGGGGTGCGACCGAGACCACGCTGGCGACCACCACCTTGGCGACTTGGACGACCAACATCAACGCGACCTGGACCAACAAATTCGATCTCAAGCGGCGCGAGTGCAGGAGCACCGAGGTCCAGTGCTGTCGCTACAAGACCCGCTGCTCGGTCAGCTTCGTGCAGGTCGCGGTCAAGGGCAACGGGATCGTGCTCGCGGCCAACAACGCCCGTTCGAACGCGGGCGTCTGGTCGCTGGGTGACACCCGGGCCGGGATGCCGCCGCACGAGTTCGGGCATCACCTCGGCAACCCCGACGAGTACGCCGGCGGCGTCGGTATCGACGCGACCGTCAACACCGACGGTGCGACCGCTGGCATCGATCCCAACTCGATCATGGGCGCGGGCTTGAGCACGGTGAAGCGCCGCCACTACAACACGATCTGCCTGCACATGGCCGCGATGGTCAGCACGCAATTCGGCCGCAGCTATCACTACGACGCCGTGCCGGTGGCGTGACCCGAACTCCGATGACCGACCCCAACTCGACCCCCCACTCCGCCGAGCCCCCGCGCGAGGAGCCCTTTCGGCTCGACTTTCGCGTGCAGGGAGGCGAGCGCATGGCCAGGCTTCCCGGCCACTTTCAGACCAGCATCGATCTGCACGAGTACAGCACCTGGCTGCGCGTCCGCAGCGACGAGCAGCTCTCGATGTTGGTCTTGACCCGCCACAACGGCGACCTGGTCGAGCGGCCGGTCGGTCTCTTTCGCCAGCGACTCGACGAACGCCAGCTCGCGGCGCTGCGCCGCGCGGTCGAGTCGACCGCGTGGACCAAGCTGCCCACGCCCGGTCGCGGCGACGTCACGGCCAGCCGACTCGAGATCGACTACAAGCGGGGGAGCCTGCTGATCCGGCGTGAATTCAACGCGCGCAGCCGCGAGTTCTTGACCGCGATCGCGCCCTTGATGGAGCACCTCAACGCGCTGATGGTCGCGCTCTTGGCCCGACCGGCGGGCGCGATCGCGGTCGCGGTCGCGACCAAGATCGATCCGGCCGACGCCGAGCGTCGGCTGCTGCGAATGTCGGTCGAGAACCTCGGCAGCTGGCCGGTCGTGATCACCGATCCCCGGGTGCCGCCGCCTTCGGGGGTCACGCTCCCGCGAGCCTACTTGCTGGTCGCGCCCGCGCCCCGCGAGACGCCCGGGATGATGGCCGTGCCGCCGCGCTGGTCGAGGGTCGAATTCCCGGCCTTGGCCGAGGGCGAAGACGACCTGCACGTGCTCGCGGGCGGCGGAAGGATCGTGTTGGCGGCGTCGTGGCGGCCGCCACATCCGGGCCCCTTCATCGTTCAGGGCGTGTGGTCCGACTACGCCGGTCCGATTCGCCCGGCCGCGGATCATCTCCAAGTCATGCCGCTGCGCGGCGACGACGAGCCTGCACCGCACGGCGCGGCCTATCCGGTCCGCGGCTCGGCGTTCTCGACCTACGCCGCCTTCGTCGTCGAACTCCCGAAGCCCGCATGAACGCCACGAAGCGACGAGACTTCATGTTGCTGTCCAGCGTCGGGTTCGCGAGTCTGCTGGTCGGCTGTCGGTCCGAGGAATCGGAGGCGCCGCCAACCCCCAATCCGACTCCGACGCCCACTCCGAACCAACC
>JAMHUH010000453.1:0-3818 GCA_035904925.1 Nannocystaceae bacterium
CGGGCCGATCTGGTCGTCGCCGGTGACGCTGGTCTTGCCCTGGAACAAGGTCAGCTCGATCGCGCGGGCCAAGTTGAACATGATCGACGACGAGGCCCCATAATCGCGGCCGCGGCTTGCCAGCTCGACGCAGCCGACGATCGCAAACTCGCGCGCGTGCTCGAGCCGCTCGCCTTGGTTGACCAAGGTCGCGATGTCGGCGACGTCGTTGTGAAAAGCCGGGATCGCCCCGGTCGAGACGATGACCTCGACGACCCGCTGGCGATAGCGGTGATCGTTGACCTCGTAGTGGAAGCGGGCGTTGACGCTGGGGTCGCGCAGCTTCATCAGCTCGGTCGTACGCAGCAGCACGTAGGTCAGGTCGTTGACGGCGTCGCGGCCTGCCTCGTCGACGCCGCCGAAGGTGACGGCGGGCGTCGAGCCAGCGCCGCCCCAGAGCCGCTCGGCCGTCTCCGGGACCAAGTTGGTGTTGTCGGCCAGCTTGAGCCACAGGCAGCAGCACAGCTCGACCGCCTGCTCGGGGGTCAGCGTGCCGGCCTCGACGTCGCGGCGATAGAAGGGCCAGAGGATCTGGTCGAGACGGCCCGGGCTCATCGCCATGTTGACGTTCTCGGCATGGATCGCTACTTGGCAGAGCCACAGCGAATTGACGGCCTCGCGGAAGCTGCGGGCGGGCTTGGCCGGGACCTGCGAACAGACCTCGGCCAGCGCGAGCAGCTCGGCCCGACGGGTCGCGTCGGGCTCTTGCTTGGCTTGCTCGCGGGCCTCGTCGGCCAAGTGGGTCGCGTACTCGATGGCCCCACGCAGGGCGATCTGCACGGCCTGGTAGAACGCGAGCTGCTCGTGCTCGGCCGGCTCGGTCGCGAGCTCGCGCGCGTGGGCGTCGGCGATGATCGCCTCCATGCCCTCGTGCAGCACGCGGTCGTAGTAGGGCACGCAGTGGGTGATGCAGCCGACCTTTCCGCTGATGTAAAAGGCGATCTTCTCGAGCAACTGCAGGCGCATCGGCGGCGGCGCGCCGAGCCGCGTGCGCAGCTGCTCGAGCACGGTCTTGTCCATCCAGTAGGGGAAGACGTCGAAGTTGAGCGTCGACACCTCGGCCGGGCTCAGCCGCTGTGGGTTGATCTCGCGGGTGCCGATCACGTCGAGCTCGGGCCAGATCATCAGGCCGAGCAGCTCGGGGAACACCGGCGCGCCGATCGGCTTGGACGTGGTCGAGCCGGCCAAGAGGTTGTCGTCGTGAAAGCGCGCGACCCGATTGGCCATGTAGTGGCCGACCCGCTTGGCCAGGGTCAGCTCGGCCGCCTCGCTCGGATCAGCGAGGTTGATCATGTAGCGGGTGATCCAGTCGGCGCGCTCGATGCAGACCTCGGTCGGGGTCGCGAAGTGCAGCGCGCGGAGCCGAGCGACCCGCGGCATCGAGTCGAGCGTGACATGAGCGAGGCGAAGATCGGCGAGCGTGACCTGGCTGGTCGTCGGCTCGATGGTTCGTGCTTGCGCCGTCGGGCTCATTCTGCCGATTGTCGCAAGTCGAACTCGAGCGCGCTGGCGCAGCTTGTTCGTGCGCTCGGCTGGGGGCCCGCAGATTTTCCGCCAATTAGGCCTTCTACTCTTCAAGGGGGCTTTCGCAAAGCCCCCTCGCTCCGGGGAGCAAGCTCCCCTGCGCTCACCCGAAACGCTCGCCTCACGGCTCGTACATCGCGGAATTACAGGGCTTTCCAAATTCAGCGCTTGTTCTGAGTCTAGCGCCGCATCTGCGCGATGCAGTAGCCCAGAGCGTCGCGCAGCGTGGCCATGGTGACGACGCTGCCGAAGTCGGCCTGGATGGCGACCATGGTCTGGGCGACCGCGGGTCGGATACCGCTGATCACACAGGTCGAGCCCAGCAGCGCCAAGCCTCGCACGACTCGCAGCAGGTGGTTGGCGCTGCGGGTGTCGACCACGTCCACGCCGGTGAGATCGAGGATCGCAAAGCGTGAGTGGGTCCGCTGAATCTCGGCCAGCAGCCGCTCCATGATCATGTTGGCGCGCGAGCCCGAGATCTCGCCCAGCACCGGGAGGGCCACGACGCCGTCCCAGACCTGCAAGATCGGCGTCGACAGGGTCTCGATCGTGGCCAGGCGCTCCCGAGCCTCGCGCTCGGCTCGCTTGCGCTCGGCGTTCTCGTCTTCGAGGCGCTTGAGCGCGACCGCGAGGTCGGCACGGGTGGCCTGATCGCTGCTCAACAATTGCTCGAGCTTCTGCTCGAGCGATTGATCCGAAGGCGCGACCTCGAATTGGTCGTAGCTGTCCCCGCGGGCTTGAAAGTGGGTTTGCGTGGCCCAGCAGTCGACGCCGAAGAGCCGCGAGCTGTGCCCCGCGACCTTGCCGGCCATCATGCCACTACCCCAGCACACCCCCAGCGCGAGCTGGTAGAGCGGCTCCCAGCTGTTGACGGTGCGAAACACCGCCCGCCGAGCCTGACGATCGACCGACTCCACGGTCCAGGCACCCCAGCCACAGGTCACGGCGATCGACGCCAGATTGCGAAAGCCGACTTCGAAGGACTCGGCCTGCGCGATGACCTGCCAATCGCCAGCCACGCTGTCGCGACCGCCGGCTTGCATCGACAGGTTGAAGCGCTCGGTCCCCACCATCTGCTGCATGCCCTGCATCATCCCGGCCAAGCTGGACTCGATCCAGATCGCCAGGCTCGGGCTCCCAGCGACTCGAAACAGTCCGCGCTCGGGTTCCCAGTCAAACTGGATACCATTGATGGCTGTCATAGCAACGTCGCCCAAACCAAGAGGGGACCACAGTCCACTGATGGAACGAAGCGCAAAATTTTCACTCGGCCGACTGGAGGGCCCGGCTCGTGAACAGGGATTTGCGCAAATCCCCCTCTCCTGGTTTCACCATGCCGCACTCCGCCAGCAATCATATTCGCGCATTGATTCCCATTCAGCATCGCGCGAAATCACCACATTCATGACACTGCGCAATTGGCTCGAATCCCGTCTCGGGGTCGTGGCGACAATTCGCCCTCGCTCCTGCCTACGCGCGATTTCACCCCGCGACCTGCTTCGCGGAATTGGACTTCCGATGGGGAGCGCTATTCGCCGTCGTCGGGGTGAACGTCGACCGCGACCAGCTTCCCCGCCACCAGCTTGCCGCGAACGACCACTCGGGTGTTCACCCATGGACCCACGACATCGTCGAGCATGCCAGGCGCTGCCTGGCATGGGGTCGACTTGCCCTCGTCATCGACGATCGTCAGCGAGCCCTGATCGAGGTTGAGCGCACGCAGGACACCACGTACCTCACCGCCCAGGGTGTCGATGATCTGCTCGTGGCGAATCGAACGACCGATCCGCTCACGGGCCTCGCGGTCGACGAGCACCAACCGGGGCTCGAGATCTCGGCCCTGTCGGCAGACGCCCAGTTCACCGAAGTTCTTGCCGTTCGGCGCGGTGCCATGCAGGAGTTGGAGCAGCGCCGTCCGATAGTCGGCGTCGGGCATCCACCGCTCGAGATCCTCGACGGGGCCGACGGCGCTGGCGATGAAGTCCATGACCTTGTCCGCGACGTCACCGACTTTGACTCGTGAACCAAAGAGCTCAGGCTGCTCGGCACCTGCGAGATCAATCGCGAATTTGTAGCTACCTGGTTGAGCCGTCGCGATCCGAAGCTGGAATACCGCGAGCAGATCAGGCGACGGTGACCCACGCCGACGCAAGGGGAAGCCGCCCAGCCACTCGGCGACCCGGGTCACCAGCGAGCTCATCGCGTTTTGGGCCTGCACGGCGAGCCCGAGCGGCGCGCTACCGTAGCCGACCTGT
>JAMHUH010000454.1:0-8493 GCA_035904925.1 Nannocystaceae bacterium
GGCGATGGCCAGGCTCTCGCACCCCAACGTCGTGACCGTCTACGAAGTCGGCGAGCACGAGGGTCGGCTCTTCGTGGCCATGGAATTCGTCGAGGGCCAGGATCTGGGCAAGTGGCTGGCCGCACGCGAGCAGCCGATCGACTGGCGAGCCACGCTCGGCATGTTCTTGCAAGCCGGGCGCGGGCTCGCGGCCGCTCACCAAGCCGGGCTCGTGCACCGCGACTTCAAGCCCGACAACGTGTTTGTCGGCAAGGACGGGCGCGCGCGTGTCGGCGACTTCGGGATCGTGCGACGCGAGGGCGAGCGCGTCGAGCCGTCCAACGTCCGCATCGACGCGAGCAGGGTCGATGCCCTGGCGCAGCCGCTGACGCATACCGGCGCGACGATGGGCACGCCTTGCTACATGGCGCCCGAGCAATTCGAGGGTGTGTCGACCGACGCACGAACCGATCAATTCGCGTTTTGTGTGGCGCTGTGGATGGCGCTCTACGGCCAGCCGCCCTTCGACGCACAGACGCTGGCCGGGCTGATCCTCGAAGTGTGCGAGGGCAAGCTGCGGCCACCGCCAGCCAAGACCCGCGTGCCGACCTGGTTGCGGGCCGTGCTCGAACGCGGGCTCTCGACCGCGCCCGCCGATCGCTACCCGACGACCGAGCAGCTCTTGTCCGCGCTCGAGGCCGATCCGACTCGCCGTCGCTGGCTCTGGCTCGGCCTGGCCGCGAGCGTGCTCGCGCTGGTTGCTTGGCTCGGCACCCGCGACGTGCTCGAGCGTCGGACCGCGGCCGCCTGCCTGGCCGAGGGTGCGAGCATCGAGGCGAGCTGGAACGACGACGCCCGGACGCGGCTGCGCGAGGCTCTGCTCGCGACCGGCGTGCCCTATGCGAGCTCGACAGCCGAGCGTGTGATCGCCCGGCTCGACGCGCAGGCGGACGCTTGGCAGGACGCGCGCACGCTCGCGTGCACGCGCACGCGCGTCGAAGCCAGCTGGGACGAAGAGACCTTCACGCGCTCGGTCTGGTGTCTCGACGAGCGCGCGCTCGGGCTCGCGGCCGTGGTCGACGTGTTGGCCAACCTCGACGCCGACGCGATGCAGGACGCGGTCACGACCGCGGCCGGGCTCGAGCCGATCGACGCCTGCCTCGACGCGAGGCGCCTGCTGATCCAGCCGCCGCTGCCCGACGCGCGCGAGCGCGTGCGCGAGGTCCAGGCCGCGATGGCGAAGGCCGTCGCGCTGCGCTCGGCCGCTCGCTACGACGACGCGCTCGGCGTGACCGAGCGCGCGATGACGACGGCGCAGGCGATCGACTGGGCGCCGCTGACCGCCAAGGTCGGCGTGCTGCTTGGTGACCTGCGCGACAGCGTCGGCGACTACCCTGGCGCCGAAGCAACGCTCGAGGACGCGTACTTCGGCGCGCTCGCGGGTGGGGCGTTGGAGCCGGCCGCCGACGCGGCCAGTTCGCTCGCGTACACGGTCGGCTATCAGCAGACTCGCCATGTCGAGGGGCTTCGCTGGGCGCGTCAGGCCGAGGTGTTGCTGACTCTGCTCGGCGTCGAAGACTCGCCCGCGTCGCTGTCCACGATCCTCAACGCGCGCGGGCTGATCTACGACTCGATGGCCGACTACGACGCCGCCCTGCCGCTCTTCGAGCAGGCGCTCGCGTTCGACGAGCAGGTGTTCGGCGCCGATCATCCCGAGCTCGCCATCGACGTGGCCAACCTCGCGCGCGTGCAGGAAGCCCGCGGCGACTACGAGCAGGCGTTGGCCCTGGCCCAGCGCGCCGTGGACATCACCGAGCGTGCGCTCGGGCCCGACCATCCCTACGTCGGTGCGTACCTCGACGATCTCGGCTCGGTCTACTTGGCGATGGGCCACAGCCAACAAGCGCTCGGGCACTACGAGCGCGGGTTGGCGCTGCGCGAGCGAGTCCTGCCACCCACCCATCCGGAGATATCCTCGGCGCTCGCCGACCTCGCGCTCGTGCACAAGCAGCTCGGCGACTATGACGAGGCCGTGGCCTTGAACGAGCGCGCGCTAGCCCTGCGCACGGCCGCCTTCGGCCCCGATCATCGGCTCGTCGCGGCCTCGCTCGCCAACCTCGCGTCCGTGTACCTGGCGACCGGCGACTACGCCCAGGCCGAGCCGCTCTACCAGCGTGCGATCGCGATCGACGAAGTCCAGCTCGGGTCCGATCACCCGACCCTCGCCTCGTTGCTCAACGGGCTCGGGATCGTCTATCGCTCGACCGGCCGCAATGCCGAGGCCCGGGTCGCTCACGAGCGCGCGCTCGACATCCGCGAGCGGGCGTTCGGGCCCGACCACCCCGACGTCGCGACCGATCTCGGCAACCTCGCGGCCGTCGTCGACGCGCTCGGCGAGCCCGAGCGCGCCAAGCAGCTCGACGAGCGCGCGCTCGACATCCGCGAGCGCGTGCTCGGGCCCAACCACCCCGACGTCGGGCTCGCGCTCAACAACCTCGCCACGGTCGAGGCCGAGCTCGGCCAGGCCGACGCGGCCCAGGCCCACTTCGAGCGCGCGCTCGCGCTGCTCGAAGCCGCGCTCGGGCCCGATCACCCGCGCCTCGCTCCACCCTCGATCGGGCTCGCCCGCCTCGCGCTCGCGCGCCAGGACGCAGCCGCGGCGCTGCCCCTCGCCGAGCGAGGCGTGCGGATCCACGAGCGCGCGGGCGTCCAAGGGGCGAAGCTGGCCGACGCCCGCTTCGTGCTCGCGCAAGCGCTGTGGGACGCGCCCGAGCAGCAAGGTCGAGATCGCGAGCGAGCGTGCGAGCTCACGATCGCAGCGCGTGAGGGGCTCGTCGATCTGCCTGGCGTCGAGCCCCAGCGCGCCGCGATCGAGGCGTTCCTCGCCAGCCACGGCGGCTGATTCGAAGGGCGGCGAGGCTGCCGGCCCGAGCGAAGCCGCTGCGCCCTCGACCGATCAAAAGTCGGCCTCGGGCTCGCCCGGCAGCGCGACCCAAGCCGACTCGATCCGCTCGATCTCCACGCGCGCCCCGATCGCCGCGAAGCGCTCGACCGTCCGGGTCGCGTCGGCCCGCGAGAGCGCGACCTGGATCAGCCCATGGGTGGCGATGAGGTCCCAGGCGTCGGCGAGCCCGAAGCGAGGATCGAGCTCGACGATCAGCGCGGCGACCTCGGCTGCGTTGCCCGAGCGATGGCGGAGCATCCACTCGCCGACCTCGCCGCTGCCCGCGAGCGAGCGGGCGTCGAGCCGAGGATCGAAGTCGATGCGCAGGCCTTTCTCGCGGCCCTCGTCGGCGAGTCGATAGGTGGTCACGTCGTCGAGGTACTCGACCTCGAAGAAGCTCCCGGACTCGATCAACGCGCGGGCCTCGTCACGACCACAGGCCAAAAATTGATCGACGAGCGCGGCCGCTTCGGTGAGCGGCTCGGGATGGACGCGAACGCGTGGCATGGCCGGATGCTCCCGCATCGGCCTCGAGCTGTCAGCGCCTGGCGAAATCGGCGAAGATGCTGGCATGAGCGAAGCCCAACTCCACGTGGTCTACGGAACCGGCTCGCTCGGGCTCGCCGTCATGCGCGAGGCCAAGCGCCGCGGCCATCGGGTGCGTGGGGTCAGCCGCAGCGGCAAGGCCGAGCTGCCCAGCGGGGTCGAGAGCCGGCGTGGCGACGCCAACGATCCCGCGTCGACCCGCGAGCTGTGCGAGGGGGCCGACGCCGTGCATGTCTGCGTGGCCCCGGCCTACACCGACTGGCAGCGCTTCCCGGCCATGCAGGCCAGCATCGTCGAGGGCGCGGCAGCGGCGGGCGCCCGGCTGATCAGCTCCGAGAACGTCTATGTCTATGGTCGCGTCGATGGCCCGATGACCGAGGACACGCCCTTCAATCCCTGCTCGCGCAAAGGGGCGATTCGCGTGGCGATGAATCAGGCGCTGCTCGACGCTCACGCGGCCGGCAAGCTGCGCGTCGCGTTGGCCCGCGCGCCCGACTACTACGGGCCGGCCGCGACCGCGACGACGATCTATGGCGAGCGGGTGTTCTACCCGGCGCTGGCCAACAAGCCGGCCCAGGTGTTCGGCAAGATCGACGCGCTGCACAGCATGATGTACGTCGACGACTTCGCCCACGGCATGGTCACGCTCGGCGAGCGCGACGAGGGGCTTGGTCGGGCTTGGCACCTCGCCTGTCCGCCGCCGCTGACTCAGCGGGCGATGCTCGAGCTGATCTTCGCGGCCGCGGGCCAGGCCAAGCCGAAGATCCAGGCGCTGCCGGGCTTCATGACCAAGCTGCTCGGGTGGTTCATCCCGATCATGCGCGAGCTGGCCGAGATGCAGTACCAGTGGGAGCGCGACTACGTGTTCGACTGCTCGCAGTTCACGGCCAAGTTCGGGGCCGATCACGTTCGCCCGCACGCCGAGACGATCGTCGACACGCTGGCGTGGTTCCGCGACCACCCGCAGCCCTGACCATCCCCAACAGGGCCGATCCTAACGCGAATTTTCGTCGCTGGGCAGACTTGTCAATTTGGTTTGATCGGGCCAATTGGGCGGGTCGTGGACGAACGCGGAATCGAGGCTCTCGAGGGGCTGTGCGCCGAGCTCTGGGCCGAGCGGGCCGGCGCGCGCTGCTTTGGCCATCTGCGGGTGCGGACCGGCAAGCGAATCCGCGATCTGCTGCTCGGCTCGGACAGCCTGGCGCTGCGCTCGGGCGCGGTCGCGATCGATTGGGAGCGGGCGCCGCTCGCGGAGGTGTTCCTGCACAGCCGGGTCGGCGACGAGTACGAGCTCGACATCGACGAGGATCGTCACGCGGGCGGGGTCGTGCTCGCCCGCGAGCTGCTGCGGACGCGGCCGGGACCGAATGGTCAGGAGCTGGTCGAGATCGACGACGGCGAGGTCTGCCTTGTCCGCGACGATGCGGGCCAATGGTCGCGCGTGGCGAGTCGCCTGAGTCAACCTGGCCAACCTGGTCAACCTGGCATGGTCCTCGAGCTGCGCGACGCCCAGGCGCGGGCGCGGGCCAGCTCGCCCGTCGACGTCGAGCTCGATCCGGTCCAGCGGGCGGCGGTCGAGCTCGCGGGTGAGCGCTCGCTGCTGATCCTCGGCGAGGCCGGGTTCGGCAAGACCACCGTGGCCCTGCATCGACTCGCGCATCTTTACGAGCTCGCCGAGCAGCAGGCTCGACCCTTCGCGGCGCTGGTGCTGGTCCCGACCCGCGGGCTGCGGCGGCTCTTGGTCGCGCTGCTCGAGCGCATGGGCGTGCGGATCGGCGAGTCGACGCTCCCGGGCCAGCTCGCCTCGCGCAGCGTCGAGGTCCGGACCTTCGCCCGTTGGGTCGCGAGCCAAGGTCGCAAGGCCTTCGCCGACTTGCCGGCGCGCGACAGCGTCGACACGCCTTTGGCCGCGAGTCGCTTCAAGCGGCATCCGGCCCTGCGCGAGGTGCTGCCGGACATCATCGCGGGGACCAAGGCGATGCGCGAGGTCGAGCAGGGCTACCGCGACGATGAGGTCATCCGTCCGCGCGAGCAGCTGCTGCATCTCTTTGGCGATCGCGCGCTGCTCGAGCGAGTCGCCGCGCAGGCCAGCGGCGCGCTGACTCCCCGCATGATCCAGCAGCTCGTCGCCCACACGCGGGTCCAGTTCTCACCGACCACCGAGCGCGCCTTTGCCCACGTGGTCGAGGCCGAGCGGCTCGCGACCGTCGACGGCAAGGCGATCGACGCCAGCACGCCGATGCAGGACGCCGAGACCATCGACGTCGAGGACTTCCCGGTCTTGTTCGCGCTCGATCGCCTTCGGCATCGCGACCAACCCGAGCTGGGCAGCGAGCCGCGTCACTACGATCTGATCGTGCTCGACGAGGCCCAGGAATTCGCGGCGATCGAGCTCGAGCTGATCGGCCGGGCCTGCCCGACGCCTGGCTCGGTCTGCGTCGCGGGCGACGAGCACCAGCAGGTCGACGAGACGGCCGCCTTCGTCGGCTGGGCCGAGGCCATGCGCGAGCTCGGCCGCGGCGAGGAGTTCGAGCGGGTCACCTTGGTCGAGAGCTACCGCTGTCCGCCCGCGATCGAGGCCTTGGCCCGCGGACTCTTCGATCCGCAGGCCGAGCGCAAACCCGCCCAGGATCCCGCGCTCGCCTTCACCGAGGTCGCCCACGAGCTCGAGCTGGTCACTCACCTCGGCGAGGTGCTCGAGCGACTGCGCGAGCGCGATCGCCTGGCCAGCGTCGGGATCATCTGTCGCTTCGCTGCGTCCGCGCGGCGGCTGCATGCGCTGCTCGGCAAGGTCTCGAACTGCCGGCTGGTCGTCGACGGCGACTTTCGCTTTGGCCCAGGCGTCAGCGTCACCTGCATCGACGAGATCAAGGGCTTGGAGTTCGACTACGTGATCGTGCCCGACGCGAGCGCGGCCAGTTACCCCGACACCCACGAGGCTCGGCGCGCGCTCTATGTCGGGCTGACTCGGGCCATGCATCGGCTCTGGTTGCTCTGGTCGGGCCGACCCACGCCCATTCTCGAGCTCGAGCGCCACGGGCTGCTAACATTGCAGGCTCGATCACACGTGCGCGACGAAGATCGGGGTTAGCCTCCGCCCATGACGTCGCAGGGACCCTCGAATCAAGTCGGCCGCCGCTCTTTCGTCATTCTGGGCACGGGCGCGGTGATCGGCTCGGCCCTCCCGGCTTGCGCCGACTCGGCGAATCCTGGCGAGCTGACCATGGATCTCGACGTCACCTTGGCCGATCACGCCGACCTCGCGACCGAGGGCAAGACCGTGAAGATCGACGCTGGCCTGCCTTGCGCGATCGCGGTCACGCGAACCGGGCCGAATGACGAATTCCAGGTGACCGGGACCCAGTGCACCCACCAAGGCTGCTGCATCAACCGCAGCGGCGATGGTTGGCAGTGCCCCTGCCACGGCGCCCGCTTCGACATCGACGGCACCGTCACGGGCGGGCCGGCCAAGAAGGATCTCAGCGTCTACGACTACGAGATCGTCGCTGGCGTGATGACGATCTTCGGCAAGTAGGCCGCCGACTTGCGCTTCAGACCGACTCGAGCTCGAGCAAGATCGCGCCTGCGTCGATCTCGTCTTGATCGCGGATGACGATCGCGCTGATTCGAGCGCGCTCGGGCAGCCGCGGATCATCGTAGAAGAGCCGCGTGAAGGTCTTCATGACCTCGAGCACGCCGATCGTCTGGCCGCGCTCGAGGACCTGGCCGACCTCGATGAAGGGCGGCTTGTCGGGCGCGGGTCGAACGTAGAAGCGGCCGGCCGAGGGCGAGCGATAGACCAGCGCGCCTTCGTTGGCCACGCTCTTGCTGGCCGCGCCGGCCAGCGCGAGGCCGCCCGCGAGCGCCTCGGGGTCGAGGGTCAAGAGCAGCGCGCCGCGATCGACAGGCTGGCGGGCGAGGGCGCTTCGCGGCGCTTCGTCGACGACGATCCCCTCGGCCTGGTCGGGCGCGCGCAGGCGATGCAGCACGCCGAGCTGCTCGAGCTGGCCGATCAGCATGCCCGGACGGATCAACGCGCCGGGCTCGGGCGCGCCCCGCCACAACCCGGGCGCGGGCGCGCGGAGCAGGACGCGGCTCGTGTCGGCTTGGCGCTCGAGGAGGGCGACGAGTTCGGGGACGAACAGGCGGCTGTCGGACATCGGCGGGCCCACGATACTCGCTCGCGGGCCCGCTCGGCCAGCCTTCGTGCCGCAGGCAAGCTTACTGCGGCAGGATGGTGAACACGCCCGCGCCCCACCACGACTGCGGCGTGCTCTTGATCAGCATGACCGTGCCGTCGAGCGGATCGATCGAGACGATCTGGCCGCCCGAGTTGAACGCGAAGATGATGTCCTGCCAGCCCGCGAGGCCGTAGATGGTCGTGTAGCCGACCGCGGTCGCGAGCTCGTCGATGACCATGCCGCTGAGCGGGTCGCTCTCGACGATCACGTTGCCGTTGTTGACGCCCGGCTTGTTGACCGCGCCGAAGGTGCCCTCGCCCTCGATCGAGAACACGTCGCCGGCCGAGGTCATGCCGGCGCCGTACTGGCCGATCTGGAACAGCTGGGCCTGCATGCCGACCACGGTGATCTTGTACCAAGCGCCGGTGTTGGCGATGCCGATCAGGGTGTCGTCGTCGGGGTCGAGCACGCCGGGCGGGACCATGGTCAGGCCGTTGAAGCTCTGCGGCAGGTCGGCGAGGTAGTAGCAGGCGGCGCTCTGCGGGTTGCAGACGAAGAGATCGTTGAAGGTGATCGCATAGAGCACGCCCCAGCGATCGATAGCGATGTCGGTGACCGAGCCGGGGCTCTGATCGAAGGTGAACCCGCCGACCAGCGCGACGTCGTAGCTGAACACGTCCATCGTGTAGAGCTGGCCCGAGGTGTGGGCATAGACGTAGCCCGCGAGCGCCTTGCCGGGCAGGTTGGGGTCGTTCGGGAAGGGGTCGTCGCTGTCCGGGATCCCGTCGTCGTCGGCGTCGAGGAAGGGCTCGCCGGTGTCGGTGCTGGTGCTGTCGGTCGAGC
>JAMHUH010000455.1:0-4985 GCA_035904925.1 Nannocystaceae bacterium
CACGTGGCCTTGGATGTCCATCACCGACTTGGTCTCGGTCCGCACACGCTACGACACACCTTCTGTAGCCACCTCGCCATGCGAGGCGCTCTCGCGTCGGCGATACATGCACCGTCTCCTGCCGCGCTCGACAGCGCTTGGGCGAGGCCGGTCGGACCACGCTCGAGCTGAGAGGTCGACGCTGACGTCGCTGTCGAACGCCCTGGCGACCTTGGCCTCGACCACGAACATTCGTCGACACGCGGGTCGGGCTGCGGGCCACCACGGTGGTGCATTGCACCTCGGGCTGGTAGGGTCGCCGCAGCGATGCTCGGACTGCCTTACGTCGTTCCGCCCGAGAAGACCTTCGATTTCGGCCGCGAGATCCCGCTGCTCGGCGACCACCTGACGCTCGGGGTGTTTGGCCTGCTCGTGGTCATCGGGGTGCTGCTCGGCATCCAGGTCGCGATCCGCTACTACGCCAAGCAAAAGGATCTCGACGAGTGGCTCTTCCGCGACGAGATCTTCTGGGTGCTGGTGTTCGGCTTCATCATCTCGCACTGGGTCTCGGTCATCTTCTACTTCCCCGAGAAGATCCAAGAGAACCCGTGGGTGCTGCTGATGCTGTGGAACGGGCTGTCGAGCGTCGGCGGCTTCTTCGGCGCCTTCATCGGCATGAACTGGTTCCTGCGCCGCGAGAAGCAGCCGATCTTGGTCTACGCCGACGGCAACATGTTCGGGCTGCTGCTCGGCATGTGCTTCGGTCGACTCGCTTGCGCGTGGGTCCACGATCACCCGGGCAAGATCGTCGAGGCCGGGACCTTCCTCGCGGTCGGGCCCTGGCCCTGTCGCTGCCCCGAGGGTCCGGCGTTGCCCGACTGCTGCTCGGCCGCCCAAGAGGTGTGGCGGTGGGATCTCGGCTTGCTCGAGTTCTTGGTCATCCTCGGACTGACCCTCTTCATCTATTTCGTGTGGGATTGGCGCAAGGCGGCGCCCGGTCGGCTCACGGGTTTGATCGCGATCGTCTACGGTCCGGCGCGCTTCTTGTTCGACTTCCTGCGCGAGAGCGAGGCCGGCCGTGGCGTGTCGACGCCCGATCTTCGCTACCTCGGGCTGACCCCGGCGCAGTACTTCTCGCTCGCGATTTTCGCCGCAGGCGTGTACCTGATGGTCCGCAAGCCCAAAGCGAGCGATTTCGAGTGGGCCCGCGACAGCGAGCGCATCCGCAAGGCCGAGGCCAAGGCGAAGAAGGAGCCGATCGCCGAGGCGTCCGCGGACGAGAAGAGCGCATCGGAAGAAGCGCGCAGCGACGAGAGTGAACCGAGCGCCTGACGCTCCCGACCCGCTGTCCTTTCGACCAGTCGAACGGTCGTTCGGACAAGCCTGGTAGCCCATGTTTTTGGTTTGCTCCGCCTCGCGTGGGGGTTAGGCTGCTCGCGGAGAGACGAAGGGATCATGAGTCGAGCGATTCACACCTGGGAGTGTGTCGGGGGTGTGTTGGTGGCTTTCTCCACTGCGGGTCGCATGGACGATGCGATCTGGGACGCGATGATCGAGGACCTCAAGTCGCGGCCACTGGTCGGCTACCTCGGGTGCACGATCGGTGCGACCGACACGACGAGTTCCCAGCGTAAGAAGGCGACGGATACGCTGAAGAAGCGTAATCTGCCTTGCTCGATCGTCACCGACAATCGCTTCGTCGTCGGCGTCGTCACGATGGTCTCGTGGCTGAGCGTCAACATCAAAGCCCACGACTGGCTGCACGCGATGGATGCGATCCGCTGGATCGGCGTCCCCGATGCCGATGCCCAGCGGATCTTCGAGGCGCTGATGCGGATGCGCCACGCGGCCATGTCCGAGCTCGCGCCCGTCGGGACCGGCTAGCTCGCGCCCGTCGGGACTGGCCTTGGCGCGTGGAATCGAGCGGCTCGCCACGCTAGATTCGCGCCGGTGATGACGCGCGCCCGAGCTCTGGTCGTTCTGGTCCCCCTGCTCGGCCTCGGCTGCGAGAAGAAGTGGGATTGGACCGAGCACTTCGAAGTCGAGTGCATGGTCTTGCCCGAGCTGGGCGAGGTCTCGGTCTCGGGCCGCGACATCCCGAGCGGCGCGCTCGTGAGCGCGGCCGAGCTGCCCGGGCTCGAAGACACGATCAACGACAGCGGCATCTACATGACCCGCGCCTCGCTGGTCCCACTCGCCGCGGGTCCGCAGACCCTGACCTTCACGGCCACCCACGCCGACCAACGCGCGACGACGACCTGCGCGATCGATCGCCCGGTCTTTCCCGCGCTCGCGCATGCGGTCGCCAACGCCGACCTCGTCGAGTTCGCTCGGGCCCAGGTCGTGTTCAGCTTTGCGCTCGAGGGCACCAGCGCGGCGCCGATGCGGGCCGACGTCGGACTCGGTGAAGACGGTCGCCTTCGACTCCGCTTTCAGGCCTGGAAGCCGAGCGACCTGAAGGTCGAGGGCGAAGCGATCGAGGCCAACGAGCTCGGCGTGTTCGAGGTCCCCGTCGCGGCGAGCGGACCGAGCGAGACGACGATCACCTTCGCCAACCCGGATCATCAGCAGGCCAGCTATCGGCTGAGCGTCAGCGAGGTCCGGCCCTGGTCCGACCTCGACACGGGCGTGCTCGCCAAGTGGACCGAGGGCGGGCTCGACTGGGCCGCGCCCGCGCAGGCGGCCGGGAGCCCGAGCGAGTCCATCAGCGCGCTGCTGCTCGATGACTACGGGACTCCGATCGCGCACGTCGGGCCGATGCGGGTGCTCGCCGAGGTCGAGCGGGTCGCTCGGGTGACGCTCGGCCAGAAGGAGCTCGAGGTCTGCAACTACTCGACGCCCGATGGCCACCAAGCCAAGATGACCCGCTACACGCAGACCGCCGAGGTCGTGGTCCGAGCGGCCAAGACTGGCGAGGAGCTGGCACGCAAGCAGCTGGCGGCCAAGCCCGGGCCTTGTCCCGACGCGGCGGACTTCACCTTCACGCGCGCCGAGGGGGCGTCCGAAGAGAGCGCCTGGGATCAGACGCGCGTGGGCGACGTGATGCCCGAGGTCTTGGCGTGGTTCGAGAAGTCCGTGCAGAAGTGACGCGGCAATTACTTTGGCAGGCGCAGCGTCTCAATGTCGAGGCTGCTGTCGCCCAACGCCACCTCGACCGGTACGAGCGGAACGCCGATCGCCTCGACCATATAGCGGTGCGCCGGATAGAGCCCAGTGAGGGAAAACTCGCCGTTGGGCCCGGTCCACACCGAATCGACGGGGTGATTGCGTCCGAGGGAGGTCGCGAACAGTAGAACGTGGACAACGGGTGCTCCAGAGCTGTCGAGCAGGCCGCGACTGACTATCCACTGAAGGTCCTGTGAGCGGTCAATCCAACGTGGCCGAGATACCTCCACCCGATAGCCGGCACAGCGGGCCTCGAAGGCGTAGGATCCCGTGGGTAGCCCGGCAACGGACGTCGTGTTGTCTTGCGCGGTCGCTACTGTGAATGATCCGCCCGCCGAGAGAAAATGGACGGTGAGTCGACCATTTTCACATGCGGCGCCATCCTCGGTCCAAATCCGACCCGTAATCGCGTGAGCACGAGAGACTGGGATCTCGACAAGTTGGGAGGTCGAACCTGAGATCAAAGTGACCGCGTCCGGCAATACTCCATACCGCTCGTTCGTCACGGCCATTGGCTGATAGTCGCCGGAGCCAAGGCCTCGGATCTCGAACCGCCCGTCGCTCGCAGAGATGGCCACGGGTTCGTCTCGAGCGCTCCAGCCAAAGGACAACGCGGCCCCAGCGACGGGTACGCCTGACTCCGCGTCGACCACTCGTCCACGCAAGATAGCTTCGGGCGCAAGTTGAATCTCGAGATCCGATGCGGGTGCTTTCAGATTCAGGTACGAGTCCGCGTATCCGCGAGCCTGCACCCGCACCGCGGTCTGACCTGGCTCCAGCCATAGCACGAACTCGCCCGCGGTGTCGGTAGTCGTGAAGGTCGCCAGCGATTGCACGTCGGCTCCCGCGACCGTTGCCCCACCTTTGTCAGTCACGACGCCCGAGACTCGGGCGCCCGGCCAGGCGAAGTGCAGATCGGCGCCGCGCACGAGCCGACCTGTGGAGAGCGAGACCTGCCGGGTTTGCCCGTCCGCAGGACCAAACCACGCGTAGGCCGGAGCGAGCCCATCGGCAGATGCCGATACCCAATATATCCCTGGGGGCACGCCAGTGATTCGATAGATCGGGTTTGACGAAGCCACGCTCGTGCACCACGGCTGGATGGTCGAAACAAAGCTACCTCCGCGAGTCGTGGGCACCAGACACACGTGGGTATCAGTCGATGCACCAGTGATGCGGCCCTCTACCCCCGTGATCTCGGATGACGGTGTGGGCCGTGCCCGGCAGCCGGCTAGTGCGGCGAGAGCCAGCAGCATGGAGATGGAGGGACGTCGAGTCATGATGCGCAGTCGCCCAGCCTACCATGGAACTCATGGTGGCGCTATTCGTCAGCGGCAGGCGTTTCGGGCCAAATTTCCCGCAGGGTTCGGAGTTCGAGGTCGCGCGCGTAATCGATGTTGGCTGCATCGCTGCCACGTCCGTAGTTCACGGTGTAGAGAGTTCCATCCTTCTCTTGCAGCACATCGATGTAGTCATTGAGCTGCATCGTGGAATGGTCCAGGGCCTTTTCGCCCTTGCCCACCTTACTCGTCATGAGTGTATTGCGAAGCCTATTGACCAACTTGATTCCCTTTCGCATCTCGTCCTCGATTGTGCGCAAGATGCCTTTCAGATCCGCGGGGCCTCCCCCCGCGCTCCAGGCCCAAGTGCACCCAATCCTCGTGGGCGGCACTCGACGATCGCCTCGCCGCCGTCTATCCGAGCGCCGGGCAGTCCACGCTCGGCTCGTCGGCCAAGTCGCAGGTCGCGGTCACGCTGTGGCCCGCGGGCGGCAGGACGCCGGGCCGAAACACGAGGTCGAACTCGAGGTTGAACCCGGACTCGACGCAATAGGCCGAGAG
>JAMHUH010000456.1:0-2653 GCA_035904925.1 Nannocystaceae bacterium
GAAGCGGGCCGCGCTGGCCAGGTCGGGCACGCGCAAGCTGGCTTGGAACTCGAGCGGTGCGGGGCCCTCCGGGACGTCGCGCAGGGCCGCGAGCACCTCGATCCGCGCGCGCAGCTGATCGCGGGCGCTGCGAAACGCGTCGAGTGGATCGTCCTCGCTGGCTCGTGGGCTCGCGGGATCGGCCAGCGGCCAGTGCAGCCGCCGTGCGCGACCCAAGAAGACCGGGCAGACCTCCTCGGCGCAGAGCGTGATCACGAGATCGATGGCGTCGGCGTCGATCGTCTCGACCGACTTCGAGCGCTGGCCGGCGATGTCGAGCCCGATCTCGGCCATCGCCCGAATCGCGAGCGGGTGGACGCGCGAGGGATCGGAGCCGGCCGACTCGACCCGAAGGCTCGCGCCGAAGTGCGCGCGCGCGAGCCCTTCGGCCAGCTGCGAGCGGGCCGAGTTGGCCACGCACAAGAACAAGATCGAGTCGAAGTGAAGCCCTGGCATGGCTACTTGGCGGGAGCGGGGACGGAAGGGGTGGAGTCGGGGAACCAGCCGCGGGTTCGGTTGGCGAAGGCGACCAGCGAGAGCATCACCGGGACCTCGATCAGGACCCCGACGACGGTCGCCAACGCGGCCCCCGAGGCGAGCCCGAACAAGCTGATCGCGACCGCGACCGCGAGCTCGAAGAAATTCGAGGTCCCGATCATCGCGGCCGGTGCCGCGATGTCATGGGGCAGCTTCATGAGCTTGGCCAGCCCGTAGGCGATCGCGAAGATGCCGTAGCTCTGGATCGCCAAGGGCACCGCGATCAGGGCCACGCGCCCGGGCTGGGCGACGATGGTCTCGGCCTGAAAACCGAAGAGCAGCACGACCGTGAGCAGGAGGCCGAGGATCGACACCGGCTTGAGCCGCGCGCCGAGCTGGGTCACGCGCTCGGCCGTCAACATGCGCTGGGTCAGGATCCCGGCCGCGAGCGGCACGACCACGAAGATCACGACCGAGGCGACCAGCGTCGCCCAGGGCACCGCGATCTCGGTCACGCCCAAGAGCAGGCCGGCCAGCGGCGCGAAGGCGAAGACCATGATCAGGTCGTTGACCGAGACTTGGACCAGCGTGTAGTTGGCGTCGCCTTTGGTCAGCTGGCTCCACACGAACACCATCGCGGTGCAGGGCGCGACCCCGAGCAGGATCATGCCCGCGATGTACTGCTGCGCGTCTTCGGGCCCGACCCAGCCAGCGAACACGTAGTCGAAGAAGAGCACGCCCAGCCCGGCCATCGTGAACGGCTTGATCAGCCAATTGACGACCAGGGTCAGCATGAGGCCCTTGGGCTTGCGTCCGACGTCGCGCAGACAGCTCGGATCGACCTTGAGCATCATCGGGTAGACCATCCACCAGATCAGCAGCGCGACGACCAGGTTGACCCGCGCCCACTCGAGGCCCGCGATGAATTGAAAGCCGCTCGGGACCACGAGCCCGAGCCCGACGCCCGCGAGGATGGCCAAGGCGACCCAGACAGAGAGGTAACGTTCGAAGATGCCCATGGCGGATGCGAGATCAAATCGTCAGTTGACGATAAAGTGGTTCAGAGCCCCCCGACCAGCGCGCGCAGGCGTCGGAGGTTGTGCGCGTCGACGCAGTAGCAGACCCGCGGGCCGTCGACCTCGCCGCGGATCAGCCCGGCTTGCTTGAGCAGCTTGAGGTGCTGCGACACGGTCGACTGGGCCAGCCCGAGTTCTTCGACGATCTCGCCGCAGATGCACGCATTTTCGTGGATCAGCATGCGCAGGATCTTGACCCGCGCGGGGTGGCCGATCGCCTTGGCCAGGCGCGCGAGCTCTTCGTCGGCCGCCTCGCCCTCGACTGGGCGAAGATCGGGCGCAGCTTCGGGGGCCGGACAGCAGGCGTCGATCGCGTGGACCCGGACCATCGTGAAACGACGATATGTTCTTCAGCGCCGCGTGTCAAAGCGGCTCATGTCGAAGCGGCTCAGAAGCGGCTCAGTGGATGCAGACGGGCGCCTTGCCGCCGGCCCCTTCGCGGTCGACGTCCTTGCACGAGTACTTGTCGCGGCAGTCCGCGTCGATGTCACAGAGCGGCAAGCAGATCCCGCCCTCCTCATGCACGCACGCCGCATAGGCCGGGCAGTCGTAGTCGTTCGAGCACGAGACCGTGCAGGTCCCGTCGGGGAACTTCTTGCCCCCGACACACTGCTCGAGGCAGTCACGATCGTGAGCGCAGCTGTTGCCAACGGAGGCAGGCTCTTGGCATCCGAACGCGACCCCGACGAAGGCCGCGAGGGTCAGGAGCAGGGCGCCTCGCCGAGCATGAAGGACATGACGCAGACTCATGATGGCGGATTGTATCGGGTCGCCGTCGCGGCCGAGCGCTCGCAGAGCGGCTTGGATCGCAGCGTCGGTCGGGTTACGCGTTCGACAGTCGCGCAGATCAAAGCGGCGTACGCGAGCGCAGCGTCCCGTCGCTGGCCATGTAGCCCTCCCACACGTCGCACTCGACGAACTCGGCCGGCTGGAGTCGGGCGACGCCGCGAAAGTCGAGGCCGGCGAAGCGCAGCGGCTCGACGATCGATCGGATCAGCACGGGCAGCTCGGTGATGATCAGCGGACGCAGGGGCACGCTCTCGCGCTCGTAGAGATCCGAG
>JAMHUH010000457.1:0-25918 GCA_035904925.1 Nannocystaceae bacterium
CGACCGACCAAGGCTCGCCCGCGACCCGCTTCGTGCAGTCGACGGTGCCCTACCGCATGGTCAACAATACCAAGGTCGCCGACGACTGGGCCGACCTGACCGACGGCACGCTCGACGCCAGCATCAACAAGACCGAGCTCAACGGCACGCCGCCGGTTGCGAGCTTCAGCTGCAACAACACCACCCGAATGACCTGGACCGGGACCGAGTTCGACGGGACCGCGCTGGCCAACACGTGCAGCAACTGGACCTCGACCGCGGGCACCGGCGTGGTCGGGCGCAACACCATCGCCAACGCGACCTGGACCAACTGCGCCGCGGCACCCTGCACCGCGACGGCGCCGATCTACTGCTTCCAGCAGTGATTCGAATTCGAGCGTGATCGCGCGAATGGGCGCTCGAGCTGGGCTCGAGCGCCCATTTTCATGGGTTGGCGTCGAGGTCGGAGTCCGCCAATGGTTGGTGTCGCAGCAAAAACGAGCGATGGACGAACTCGGGCGAACTCGGCTCCAATGCGTCCATGCGCAAGACATCGTGGAGCTCGGTCCTGACCTGCTCGCTCATCGTCGCCGCCTGCACCAGCGACGTCACGTCGAGCGATGACGAGGTCGGTGCGACGGCGACCGAGACCGCGACCGACTCGAGCGCGACGAGCTCGGTGAGCGACTCGGAGTCGAGCATGAGCACTTCGGCGAGCGACTCGGACTCGACCACCGACTCGACGAGCGACTCGACCACCGACTCCACCGACTCGACGGATGGCGTCGAGCCCTTCTGTGGCGACGGCAACGTCGACCCGGGCGAGGAGTGCGACGACGGCAACATGGACGACACCGACGCCTGCACGGCCGCCTGCACGTCGGCGGTGTGCGGCGACCTGATCGTCCACATGGGCGTCGAGGGCTGCGACGACGGCAACCTCGACGAGGGCGACGGCTGCTCCGCGAGCTGCCTGCTCGAGGACTGCGGCGACGGCATGGTCCAAGCCGGCGAGGCCTGCGACGACGGCAACATGGACGACACCGACGACTGCACCAACCTCTGCGCGCTCGCGATCTGCGGTGACCTGGTCATCCACGCCGGCGTCGAGGCTTGCGACGACGGCAACTTCGACGACGACGACGCCTGCACCAGCCTGTGTACGATCGCCACGTGTGGCGACGGCTTCGTTCAGGTGGGAGTCGAGGCCTGCGACGATGGCAACGCCGACGACGCTGACGCGTGCACCAACGCCTGCGAGGACGCGAGCTGCGGCGACGGTATCGTCGAGGTCGGCGTCGAAGAGTGCGATGACGGCAACGCCAGCGACGACGACGCCTGCACCGGGTCCTGCCTCTTCGCGAGCTGTGGCGACGGTTTTGTGCAAGCGGGGGTCGAGGCCTGCGACGACGGTAACGTCGAGCAGACGGACGCGTGCACGAACGCTTGCGAGAACGCCAGCTGCGGCGACGGGCTCGTGCAGGCCGGAGTCGAGGCCTGCGACGACGGCAACGCCAACGACACCGACGCATGCACCAACGCCTGCGAGGACGCGGCTTGTGGCGACGGGTTCGTGGAGGCGGGGGTCGAGGAGTGCGACGACGGCAACGCCAACGAGGGTGATGCGTGCACGAACGCCTGCACCGACGCGACCTGCGGCGACATGATCGTGCACGTCGGAGTCGAGGAGTGCGACGACGCCAACAACCTCGACACCGACGCTTGCATCGCCTGCGCCGACGCGAGCTGCGGCGACGGTTTCGTCCACGCCGGCTTCGAGATGTGCGACGACGGCGACAACATCAACAGCGACGAGTGCTCGAACGCCTGCATGCTGCCCTTCTGCGGCGACAACATCGTGCAGATGGGTGAGCAGTGCGACGACGGCAACATGACCAACACCGACGGCTGCACGAACATGTGTGCCAACGCGGTGTGCGGCGACATGATCGTCCAAGTCGGCGTCGAGCAGTGCGACGACGGCAACATGATCAACGCCGACGGCTGCACGAACGGCTGCCGCACGCCCGCGTGCGGCGACGGCATCAAGCAAGCCGGTGAGGAGTGCGAGGACGGCAACGTCAACGCGAACGACGGCTGCTCGCCCAGCTGTGCGTGGGAGGCCAGGCTCGCGTTCGTGACGACGACGACCCATACCGGCAACCTCGGCGGGCTCGCCGGCGCCGACGCGATCTGCAACGCACGAGCGGCGGCGGCCAACCTGCCGGGTACCTACATGGCCTGGATCTCGACCAACCAGGGCTCGCCCTCGACTCGCTTCGTGCAGTCGACCGTGCCCTACTTGCTGACCAACGGGTCCAAGATCGCCGACAACTGGACCGACCTGACCGACGGGACGCTCGACGCCAACTTCACGCGGACCGAGATCAACACGGTGCCGCCGGTCGCCTCGATCACCTGCAACGCCTCGAACCGCATGACCTGGACCGGTACCAACGCCAACGGCACGGCCGGCGCGAACACCTGCAACAATTTCAGCTCGACCGCGAGCACGGGCGCGGTCGGTCGCAACACGATCGCCGACGCGACCTGGACGGTTTGCAACGCGGCGGCGCCCTGCACCAACACGGCTCCGCTCTACTGCGTCCAGCAGTAGCGCCGAGTCGACCCCTCGGCGGGGTCGTGCTCGTATTCGCTCGCGCAGGCGCGATTTCTCGGGCTTGTGGAGCCGGCTGGGGCTGTCGAGAATCGAAGCATGCGAACCATCCCTTCGTGCGTCGCCCTGGCCTTCGTCGTGTGTGCGAGCGGCTGTCCGACCGACGACACGACCAACACCGACGAGGTCGGCGCGACGGCGACCGAGACGAGCGAGAGCACGAGCGACACGAGCACGAGCGACACGAGCACGAGCGAGACGAGCACGAGCGAGACGAGCACGAGCGAGACGAGCACGAGCGACACGGCGCCCGATCCCTTCTGCGGCGACGGCAACCTCGATCCGGGCGAGGCCTGCGACGACGGCAACGACATCGACACCGACGCGTGCACGAGCGCGTGCGTGCTCGCGACCTGCGGCGATGCGATCGTGCAAGTCGGGGTCGAGGCCTGCGACGACGGCAACCTCGACGAGGGCGACGGCTGCTCGGCGGCGTGTCTGCTCGAGAGCTGTGGCGACGGGATCGTCCAGCCGATGGAGGCGTGCGACGACGGCAACATGATCGACTCCGACGAGTGCACCAACTTGTGCCTCGCGGCGATCTGCGGCGATCTGATCGTGCACGAGGGGGTCGAG
This sequence comes from Nannocystaceae bacterium, assembly GCA_035904925.1. GTDB lineage: Bacteria > Myxococcota_A > Polyangia > Nannocystales > Nannocystaceae > Plesiocystis. Next base: position 3,233 of record JAMHUH010000457.1, read on the forward strand.
ACCTGCGACGACGGCAACGTGGTCGACGCCGACGAGTGCACCAACGCCTGCGCGCTCGCGACCTGCGGCGACGCGATCGTCTACGAGGGCGTCGAGGCCTGTGACGACGGCAACCTCGACGACTCCGACGGGTGCTTGTCCGCGTGCACGATCGCGACCTGCGGTGACGGAGCGATCCAAGCCGGCGTCGACGAATGCGACGACGGCAACGTCGATCCCGGTGATGGCTGCGCGGCCAATTGCGCGTGGGAGCAGCGCTTCGTGTTCGTGACCAGCACCGTGCAGTACGGCACGATGGGCGGGCTCGCGGGCGCCGACGCGATCTGCAACGAGCTGGCCAGCGACGCCGGCTTGCCTGGCACCTACAAGGCCTGGCTCTCGACCGGCCAAGCCAACGGCACGCCCGCGACTCGCTTCGTCCAGTCGGCGGTGCCCTACGTCAAGCCCAACGGCGTGAAGGTGGCCGACAACTGGGCCGACCTCACGGATGGGTCGCTCGACGCGGCGATCAACGTGACCGAGACCGCTGCCGCGCCGCCCGCTGGTAACCCGACCTGCGGGAGCAACTCGGTCTGGAGCAACACCAGGGCCGACGGCACGCTCTACAACTCGATCAACTCGTGCGCGAACTGGAACTCGACCGCGAGCGCGGGTCACTGGGGCCAGTCGAGCCTGGTCAACGGCGGTTGGACCTCGGCGTGTGCGGGCGGGACCTGTAGCTGGCAAGAGCCGATGTACTGCTTCCAGCAGTGATCGGGCGGCTGGGCGGTGTCTCGGTCGACGCGTGTTTTCGCACCTGGCGAACGATGCGCTAGCCATTGGCGCATTTTTCGGGTTCAAATCCCCGAATGCGCAAAGCTACCCTGAGTTCAATCTTGGCTTGCACCGTGCTCGCCGGCTGTCCCAGCGACGACACCACTGACAACGCCGACGAGGTCGGCTCGACCGCGACCGAGACGGCGACTGACACGGCCGACACCGCGACCGAGTCGAGCAGCTCGAGCTCGACCACGTCCGACACGACCGACACGACCACGACCGACACCGCGACGACCGACCCGACCACGACCGACAACACCGACTTGCCGCCGCCGATCTGCGGCGACGGCAACATGGACGATGGCGAGGAGTGCGACGACGGCAACGGCGTCGACACCGACGAGTGCACCAACGCGTGCACGATCGCGATCTGCGGCGACACGATCCTCCATGAGGGCGTCGAGGGCTGCGACGACGGCAACATGGACAACGGCGACGGCTGCGACTCGATGTGCATGATCGAGACCTGCGGCGACGGTGTCGTCGACCCCATGGAAGAGTGCGACGACGCCAACGACATCGACACCGACGAGTGCACCAACATGTGCACGAACGCGGTCTGCGGTGACACGATCATCCAAGAGGGCATCGAGGAGTGCGACGACGGCAACGACGTCGACACCGACGAGTGCACGAACTCGTGCGCGGCTGCGATCTGTGGCGACGCGATCGTGCAAGAGGGCGTCGAGGAGTGCGACGACGGCAACGACGTCGACACCGACGAGTGCACGAACTCGTGCGCGGCTGCGATCTGTGGCGACTCGATCGTGCAAGCGGGCGTCGAGCAGTGCGACGACGGCAACGCCGATCCGGGCGACGGCTGCGACGGCATGTGCCAGCTCGAGGCGCGCTACGTGTTCGTGACCAGCACCCTGCAGACCGGCAACATGGGCGGGCTCGCGGGCGCCGACGCGATCTGCCAGAACCTCGCCCAGGCGGCCAACCTGCCCGGCACCTACATGGCGTGGCTCTCGACCAGCCAGCCCAACAGCACGCCCGCGACTCGCTTCACGCAGTCGGCTCTGCCCTACCAGACCGTCACGGGCATCAAGGTCGCCGACAACTGGGCCGACCTGATCGACGGCTCGCTCGACGCGGCGATCAACGTGACCGAGCTCGGCGCCGCGCCGCCGGCCGGCACCGCGACCTGCGTCGCCAACGTGTCGGTGTGGACCAACACCACCGCCAACGGCTCGATCTTCAACGCCAACAACTCGTGCGGCGACTGGACCTCGACGAACGGCGGCTCGCTCTGGGGCTACAACAACTCGGTCACCAACACCTGGACGATCGCCTGCCAGGGCGGCAGTTGTGGGTGGATGGAGCCGATCTACTGCTTCCAGCAGTAGGCCGCTCGGACACGCGACGAAGGGACTCTGCCGGATCGGCAGGGTCCCTTCTTTTTGGGGCCTCGCGCTGCGGGGCAGCCTCGCGCAGCGCAGCAGGAATGTGAGGGCGAGTGGTCGAAAGACCAGCGCGCGCTCGCGATCTTCACTGGAGCAACCATCGCGCGCTCGACCAGTGGGGTCGACTCGACAATTTCTAGACGGACTCGGGCGAAGTCGGCTCCAATGCGGGGATGCGCAAGACTTCACTGAGCACCTTCTTGACCGGGTCCCTGCTTCTGGTCGCCTGCAACAACGACGTGGTCGAGGGCAACGACGAGATCGGCGGGACCGCGACCGAGACCGCGACCGACACGGCGACCACGACCGACAGCGCGACCGACACCATGGCCACCACCGTCGGCGAGTCGGCGACCGAGACGGCCGACAGCACGACCTTCTCCGACACCGCGACCGACACCACGACCACGGACACGACGGACACGACGGACACGACGGATACGACCGATACCAACGGTCCCATCTGCGGCGACGCCGTGGTCGACATCGACGAGGAGTGCGACGACGGCAACGGCATCGACACCGACGAGTGCACCAACGCGTGCACCATCGCGATCTGTGGCGACCTGGTCGTGCAAGAGGGCGTCGAGGCCTGCGACGACGGCAACATGGACGACAACGACGGCTGCTCGGCGATGTGCTTGATCGAGAGCTGTGGCGACGGCGTTCAGCAGGCGATGGAGGAGTGCGACGACGCCAACCTCGACGACACCGACGACTGCACCAACATGTGCCTGCTCGCGACTTGCGGCGACTCGATCCTCCACGCGGGCGTCGAGGAGTGCGACGACGGCAACATGGACGACGGCGACGACTGCACCAACGCCTGCACGGCCGCGGTCTGTGGCGACGCGGTCCTCCACGTCGGGTTCGAGGAGTGCGACGACGGCAACATCGACGACACCGACGACTGCGTCGGCATGTGCATCAGCGCGACCTGTGGTGATGGCTTCGTGCAGGCCGGGGTCGAGGAGTGCGACGACGCCAACATGGACGACACCGACGACTGCACCAGCACCTGCGTGGCGGCGGTCTGCGGCGATGGCTTCGTCCAGGCCGGGGTCGAGGAGTGCGACGACGGTGGGATGGCGCCGCTCGACGGCTGCTCGCCGACCTGCCAGTTGGAGGTCCGGATCGCCTTCGCGACCAGCACGCTGCACACCGGCAACCTCGGCGGGCTGATGGGCGCCGACGCGATCTGCAACATGCGTGCACAGGCGGCGGGCCTGCCGGGCACCTACATGGCCTGGATCTCGACCGCCCAGGGCTCGCCCGCGACTCGCTTCGTCCAGTCGACGGTGCCCTACTTCATGGTCAACCAGGTCAAAATCGCCGACAACTGGGCCGACTTGACCGACGGCACGCTCGACGCTGCGCTCCAGGTGACCGAGCTCGGCGGTGCGTCGCCGGCGGGCACCAACAACTGCTTCGTCAACGTGAACAACTTCCGGACCGCGTTCACCGGAACTGGGCAAAATGGCGTGCTCTCGGGCGGGACCTGCAGCGACTTCACGTCCAACGCGGGCACGGCCACGGTGGGCGTGACCAACTCGGCCAGCTTCCGCTGGACCAACTGCCAGCAGCTCAGCTGCGCCAACACCTCGGGCATCTACTGCTTCCAGCAGTGAAGCGCGCGCGCTGATCCGCGCCAGAGGGCCCGCTCAGGTCTGCTCACGCGGACCGGGCGGGTCGTTTTCTGGCGTCGCCGGGCATTGTCGAGTCCAATGAAGGCATGAAGAAGACTTCTCTTGCGGCCTCCTTGTTGGCGAGCTCGATGCTGCTGGTCGCGTGTCCGAGCGACCCGGGTGAAGCGGGCGACGAGATCGGCACCACCGGCACCTCCGAGTCGACCGGCGACGGCGACGGCGACACGACCACGACCGAGACCGACACCACCGACGGGCCCATGCCCTTTTGCGGCGACGGCAACGTCGACGCGGGTGAGGAGTGCGACGACGGCAACATGGCCGACGACGACGAGTGCACCGCGGCCTGCACGATCGCGATCTGCGGCGACGGCTCGGTCCAGACCGGCGTCGAGGCCTGCGACGACGGCAACATGGCCGACGACGACGGCTGCTCGTCGATGTGCTTGATCGAGAGCTGCGGCGACGGCCGAGTCCAGGGCCTCGAGGAGTGCGACGACTCCAACATGGTCGACACCGACCAGTGCACCAACATGTGCTTGCTCGCGACCTGCGGCGACATGATCGTGCAAGAGGGCGTCGAGGAGTGCGACGACGCCGACACCGACGACACCGACGAGTGCACCAACGCCTGTCTCTTCGCGGTCTGCGGCGACGGCTCGGTCCAGGCCGGGGTCGAGGAGTGCGACGACGGCAACATGGCCGACGACGACGCCTGCGTCGGCATGTGCATCAACGCGGTCTGTGGCGACGGCCTGGTCAACGTCGGGGTCGAGGAGTGCGACGACGGCAACATGATCGAGAACGACGCCTGCACGAGCGAGTGCATCGCCGCGGTCTGTGGCGACGGCTTGGTCAACGTCGGGGTCGAGGAGTGCGACGACGGCGGGACGCAGCCGCTCGACGGCTGCTCGGCCAACTGCATGCTCGAGGCCCGGCTCGCGTTCGTGACCAGCAGCCTCTACAACGGCGACATGGGCGGGCTCCTGGGCGCCGACGCCCAGTGCAACCTGCGGGCGCAGTCGGCCGGGCTGCCGGGCACCTACATGGCCTGGCTCTCGACCGATCAGGCCACGCCCGCGACCCGCTTCGTGCAGTCGAGCGTGCCCTACAAGAAGGTCAACGGGGTCAAGATCGCCGACAACTGGGCCGACCTGACCGACGCCACGCTCGACGCCGCGCTCGACGTGACCGAGCTCGGCACGCCCTCGCCCGACGGCACCAACAGCTGCCAGGGAACCACCCGCCAGGTGTTCACCGGGACCTTCTCGAACGGCCTGATCGGCAACTCGACGTGCAGCAACTGGACCTCGAGCGTGGGCACCGGCAACGTCGGCCAGACCACCGTGGCGACCTTCCGCTGGTCGAACTGCACGTCGACCGGCAACTGCGCGAACGCGTCGGCGATCTACTGCTTCCAGCAGTGAGCCGAGCGCCCGCTCCGGCCGCGGTCGGAGCGGGCGATCAACGATCGGAGTCGACCCCTCCGGGTCGAGGAATTTCCAGTCCCACCCTCGGCTCGGGTATCCTGTCGTCGATGGGCACTGGACTCGAAGAATTCGGCATCGTCGACGACGACGCCCCGATCGCTCGGGCGGTCGAGCTGACGGGTGGCAAGCCGATCAGCGAGGCCAAGAAGGCCGACCCGGTGCTGGTCCAGCGGGCGCTCGAGGGCGTCTCGCTCTTCGCCGGCCTGCTGCCCAACCACCTGCGTCGGATCGCCAAGCTCGCCCAGCAGTTCGAGTACAAGAAGAACGACTACGTGTTCCAGCACGGCGACGAGGGCGACGGGCTCTTCTTGGTGCTCGAGGGCGCGATTCGAATCTCGCGCGACGTCGCGGGCATGGGCGAAGAGGCGCTCGCGATCCTGCGCGAGGGCCATCACTTCGGCGAGATGTCGCTGATCGACGACGACATCCCGCGCTCGGCCGACGCGGTCTGCCACGAGAACGCCAAGCTGCTCAAGCTGCCCAAGCACGACCTGCGCGACCTCATGTTCGTCGACCGCGAGCTCGCCTACGAGCTGCTCTGGCGCTTCGTCCGAGGCCTGAGCGGTCGGCTGCGCGACTCGAACGACCGCCTGATGATGCTGACCGCGACGTCGAAGTTCTGAGCTGAGCTGAGGCGCGCTCAGCCGCCCAAGAACATCTGCTCGACGCTTCGCTCGTTCAAGATGCTCGACATCAACAACGCCTTGCCGTCCGGCGACTGCGTGATGTCGAGCTCGCGCAGCGGGCTGGCCTCGTCGGCGTCTTCTTGGGCCCCGTCGAGCAGCTTGCGGACGATGCTGAGCAGCAGCCAGGCCTTGACCGACTCCTCGGTCGGCAGCCGAATGAAGATCCCGGCGTAGTCGTGGACCACGGCCGCGACCATCATGCCTTGGGGGTCGGGCAGCAGCTTGCCGAGCGCGCCGAATTCCTCGAGCGAGTCCTCCATCGCTTTGGCCTCGATCACGGTCAAGAAGGTGACCTCGCCCGGGACCTGGTCGAGCAGCGCGCGCAGCTTGGGGTTCATCCGCTCTTCCGCGTGGGCCCGCGCGTGGAGGATGTCGGCGACCAGGGCCTCGGGGACCAGCATCAGCTCGTTGCGATCGAGGCTGAGCAGCTGCAGCTTGGCGCCCTCGTAGTCGATCCCGACCAGGGTCCAGACGCGCAGCTTGTCGCGCATGCTCTGGGTCATGGTCGAGGCGTCGCGGCCTTCGATGGTCGGGGTCGGCTCGGCGACGATCGTGCCGGCCGCGATCGCGGCCTCGAGCTTGGCGTCGAGATCGCCCAGCTCGATCACCGCGATCGACTGGCGGGCGTCCTCGTGGTGGCTGGCGCCCAAGAAGCGATCGAAGTCGCTGGGATCCTGGAGCCCGAGCGCCGCGGCGACCTGGCAAAAGCCGTCGGAGTAGACCGACTTGGGCTTGCCCTCGTCGGCCTTGCGCCGCGCCTCGTTGCGAGCCTTGCGTTGCTCGGCTTGGCGCTGCTCGGCCGGCGTCGGCGGGTTCGCGGCCTCGCGCTCGGCTCGCTTGGCCTCGCGCCGAGCCTTGACCTCGGCGTCGAGCTGCTCGCGGCGGGCCTCGTCGCAGGTGAACATCATCTCCTTGACCTCGGGCGACAAGCTGCGATGCAGCCCGCTGGCCTCGAGTGCGGCGACGTCGACCTGGAACATCGTGGTCAGGGTCGGCGGGCTGAAGCGAACTCCATAGGGCACGACCCCAGCGCTGCCCATGTCCATGCCCAGCGACCAGAACTTGCGCAGCAGCAGCGTGGCCTGCTCGGCGTGATCGTTGCGGCGGTAGAGCTCGACCAAACGGAAGGTCGCGTCGCCGAGCAGATCGCGGCGGTCGGGCTCGAGCGCGACGAGCTGCTCGAAGTAGTCGATCGCACACTCGTCGCGCTCGATCACGTCCATGCAGTCCTTGCCGAGCCGGTAGAGTCGATCAGCCTCGCTCTCGCCCGGCCGCGCGACCGAGGCTCGCGTGCCGTCGACCGCCTCCCACACGGCCTCGCGGTTCCAGCAGCCAGTCGAGGCCAAGACCGGCAACAAGACAAGCGACAACGAGATCAGCGGCAAGACGAACGAGGCGCGGCGCATCGGCGCTCTTCGTAGCAGGTTTGCGCGCACGAAGCCCGCGAAGCGCCCGAACGCGGCTACCATCGGGCCGCCATGACCACCGCGCCACGCGTCGTCACCACCCGCGAAGCCGGCATCGTCGAGGTTCGCCTCGCTCGACCCGACAAGCACAACGGCCTCGACGTCGCGATGTTCGAGGGCTTGGTCGCCGCTGGCGAGGCGCTGCTCGACGATCGCTCGGTCCGCGTGGTCGTGCTCCACGGCGAGGGCGCCTCGTTCTGCGCGGGGCTCGACTTTCGGGCGTTCATGTCGGGCGGGCCCGAGGTCCGCGAACAATTGCTCGCTCGCGATCCCGATCGCAGCCCGGCCAACCTCGCCCAGCGGGTCGCGTGGATCTGGACCGAGCTGCCGGTCCCGGTCATCGCCGCGGTCCATGGCACCTGCATCGGCGGCGGCCTCCAGATCGCGCTCGCGGCCGATCTGCGGATCATCCATCCCGAGGCCAAGCTGGCGGTCAAGGAGATCCACTGGGGCCTGATCCCCGACATGAGCATCACCCGGACGCTCGCGCGCCTGGTTCGGCTCGACGTCGCCAAGGAGCTGACCTTCACCGGGCGCGAGTTCGACGGTCGCGAGGCGCTCGCGCTCGGGCTCGCGACCCGGCTCGCCGACGATCCGCTGACCGAAGCTCGCGCGCTGGCCCAGCAGATCGCCGCGCAGTCGCCCGAGGCGATCCGGGCCGCGAAGACGCTGTGGAACCAGGCCCCGCAGCTCGACGACGCGACCGCGCTCGCGCTCGAGACCGAGCTGCAGCTGCCCTTGCTCGGCAGCCACAACCAGCTCGAGGCCGTGCAGGCGCGCTTCATGAAGCGCGCCCCGAAGTTCCGCGATCCGGGCTGAGCCCGGACCGGCTCAGGGCGTCAGCACGCGGCCCAAGAAGAGCAGCGTGTCGCTCGGCTGATCGCGGATCGCCAGCACGAAGGGCCGGTCGACCACGATCGTCGCGCCGGGCTCGGGCACGCTGGTCTCGCCGACCACGATCCCGGTCGCGGCCGCGGCCTCGGTGCCCTTCTCGTCGACCTTGATCACGGTCTGATGCACGACCGCCGTGATCACCCCGAGCTGGGTGAGGATGTCGTCGAAGCTGCGCGAGTCGTCGAAGGGCGCGTTCATGCCGAGCTCGCGCAGCTCTTGGGTCAGCTCGAGCTGGGCCTCGAGTTCGAAGCGCGGCAGCTTGGCGTCGACGATCGTGCTCGCCAGGCTGGCGAACACGCCCTCGAGCGTGGCCGCGTCGAGGCCGGCTTCGAAGGCCTTGAAGTCGTCGGGCAAGATCACGACCAGCTCGAGCGCCTCGCCGCGCATCGGCACCGCCAGCGCCTGCCAGCCCGCACCCTCGGCGTAGCCAGCCTCGAGCTCGCCCGAGTGCATCATCGGCACGTCGACCGTCGTGCCGTCGAGCGCGGTGAAGGGCGCGTCGGCGGTCAGCATCGCGTCGAAGGGGTCGAGCCAGGGCGCCTTGAGGTACATCGCGTTGACCAGCACCATCGTGGTGTCGGTCGTGATGACGCCAGCCGGGAGCAGCTCGGGGATCAAGTCGTTGGTCCGCTCGGACACCCAGGCGTTGATGCCCTTGCGCTCGACGTCGGGTTGCTCGCGGAACTGGGCCAGGTAGAGGCCCGCGTCGTAGTGGATCGCGAGCAGGTCGAGGTAGGGCGGGGCGATCTCGGGCGCGAGGTCCTTGCGGATCCAGACGCCGTTGGCCGAGTCGACGATGACCGGATCGGCGTCGCCAAACTCGGGGTCGTTGGTCAGCGCGGGCAGGTTGCGGGCGACGAGCTGCGCGTCGAGCCAGTTGTTGCCGACGTGCTGGCGCTCGCCCTCGAGCGGGAAGTGCAGGACCGCGGCCATCTCGGACTTGGCCGGCTCGACCGTGCCGCCGTAGAGCATTCCGAACGCGGTCTGGATGCTGGTGGGCGAGATCGAGAAGCCCTTGCCCGCGGCCTGGCCCTCGCGCAGCGCGTGGTAGAGGTCGAGCGCCAAGGCGTGGTTGGCGGTGGCCAGCGCGGCGGCTTCGTCGGGGCTGACCTGCGGGTTCTCGTCGTGGGGCTCGTCGGAGCGGGCTTGGTCGAACCCGCCGGAGTCGTCGTTGCCCTCGTCGCCGGGAGCGTCGGAGGTGCAGGCGGACGCGAGCAGGAGCGGGACGACCAGGAGCGGAGAGAAGCGAAGGTTCATGCCGCGATCATGACCGATCTTGGCGAGGGTACGCCGGCAGAACTCGCGGTGCGCTCGCGCACGAAAAGAGGCAGGTCCGAAGACCTGCCTCTTGGGTACGAAACGCTCGGCGCCTGCCGAGCGTGTCGTGAGCCGAATCAGCCGGCGTTGTAGTTGATCCAGCTCGCGGCGGTCCAGTTGTCGCCCGCCGGATCGACCGCGCCGATGTAGTCGGTCGGCTCGCAGTTGCCACCGGTCGCGCCGGCGCCCGCGACCACGCCACCCGGCGTCGCGTCGGGGCTCTCCCACGCGATGCTGCCGAGGCCCGGATCGTCGGTGATGTTGGAGTTCGCCGCGTCGAGGACCCAGCCCTCCCAGCCGGCGTCGTCGAGCGACATCGCGCCCGACTTGAACTCGGGCGTGCCGTTGGCGAAGAACAAGCTGTTCTCGAGCACGATGGCGCCCGCGTCGAGCACGGCCCAGGTCGACTCGTCGGCGAGCAGGCCGGCCTCGTTCTTCGCGTTGGTGAAGATGATCGAGTAGAAGGACGCCTCGGTGCCCTCCTTGAGGGTGAAGCCCTTGCTCTTCTCACCGGTCGCGCCCGAGCCGATCGCGGTCGCGTTGCAGACGGTCGGCGAGGTCAGCGGGGGCGCGTCGAAGACCAAGGCCTGGTTGGAGATCTCGAACGCGTTGTCGCCAACGGTCGGATCCTGATGGATGAACACGTGCTGGATGGTGCCGCCGAAGCCCTGGTCCATGTCGAGCGAGTCATCCTGCGCGCCGGTGACCACGACGTGGTCGACGTCGAAGGCACCACCGAAGAACTCGATGCCGTCGTCGCTGCCCATGTGCGACTGGACGTGATGGACGGTCGTGCCGGTGCCGCAGGCGTAGAAGGTGATGCCGTTGAGCTCGTTGCCCTCGGAGATCGCGAAGCCCGCGTACTCGACCCGGGTGTAGGTCAGCGTGCCGCAGTCATGAGCCGGGTCGTTGCCGCCGTAGGTCGGCGCGTTGGCGAAGCCCTCGGCCTGACCGACGCCGCCCTCGAGGTTGATGATCGCGGTGCCGAGGAAGACCAGGCCGCCCCAGTCGCCGCCGACCGGCGTGGCCGAGTTCGAGGTCAAGACGATCGGCGCGTCGGCGGTGCCGTTGGCCTCGAGCATGCCGGTCTTGTCGACGACCAGCGCCGAGCCGGGCAGGCCCTTGATCGTGGTGCCGGGATCGATGGTCAGCGTCGCGCCGGTCACGAACACCTGGGTGTCGGGGGCGAGCTTGTAGATGTTGTCGCAGGTCCAGGTCGTGTCGGTGGTGACGTCGCCGGTGACCTGAACGACCGGCGCAGCCGGGTCGTTGGGGTCCGCACAGTCGCCGGTGCCGGTGGTGTCGCTGGTGTCTGCGGTCGTGTCCGCCGTGGTATCGGCGGTGGTGTCGGCCGTCGTGTCGGCGGTGCTGTCGGACGAATCACCGTCGCCGTCTCCGACGTCATCGGCGTTGTCCTCGTTGTTGCCGCCATTGCAAGCGGTGAACGAGAGCGAGAGAACACTAGCCATTGCCATCCAAGGAAGTCGCTTCATGATCGGGGTCTCCTGGGTGGGGCTTCTAGCCCGACCGCGTGACGGGGGATGTTCGCGAATGCGAAGGTTCTGTGACGACCGAGAAAACCGAGAGTGCGAGAAGACGCCATTGGGTCGCGCTGCAACCGTCCCGCAATCGAGCCGTCACATTCGCGACTTCAGCGTCGCATTCAGGCTCGGCGCAGGCGCGCACTCAATATTGCCACTGCAAGCCGACCCACAGATCGACGCCGTCGCGGGTCGTGCGAACCACGCCGAGGTTCGACCCGCCGCCCTGCTCGAGCTGCTTGCGGGTATTGAGGATGTTGTTGACCTCGAAGGTCAGCGAGAGCTCGTTGCGCAGATCGCCGATCTCGTTGCGCTTGTAGGCGACCAAGCGCTGCGTGTAGATCAGGTCGAGTTGATGCGTGCGGCGCGTGTAGATGTTGGGTAGCGACTGCGCGCCGACGGCGTAGAGGCTGCGGCCGACGCCGTTGTAGAGCACGCGCAGGTTGGAGCCGGTCTCGCTGTTGTCGTAGTCCAAGAAGGCGTTGGCGATCCAGGGCGCTTGGCCTTGCAGGGGCCGAACCACCGCGCCATTCGGGGGCTGGAACTCTTCGCGGCAGTTGGGATCGACGATGTAGCCGTCCTGCTCGTTGCCAGGCAGGACACAGGGCGTCACCCGAACGCTCGAATAGATGACCGCGACATTGCCACCGATCGAGAAATCGCGCAGGACTTGCCGGGCGCGCTTGTTGGCCTTGGGCGCGAGGAAATCAATCGACTTGCGCAATTCGAATTCGCCGCCAGCGTTGATCGCCGAGTCGATGTTCTGCCAGGTCAGCGCATAGACCGGCGAGCTCATCGCCTCGATCGGCGTCTGCATCTGCTTGACGAAGGCGCTGACGGCGAGGACCTCGTTCTTGCGCGGGAACCACTCGACCCGCAGATCGCCGTTCCAGATCCGCGTCGAGGTCAGGTTCGGGTTGCCGATCTTGTCGAAGCCCGCGACATAGTCGCGGAACAAGAAGGGCGTGAGCTCGCGGAACTCCGGTCGGGCCAGCGTGCGGGTGCCGCTGAGGCGAATGTTGAGATCGCCGCGACCTTCCTTCAGCTTGGGCGAGAAGATCAGCGAGAGCGCGGGCAAGAAGTCGAGGTCCTTCAGCCGCGCCGACTTCAAGGTCGGGTCGGGCTCGGCGCCCGCGATCGCGTAGATGTCGAAGGGGTTGACGTTGATGAGGTTGGACTCGACCCGCAGACCGCCCGAGATCTTGAACCAGTTGACGAAGGGCAGGTCGAGCATCGCGTAGCCCGACACGTTGCGCGACCAGGCGTCGTAGTTGTCCTGCGCGCGGGTGGCCTCGATCAGCGTGAAGGGCTGGGTCCCGCCCTGGCTGATCGGCACGCCGCCGCCGATCGTCGAGTCGTTGATGACGTTGCCGCGGCCGTCGGGGATCAGCGCGTTGAAGCCGGACGCGGAGAAGTAGTAGCGGTGGGCCCGAAAGTCGCGCTGCTTGGCGTCGACCCAGGCGCCGAGCTTGATCTTGGTGTCGAGGCCCTTCCACTGCTTGAAGGGGAAGCTGAGGTCGAGCGAGGCGTTCTCGTTGTGATCGACGAAGTCGAGGAAGAGCTGCGACCCGATGCTGCCGGTCGAGTCGTCGACCCGGTAGCCGCCCTCGTCGTCGGGACCCCGGAAGATCAGCTCGCGCATGGCCGGATCGTCGCGCTGGGCCTGCGAGTAGGACCCGAACCAGTCGATCTCCATGTTCGCGGCCCGCTCGATCCGGTGGTGACCGGAGAGCTGCGTGAACGCGATCGAGCGCATGATGTAGCGGATGCGGTTGTAGACGATCGGGTCGATGCCGTTGTTGACCCGGTCGATGCCCGCGAGCTCGCTGGTCTCGTCCTCGGCGTCGCGCGAATAGAGCCCGGTCAGCTTGAGCCGGTTGTTGCTGTTGATGTCCCAGCGGGTGACCAGCAGGCCGTTGAACGCGACCTTGTTGGTGGTGGTGATGAAATCCAGGCTCGCTGGGGTGTTGACCAAGACCCCGCCGTCCGAGGCGAGCTGGTTGCGGTGGCCGTAGTTGGTCTGGTGCCGGTTGGCGTAGCCGCCCGAGAACAAGATGCCGAACTTGCCGCCCGGCTGATTGGTCGACCAGCTGTCGCCGAGGGTCGTGCCGAGCTTGAAGTTGGCCGGCGCTCGAGTCCCGCGGCGGATCCGATAGTCGGTGTACATCGCCTCGCCCTGGGCCTCGATCTGGGCCGGCGTGTAGACCTCGTTGAAGTTGGCGTCGTAGACCCCGCGGCCGACCTTTTGGCCCTTGGGGAAGCTGGTCGGCAGCTGGCGTGGGATGTTGCCGAAGCCGAACAAGTCGGCGCCCGGGAAGGCGCCGTTGGTGATCATCGGCCGGAAGGTCGTGTTGGTGTTGAGCCCGACCGCGACGCCGAGCTTGATCGTGGTCTCGCTCGGGATGTCGCGCGTGGCCATCCGAGTCGAGCCGCCGGTGAAGTCGGCCGGGACGTCGGGCGAGAAGGTCTTTTGGATGTCGATGGCTCCGAGCGCGCCCGAGGGGAACACGTCGAGCGGCACGGTGCGCAGGTCGGGCTCGGGGCTGGGCACGCGCGCGCCGTCGAGCAAGGTGTTGCCGTAGCGGTGACCGAGGCCGCGCACGACCAGGTAGCGGCCCTCGACCACGGTCGCGCCGACGATGCGCACGGCCACGCTCGAGACCTTGCCGCCGCCCGACTTGCTGATCTCGGTCGCGTCGAGGCCGTCGCTGACCGAGGTGCTCTTCTTGCGCGCCTCTTGCAGCGCGCCCTCGGCCTCCATGTTGAGGTTGTCCTTGACCTCGTAGGTCTCCTGGACGCCGGCCATCGGGATCAGCTCGATGTCCTCGCTCTTGGTCTTGCCGACCTCGACGCTGACGCCCGCGACCTCGTTGGACTTGTAGAGATCGAGCTCGACCAAGAGCGTGTGGGTGCCACCCGGGAGCTTGAGCTCGAACTTGCCGTCGACGCCGGTGCGCGCGACGAAGTCGGTGTCCTTGGCGCGCACGTAGACGCCCGCGAGCGGCTCGCCCTTGGCGTTGTGGACCACGCCGGTGATCGTGCCGGTCTGGCCCTTGGCCTGGACCTCGCCCGACTTGAGCTCCTTGGCCAGCGCCTCTTCGTCTTCGGAGATGTCCTCGAACACGAACCCGTCGTCGGGCGAGATCGAGTCGTCGTCGTCATCATCGGGATCCTCGGCGGGACCCTCGGCGGGGCCCTCGGGCGCGACGATCACCTTCTCGATCACGTCGGCGTCGTCGAAGTCGCCTTCGTCGTCGCCTTCGTCGAAGTCGAAGCCTTCGCCCGTGTCTCCTTCGGGCGGAGCCGCTTCGGGTGGAGCCGCGTGGGCGCTCGTGGCCCATCCGTTGCCGAACAAGAAGCAGGGCAGCACGAAGCTCCACCGCGCGAGATTGCGATGCCGTTGCATGTCGGTTACGCCTTCGATTCAGCGCGCCCAATCCTTGGGCGGATGCGATTCGACCGCGCTCAATCCGGAGATGGAAGCGCGGTCTCGAGTGAAACGAGTCCAGAGTCCGAGGTCTAGTCGACCGGGATCTCCTTGGTGACCAGCACCGCCGTCACGCGGAGGCGACCGATCTCGTTGGGGTCGCCGCCTTGCTCGACGGTCTTCTCGCGGACCAATACATTGACCGACTCTTCGGCGTCCTTGGCGTAGCTCATGCCTTGCAGGACCAAGCCGTAGGGGGTCGTGTCGCTGGCGTCGACGTAGATGACCTTGTCGGGCCGCGAGGCGAGCAGGCGACCGAGGCGAGTCGGCGCGTCGTCAGGGTCGAGCACGATCGCGCCGACCTTGAACACGCCCTCGCCGGCCTCGTCGGCCGAGATCTTCAAGACCAGCGGCTTGTTGTCGGGGTTGGCCTCGGCGAGCGCTTGGTCCTTGTCGTCGGGCGGCGGCAGCCGACCGAGGTAGTGGGCGCTGACGACCGGCGCGAGGACCATGAAGATGATCAGCAGCACCAACACGACGTCGACCAGCGGGGTCACGTTCATGTCGGGGTTGACGGCCGCCTTGGGCCGGCGCTTGAAGGTGGTCGATTGCTTGCCGGCCATCAGCCTTCCCAGCCTTCCTTTTGCGCGCCGACCGAGAGCTGGATGTACGCGAAGCCGAGGTTCTGGGCCTCGCGGAACACGTCGCGGATCAGCCCGTAGTCGAGCCGCGCGTCGCCGCGAAAGAGCAGCTGGCGGTTGCCGTCTTGCTCGTGCATCGCGGCCAGCTCGGCGACCAGACCGTCGCGGGTGAACTCGACGTCATCGAGGTGGTAGGTGGCCGTCTGGGCGTCCTTGGCCTTGGCCACGGTGACCACGATCGGCTTGTCGTCCTCGCTGTCCTTGTCGGCGTTCTTGGCCTTGAAGAGCTCGATGGTCACGCCTTCTTGCATGTTGGGGATGACCAACATGAAGATGATCAGCAGGACCAGGACGACGTCGACCAGCGGGGTGACGTTGATGTTCGGCTTGACGTCCTTGTTGTTGCCGCCGGCATCAAGCTGAACGCCCATCGTGCGCCTCCAGGTGGTCGAGCAGCTCGCCCGCGGCGTGCTGCATGGCCATGTCGAGCTTGTCGAAGCGCTTGGACAGGTAGTTGAAGATCAGCACCGAGGTGATGGCCACGGCCAGGCCGATCGCGGTGACGATCAACGCCTCGGCGATACCGGCCGAGACCGCCTCGATGCCGCCGCCGCCAGCCGCCGCGATGCCTTGGAAGGCCACGATGATGCCGATGACGGTGCCGAAGAGGCCGATGAAGGGCGCGGTCGAGCCGACCGAAGCCAGGAAGCCCATGCCCTTGCGAGCCTCGGCGGCGATGTCCTCGAGCCGACGCTCGAGGTCGCGGCGGGCGAAGTCCAGCTTGGCCTCGGAGCCCGAATGCCGGGTGTAGGCCTCGATGCCCATCCGGGTCAGCTTGGCCAGCGGCGCCTTGGCGAACTCTTGACCCTTGGCCAGATCGAGCACCGTGTCGAGCTCGAGCTCGTCGAGCAAGGGCCGAGCCTTGCGCGAGAACGCGGCCGAGCTCGAGAACGCCTTGCCGAGCACCAAGATGCGCTCGATGGTCACGTAGAAGGAGCCCACGCCCATCACCACCAGAGTGATTGCGACGAGCTTCGACAGGAAGCTCATCGTCTGCCAGATGTGTACGAGGTCGAGATTCATGGCGTCTTCGTGCTTGCTCGATCAGTTCAGATCGAAAGGAATCGTGATCGTCAGGTAGACCGTGATCGGCTTGCCCTTGTACTTGGAAGGTTCGTACTTCCAGGTCGGCAAGGCCTTCTGCACGGCCTTGAGGAACAGCTTGTTGGCCAGCTCGGCGAGCTCGGGCTCGTCCTCGGCGCTGACCGAGTTCTGCTTGGCGAGCACCTTGGCGCCCTTGACCGAGCCATCTTTGTAGATGGTCAGCTTGACCTTCACCTTGCCGGTGACGTTGCGCTTCTTGAGGTCCTCGGGGTAGGCGATCGGATCGCCACCGATCTTCTTGGGCACCGTCGCCTCTTCGGGTCGCTCGATCGGCTTGGTGTCGTCGATCTCGAGCTTCTTGGGCTTCGGCTTGGGCTTGTCTTCGGCGACCGGCTTGGGCTCGGGCTTGGGCTCGGGCTTTTGGCCCTTGTCGCCGTCGCTGCGCTGGTCGTTGCCACCGCCGCCGCCGGCCGTCTGGCCCTCGGTGTTGACGTCGCCCTCTTCGGGGTTCTCGTCGGCCTTGTCGACATTCTGGATGTCGGGCGCGGGCGTCGGCTTGGTCTTCCTCGGGGTCGGGTCGGCCGAGGGCGGCTCGGGCGGGGGCGGCTCGGGCTCCGGTTCGGGCTCCGGCTCCTCTTCCATCTCGAAGTTCTGGACCTCGGCGTCGATGATCTCTTCTTCTTCGACGACCGGCTCTTCGCGGCTGGCCAGCCAGTAGGCGTAGCTCAGCGAGCCACCGACCAGCAGGACCGCCGCGACGAGCGATTGCCATCGCCTTCGCTCGAAGAACGAGCGATCGGGCTCACCGCTGGGGTCGAATCCGCCGAACATCGGTCGGGGCGGAAGATATGGGGGAGTGGTGGCCCCGGAGTGTCGAGAATGTGTCGAGTCGGTGACATGAGGATCCGGTCGCGTTGCATTTCTCGCGGAGTTTTGCGCGAGTGTGACGAGTGCGTGTCGGACCGGCCTCGCGCAGGCCGCATGCGCGAGATTTGCCGAGCCCGATCGGTCATCCACCGCGACCCGGTCGTGCTCGGCATGAGCATCACCGGCAACCTGCTGGTCCCGAGAGCGGCGCAGAACCAGCTGGGCCGGCGACGCGCAGCGGTAGCGTATGATGCCGGCGACCGCGTTCGCGGACCGCATGCAGTGCCTTTGCCTCCTCGAGCTCAGCCCCGGCCCACGATCGCTTTGCTCGGTCGCGCTGCGCGAGCGCGCTCGAGGTTGTGGCGCTTGGTCGCGCTGCTGGTGCTGGTCTGGCTGGTCCGGGCCGAGGCGAGCCCGCCCGAGGCCGACCCGAAGCTCGACGCGCCAGCCGAGGCCAACCCGAGCCCGCCCGAGCCCACGCCGCCGGATCCCGCGCTCATCGTCGATCGCTTGAACCAGCGCGCGGCCGCGATCGAGGCCTTGCTCGAGGGCCGCCTCGATCCGGTGGTCGCGCTGAGCGACGTGTTCGTGCTCGTGCTCGACGACCCGGCGCTCGCGGGTCCCGATGGTTGGTCGGGGCTGCTCACGGCGATCCAAAAGGCGCGGAGCATGCCCGAGCCCGCGCCCGCGCCCGAGCCCGCGCCGCTCGACAAGCGTCGACCGAGTCGTTCGCCGCCCGAGCCCGAGCCCGCGCCACAGATCGATCCCGTCGACTACGCGCTGCCGCTCGCGCCCACGGACGCCGATCCGCTGACCCGCGCGCGCAACCGGGTCGAGCGGGCCTACCTTCGCTTCGCGCTGCTCGACCCGACCGAGCGCCAGGCCCTGGTCGACGCTCACGAGGCCCGCCGGTCCGAGAACCAGCGCCGCCAGCAGAGCGAGGCCAAGGCGCGGGCGCGGCTCGAGCTGCTCCAGCGCGAGGCTGATCAACTGGCCGCCTTGATCGACGGCACCCTCGATCCCGCGGTCGATCCGACGCCCTTGCTCGAGGTCGATCTCGGCGCGGCCGACGAGCTGCTTCGCAACCCCGAGCGGCTGGCGCGAGCGTTGGGTTTGGCGACGTCGCCCGCCAAGGAGCCCGCGCCGAGCGAGGCGACCGCGGAGCCGCCGACCGGCGAGGGTGCCGAGCCCACGTCGGCGCCCGAGCCTGCGCCGAGCGAGGAGCCCTCGAGCGAGCTCGCGCTCGCGATCACCGTCGCCGAGCAGGCCCTCGATCGCCAGCGCCTTCGCTACCTCGCGCTGACCCCCGAGCAGCGGCTCGGGCTGATCAGCGCGCATCGAGAGCGCAAGCGAGCGGCCGACGAAGCCGCGCTGGTCGATCCCCTGCTCGAGGTCGAGCAGGTCAAGGCCGCCGAGGTCGAAGATCAGATCAGCGAGGCCGAGCAGCAGGCCGCGCAAGCCAACTTCGATCGCGAGCAAGCGCTGGTCGCCGCGGCCAAGGCCCACTCGGAGGCGATCCGGCGGCTGGCCAACGAGCGCGCCCGCTTGCTCGGCGTCAAAGAGCAGCACGCGCTGTTTCGGGCCGAGCTCAAGCGGCGCAACAAACAGATCCTCGCCAGCCACGAGACCGCGCTCGGTTGGGATCGCCGGGTCGCCGAGCTGACCCAGCTCTCGCTGACGCGCGAAGACGAAGCGATGCGCGAGGCCGACGGGATGTTCGAGGAACTGCGTGCGGGGCTCGGCGACGCGCGCGACCTGCTGCGGGCGACCCTCGACGAGATCGGTGCCGGCGACTCGCAGGTCGAGCCGGTCGGCGATCCGCTGCCGGGCGTGGCCGACGACGTCGACGCGGGCGATCTTCGCGACTTGCGGACCGAGCTGCTGAGCTCCGAGACCGAGCTGCGCCAGCTCGAGCTCGAGAGCTGGTGGGAGGCCGCCGACTCCGAGCGCGACGACATCGTCATGCTCAACAACGCCCGCCTGCAGCTGCTCGAGCTGGGCAGTTCGGAGCTGCGCAAGCGGGTCACGGGCTTTGGCCGCGATGGGGTCCAGCAGGTCCAGCGCGAGATCGATCAGATCGTGCTCGAGCTGCGCTACCGAGCGCTCTCGCTGCCGCAGCTGGGTCGCCGGATGCTGCGCGAGATCGAGACCTCGCCGCTGCCCCTGATCGGCGCGCTGCTCGAGCTGATCGTGTTGATCGTGGTGTTCCGCATGTGGCGGCAGCGAGCTGACGGGTGGGTCGGCGCGCTGCGCCGCCAGCTGCTCCGGCGCGAGCCGGCGCCACGCCGGATCGAGCGATTCGGGGCCGCGCTGCTCTGGTACCTCTCGCGGATCCGCCAGCCGCTCGAGTGGTTGGGCTTGTTCGCGCTGCTCTTCAACTTCGTGCTCCCCGGCGAGGGGATGCTCGAGCTCCAGGTCCTGTGGCTGATCTTGCTCTGGCTGCTGCTGGGCTCGACGGTGATCTTGTTCGTCGACGCGGTCGCGGCCCGCGAGGGGCTGCTCTACGGTCGTGGCACGCGCGAGAGCGCGGCTCTGCGGATCCGTTCGCTGCGGGTGGTCGGTCTCACGATCGTGCTGACCGGGCTGGTGCTCTCGCTGACCGAGGAGATCGTCGGGCGCGGAGCGATCCATCGCTGGGTCCGCAGCCTGATCTGGATCGCCGCGATCCCGATCACGCTGTGGTTGATCCATCGCTGGCGCAAGCACGTGTTCGCCCGGCTGCGCGACGATCCCGACCTGCCCGACAACGCGCTGGTCCGCTGGCTCCGAGCCCACCAGAGTGGCTGGGCCAGCTTCATCGCGGCCACGGTCGCGGGCGTCTATCTGTTCGCGCGTGGCCTGCTGCGCTGGCTCTTGCACCGCGCGACCAACCTCGAGATCACCCGGCGCCTCCTGGCCTGGCTGTTTCGACGCGAGGTCGCTCGCCAAGCCAACGCGCGCAAGGACGACGGCAAGATCCAGCGGCCGCTCGATCCCGATCGCTACGCTCGCTTCGATCCGGGCGGGCGCTGCGAGCAGCCCTTGCCCGACATCGCTCGGGACGAGCTCGACAGCCTGCTCGAGTTCAACTCGAGCCAAGGCGGCACGCTCAGCGCGGTGATCGGGGAGTACGGCGCGGGCCGAACTCACTTCCTGCGCCAGCTCGCCAGCGAGCTCGAGCTTCGAGCTCGCGCCCGCGAGGCGACGCCTGACAAAGCGCAAGCCGCTCGACTGAAGGTCAGCCTGATCCAATGCCCGCCTGGCGGCTTCGAGGTCCTGCTCGGGGCGATCGCCGAGGCGATCGGGCTCGAGCGCATGGCCACGCGCGCGCAGGTCGTCGAGACGCTCTCGGACCAGCCGCGGGTGGTCCTGCTCGACGACATCCACCGGCTGGTCCGGCCGGCGATCGGAGGCCTGCGCGGGCTCGATCAATTCGCCGAGTTCGTCCGCGAGGTCAGCGACCCGGTCTCGTGGATCTGCTCGATCGGATCGGCGGCCTGGCAGTACGTCAGCCGAGCCCGCGGCGAGCGGGTCTTCTTCGATCGCGTGGTCGAGCTGCCAGCCTGGACCGAGCCGCAGATCACCGCGTTGATTCGCGGCCGCTCGCACGACGCGGGCGTCCACCCGAACTTCGACGACATCGTGATCCCCCGCCAGTTCGACGCCGCCACCTTGGCCGAGGGCGAGGCCCGGGCGAGCGAGAGCGAGCGCTCGGAGCTCGGCTACTACCGGATCTTGTGGGACTACTCGCTCGGCAACCCGGCGATCGCCCTGCACTTCTGGCGCGAGTCCCTGGTCGTCACCTCGGGCGAGGACCACGACGGCGACGGCGACCTCGATCGCAGCCGCGCGACCGTGCGCCTGTTCAAGGAGCCACCCGCGGCCGAGCTCGACGAGGTCGGCGCGATGCTCCACTTCGTGCTGCGAGCGATCGTCCAGCTCGAGGTCGCGAGCCAGACCGACTTGGTCGACTGCACGCAGCTGCCCGCGCCCGAGGTCGCCGACGCCCTGCGTCACGCGCTCCGCCGCGGCTGGATCGAGCACATCGACCAAGACAGCGAGCGCTATCGAGTCACCTGGCGCTGGTTTCGCGCCATCACCAACATGCTTCGTCGCCAACACCTGCTCGTGCTCTCTCGAGCGAACTGAGGATCCGATGTCGAACCACTCACGCCCTCGATCGGTCCTGGCCAGCCTCGCGGCCGGCCTCCTCACTCTCGTGCTGGCCTCGCCCGCGCTCGCGGAGGGCGAGCTCGCGCCGCCCGACGCCGAGGTCCTCAGCCAGTTCACCCAGATGATCCGCTGGAGCGGCGTGCTGACCTCGACCGTGGTCATCTTCGCCGCCTGGCTGGCCTTTCGCTTCTCGCACGATCTCGTCGATCGGCTCAGTCGACAATTCGCCAATCGCCGGCTCTTGTTGCAGAAGCTCGCGACCTTCTTTCAGTTCTTCGTCTACGTCGGGACCGGCACGGCCGTGATCCTGCTCAGCTTCCGGCTCGACGAGAAGGTCTTCACCGTCATCGGCGGCACGATCGCCGTCTCGGTCGGGTTTGCGATCAAGGACCTGGTCGCCTCCTTCATCGCCGGGATCATGATCATGATCGATCGGCCCTTTCAGGTCGGCGATCGCATCACCTTCGCCGATCAATATGGCGACGTGACGGCGATCGGTCTGCGTTCGGTCAGGGTCCAGACCCTCGACGACAACACCGTCACGATCCCCAACAACAAATTCCTCAACGACATCACCTCGTCGGGCAACTATGGGGCGCTCGACATGATGGTGGTCATGGACTTCTTCATCGGCGTCGATCAGGACATCACGCTGGCCCGCAGCATCGTCAACGAGGCCGCGGTGACCAGCCGATACGTCTACTTGCCCAAGCCGATCGTGGTGTTGGTCGGCCAGGTGGTGACCGAGAATTATCTGGCCGTGCGGCTGCGGCTGAAGACCTATGTGCTCGACACCAAGTATGAAAAGGCGTTCGAGACCGACGTGAACTTGCGGGTGCTGCATGCATTTCGCGAGCATGCGATCATGCCTCCGGCGGTGCTGCATCGCTCGCTCGAGCCGTTGCGGACGCTTGGGGAGCGGCCGGATCTCGTCATCGCGCGCTGAGGTGTTTCGGGGTGGATCCTTCGCGTTGGATCCTTCGCGTTGGGTCCTTTGCGTTGGATCCTTCGCGTTGGATCGGGTTCTCGATGGACGGGCTTCACGGTGGGAAGGAGGGTCCCCCGCTCGGGCTCAAACACGTCGCCCTTCGAATCGCCGACGCCCTCTCCCTGGTAGCGACGCTCGAGCTGATCGTCGAGCTCGTGCATGGCAGCGAGGGGCTCGACTCGCCTCGGAGGGACCCTCCTTCCCCCCGCGCGCCTTCGAACTCGCTTGCTGGCTCCGTCCTC
>JAMHUH010000458.1:0-4648 GCA_035904925.1 Nannocystaceae bacterium
GCCAGGTCGTGCAGCGTCTCGCTCATCTGGCCGCCCGGCACGGGCAGGTCGAGGGTCCAACCATCGATCGCAGCGAGCCGATCGAAGATGGCGGTGAAGAGCCCGTGGCTGAACCTGGCGCTGCCCGGGATGCGAACGAAGACGACCGCCCCCTCGGCCATGTTGACGTTTTTGATCTGCCAGCCCGCGTCGAGCCAATGAGCCGCTTGCGAGCGCTCCTCGTCGTTGGTCCACCACGATCGATGGGCTCGGGCAGCGGGCGGCAACTCGATCCACTGCTCGAGCTGGTCGAAGGTCGCGCTGACCTTCGATCCCCTCGTGCGCTCGAGCCAGCGCGTGAGCTCGCTTTGCCCCTCGAAGCCCTCGACCACGACCTCGGTCGGCTCGACAACCTGCGTGGGCACCAGCGCCTCCACAGCCGCCTCACCGCCGCTCTCCACGACCCCAACCACCTGCCGGCGATCAGCAACTCGGCTCACCAGCGCACGGCAAAAGCCCAGCTTCGCCCGCTCGGCCGAGCTCGGCAGCCCGCGATTGTGCATGATCTGATTGCGAAGCTCGCGAGCAACATCGAGGAGCGCCCGCACGCGCTCGATCGGCAGATCAAATTCCTCCCGATACGCGGCCCAGCACGCCTCGCCGAGCAAGCTCTGCTGATACTGCTGAAAGGTCAGCCGATCGAATGCATACGAGGTCCTGTCGGGCAGGTGCTTTTGCACGGCCTCGTGCAAGACCGAGGCATCGAGCGCGTCCGGCTTGACCGAGACGCTGGCCAAGCAGCGACTGACGATCGCGCGCGCCGCCTTCTCGAGCGAGCGCTGCTGCACGCCGAGCTCGCGCTCGACCAGCTCGCGCAGCTCCGCGTCGCGCTCACGAAAATGCTCGAGGATCAGCTGCTTGACCGTCGCCTCGATGTCGAGAACGGTCATGCTGTCCTCGGACTGCCGGCGCAAGAAGGTCGTGAAGTCGTGGCCGGTGAGGATGCCACGTAGCTCGCCCGTCTCCTCGATCAGCAGGATCTCACCGTCGCGGACCTCGTCGAGCGTCCGCCACAGCTCGTCACCGATCTTCTTGCGAATCGGGTGCTCATCGATCGCATGGCGCACGCGCAGCTCGCTCGGCGGCATGCCCAGGTGCAAGCTCGCGTTCGCGATCGTGGCCGTCGAGATCAGCCCAATCGCCCGCAGCCCCTGCCCCTGGCTTTGGCCTGCCCCCGCCGGGTCGGCGCTCGAATCGGCGACCACCGGCAGCTGCGAGTAGTTGTGCTCGCGCATCCGCTCCATCGCCGCGGCCAAAGGCTCGCTCGGGCGCGCGACCTCGAGCTTGGGCTTGTCTTCGAGGAGTTGACCGAGGGTGATCATCCTTCACCTCACCAAGAGTCTTCGACCGGCACGAGCTCGTCGTCGTCGGCGGCCGAGGGCGAGGGCGAGGGCGCGGCGCCTGGGATCTTCGCCTTCTCCTCGTCGCTCAGGTCTTGCAGGCTCGGCACGTAGCCCCCCTCGCGCAGGACCGTGAGCGGGTCGTACTCGTCCTCGTCGCGGACGATGTCCATGGTGTTCACGAACTTGCGCAAGAACTGGCGCGGGACCACGCCGACGTCGCCGCCAAAGCCCTGCGTGACCGAGTCGACCAGGGCCTCGATGTACTCGTCGGAGATCCGGGTTCGATGGCGTTCGCTGCGGGCTCGCAGGTCCTCGGCACTGCTGGCGCCTTCTTTCAAGAGCGGCCGATAGAGCTCGTGCAGCTGCTTGGACACGCGGATCAGCCGGTCGCGATCGAAGGGCGTGAGCTGCAGCTGCGGCTGGCGGCGGCTGGCGTACTTGCCCTCGGACTGAAAGCGGATCCGGTCGTGCAAAGGCGCCAAGCCGGCCACGCCCATGCGCGACTCGAAGAAGTCCGGGGTGCCGGTGAAGAGCCACAAGAGCCGCGGGTAGGAGCCGGCCGCGTCGACGATCTGGCGGATCCCGTTGAGCGACTTGTGCCGCGAGTCGCTGCGCGAGCGCAGGATCGTCTCGGCCTCGTCGATGACGATCAGCAGGCCCTTGTAGTTGGCCGCGTGGACGATCTCGACCACCCCACGCAGGTAGTCCATCGCGTCCTTGCTGCTGACCTCGCCCTTGATGTTGGCCCTTCGCTTGGCCGCGGCGTCGATGTTGTGGCTGCCGGCCAGCCACGAGATCAGCGTGTTCGCGCCGGCGATGTCGCCCTCTTGCTTGAGCTCGAAGATGGTCTGGATGACCCGGACGAAGTCGGCGGGCGCCTTGCCGCTGGTCATGTTGGCCAGGTCGGCGACGATCCGCTTGTTGACCTGCTCGGCGAAGTCGGGCCCGTCTTCGTCGATGTTCATGTCGACGAGCTTGTCCTCGATGCCGCCGATCCAGCGGTCGAGCACGTCGCCGAGCGCCTGCCGCTCGCACGAGGCGGTCGAGAGGTTGCTGACGACCTTGTTGTAGACCTCGTCGAAGCGGTGGAATTGCAGGTCGTTGGGCGAGACGACCACGAAGCTGGTCGCGAAGCCGCGTCGTTGCGCGCGCTCGAGCGCGAGCCGAGCCACGAAGGTCTTGCCGCAGCCATAGTCGCCGCGCAGGAATTTTACCTGGCCCTCGCCGTCTTCGACCAGCTCGAATTGCCGGTCGATCTCGGCCAGCTCCTTCTCGATGCCGACGGCGTAGCTGTCGAGCCCGCGCTCGGGCACGAGCCCTTGCCGGAGTTTTTCGAACACATGGCGAGTGTCGCGGTCGGACAGGCTGCTCACTTGTCGGTCACCTTGCGATAGACCTTACCCGTGGGCCCGTGGCTGAGTCCAACCAAGAAGGGCGCACGAGCGCGGTGTTTCTCGAAGTTGCGGGCGAATTTTCGGACCTGCCGACCATCGCTGTCGAACAGGCGATAGAGGTCGTCCTCGCTGACCTCGCCGTGCTCGGCGAGGTGGGCCATCACTCGGCGAACGCCGGGGTCGTCGAGCTCGTCGAGCCAGGCCGCGCCGCTGGTCACCGCCACGCTCGCGGGCACGGGCACGCCGACCGATCCTCGCTCGACCGGCTCGCTCGGCTCGCTCGGCTCGCTCGGCTCGATCGGCTCGCTCGGTGCGGCCGGCTCGATCGCTGGCTCGACCACGATCGGAAACGCCCCCGACACGCTGGGCGCGAGCGAGATGAAGCGGGCCTGGCTGGTCGCGAGCTCGACTTGCCGCTTGGCGCTGACGCTGAAGAGCTCGACCCGCACGCGCTGCTCTCGGGCGCTGCTGAGCCGAAAGCGGAGCGCGAAGGTGTCGCCGATCCGCGCCCGGATCAGCCCGGCCTCGAGCGTCGCGTCCACGCATTCGAACACCTCCGCGACCACGCCCTCGCCCTCGGCCGCGCGCAGCTCGAGCTCGATCGGCTCGACGTCGAGCGCGAGCGTGGTCTGGTTGTCGGCCCGAACCACGCGCGCCTTCAACTGGTGCGAGGTCGGCCCGCCGACTTCGCCCTCGAGCTCGATCCGGTAGCGCTGATCGTCGCTGCCGACCGCCTGCTTGTGGATGATCGTGAGCACCGGGATGACCCGCTCTTGCGGGCTGTTGCCGCCGTGCACGAACTTGCGATCGCGGCCCGACTGGAACACCGCCAGCCCGCGGGGCATCTGCAGGGCCTCCTCGGCGCCTTCGTAGCCGAGCGTGCGCAGGCTCAGCCCGAGCTGCGTGCTGTCGACAACGAGCTTGGGGTACAGGAC
Organism: Nannocystaceae bacterium; assembly: GCA_035904925.1. Taxonomy (GTDB): domain Bacteria; phylum Myxococcota_A; class Polyangia; order Nannocystales; family Nannocystaceae; genus Plesiocystis. The sequence continues at coordinate 3,712 of JAMHUH010000458.1, forward strand.
ATAGCGCGGCGCCGTGTCCTTGAAGCGGCCATGCACGATCACGGGATCGTCGGTCTGGCGAAGCAAGAAGCCGTGGTCGGAGCTGATCACGAACTGGCGCACGCCGGCCTCGCGCAGCCGCTCCCACGCGGTCACGATCCGGCGCAGCTCGGCGGGGAAGATCGCCAAGCCGTGCCCGGCCTCGCCGGCCTTGTCGATCTGAATGCTGTGCACGACCACCAGCCGCGACTTGGCGATCTGCCGCCGGACCGTGGACGTGTCGGCGACCGCGAGCAGCTCCTCGAGGTCGTACCACTTGCTCTGCGGACCGCCGGCTCGCCGCGCGAGCAAGGTCTCGCGCTGGGCCCGAGTCTTGACCACGAACCCGCCCGCGTCGAAGCCTTCGATGTTGCGCCGGGCGCTGTCGAGCAGCGGAGTCAGGCGGCCGCGCTGGACCGAGGGCGCGAGCGCGTTCATGCCGACCGCGGTGATCGAGGGCAGCTCGGCCAGGCGCGGGCTCAAGCGAACGCTGGTCGCCGCGTGAGCGCCGATCAGCTCGACCAATTGCTGGGCCATCTCGAAGCGCAGCGCGTCGACCAAGAAGAAGGCCGTGCGCTCGCGCTCGCCGAGCAGCGGCTCGACCTCTTTGTCGAACACGTTGCGCTGCTGCAGGTCGGCGTTGGGCAGCGGCGCCTCTTGCTCGCACAGCTTGCTCCACTCGAGCGCGCGGGCGTCGGCCCAGCCCAACCAGCACGCGCGCGCGGCCAGCAGCGCCCCGCGAACTTGCTCGCGATGCGGCAGCTGCTCGGCGTCGCGATCCGCCTGCTGCTCGAATTCGCGGTGCATGCGATCGATCGCCGCGCCCTGCTCGGCGTAGCGGCGGGTCGCTTCGTCGAGGTTGCGAGCGTCGGCGAAGCTCAGCTTCGAGCCCTCGATCGCGGCCGCGAGCTGGGTCGCC
>JAMHUH010000459.1:0-4316 GCA_035904925.1 Nannocystaceae bacterium
ATCGCGGACCCGCGGAAAGGGCCCGCGCAGCTCGGCGATCGGCGTCCACACGCCGGGCGCCTGCAGCTCGAGCCAGTCGAGCAGCGCACGCCGTTGTTTGCTGCGCCCGACCACCGCCTGGATCGCCGGCTCGGCCCCGCTGCCGCCGCGAAGGCGATCGGTCCGGCGATAGTGCGGCTCGGTGCGAGCGCTGCGATCCTCGGCCTCACCGAGATCCAGCTCGACCCAGCCGCGCTCGGCCAGCCCCGCCAAGCGCCGCAGCACACCCGGGATCGGCGGCTCGATCCGCGCCAGCTTCGCGACCGCGATCGGCTTGGCGTTGGCTAGCCGCGCGAGCACGAGCTGCTCGTGGCTGTCGATCTCGACCTGCTGCCCGCCGAGCAGCGGGCCCATCTGCACGCGGGCCAGCAGCTCGAGCCCCGCGGGCGTGATCGTGGCTCGACGCGCGTCGACACCCATCGCCGAGCCCGGCAGCACCAAGCGATGAACCTCGCCGATCGGCGCGACATAGTAATCGGCGATCCACTCGCACAGCTCGACCAGATCAGGCGTCAGCGCGGGCGCGTCGGGCTCGTCGAGCAGCTCGTGGACCTCCCGCAGCTCGCGCGGGTCGGCCATCGTCTGAGTCGTGGGCCGGACCACGCCGATCAGCATCCGTGCGCCGAAGGGCACCACCACCCGCGTGCCCGGCAGCGGGATCGGCAGGTCGGCCGGCACTCGATACGAGAAGCTGCGATCGAGCGCCACCGGCACGCTGACGTCGACGATCCGCGGGTCGCCTGGGTCAGGGTCGAGCTCGGGCCCGGGCGCGGCCGTGGTGGGTTCTTCGCTCACCGGAGCGGGACTCGTAGCACGGTCGGCCCTCGTGCTCTACTCGCCCGCGCATGACCACCGCGATCACCATCGCCATCATGGGAGCGGGCGCCGTCGGCTCGTACTACGGGGCCATGCTCGCGCGCGCGGGCGAGTCGGTCGCCTTGATCGCTCGCGGCCCGCACCTCGCCGCCCTGCGCGAGCGCGGCGTGACGATCGAGCGCGCGGGTGAACCAGCGCAGATCGTCCACCCTGCGCGCGTGACCGACGACCCCGCGAGCCTCGGTCAGGTCGAGCTGGTCCTGCTCGCGACCAAGGCCCACGACCTCGAGGCGGCCGCCACCGCGATCGCGCCCCTGCTCGGCCCCGATACGCTCGTGCTCCCGCTGCTCAACGGCGTCGACATCACCGAGCGGCTCGCCAGCGTGATCGGCCCCGAGCGAATCATCACCGGCTTTTGCGAGATCGCCGTCGCCCTGCGCGAGCCCGGCGTCGTCCAATACAACGGCGCCCGCGATCGCATCGTGTTCGGCGAGCTGGCCGAGCTGGCCGAGCTCGAGGGTCGCGCGAGCGATCGAACGCTCGCGCTCGCCGAGCGGCTGCGCAGGGCCGGCATCCGCGTCGACGTGTCCACGCAGATCACCCGCGACCTGTGGACGAAGTTCGTCTGGCTCGATCCGATCGCGGGTCTGTGCGCGCTCGCTCGCGCCCCGCTCGGCGCCCTGCTGACCAACCCCGACGCCCGCGCGCAGCTGGCCGAATGCATGCGCGAGGTCGAGGCGCTCGCCCGAGCCCTCGACGTCGGCCTCCCCGACGACATCGTCGAGACCACGCTGACCCGCCTCGACGGCTTCCCGGCCCATCTGCGGCCCTCGCTGCTCGACGCGCTCGAGCGCGGCGCCAAGCTCGAGCTCGAGGGCCTGCAAGGCGCGGTGATCCGGCTCGGCGAGCGCGTCGGCGTGGCCACGCCGATGCATCGCTGGATCCACGCGCTGCTCGGCGTGCACGCCAATTGAGCCGATCGATCGGGCTCAAATTCGGGCTCAAATTCCGGCTCAAATTCGGGCTCGAGTTCGTCAAATGAAAGCACCGAATCGCGGTGCCCCCATTTTCGGCGAGCCGCAAAATTGACCGGCGAAGCCAAGCTCGATCCGTCATCATCGACCCTGCCGGTCGCTCCAGGGGTGCTATACATCTGCTGATGCATCCGATGCATCGGCTCGATCCAACGAGATCCGTGTTTCGGCGCTCGGGTGGCGGCTGCCGGACACTTGGAGAACAGGAATAGCCATGCACTGGAACAGCGACTGGCATATGGGTTGGATGGGCTGGATTGCCCTGTGGTGGCTGCTCATCTTCGTTCCGGTGCTGATTGCGGCAACGTGGTTCGCCCTCTCGGCGTCCCGCCGCAACGGCATCGCCCAGAAATCGGCCAAGCAGGCGCTCGAGCGCCGCTTCGCCAATCGAGAGCTGGATCGCGCAACCTATGAGCGAATGCTCGGGGATCTGCCCGGCTGAGCCTCGGCGATGGCCTCGCCCCGCGACCTTCAGTCCTCGGCGTCGAGCACAACCTCGTGGGGTGGCGCCGCCTCGTGGCCCCAATTCGATGGTTGGCACCAGACTCGGCCTTCGCCATCCAGCAGACACTCGCCGTCGTGGAGCACCACACCCGTCACGCTCCAGCGATCGTCGAGTTCGAGTTCGCCGGTGAAGGCACAGCGCATGCCGACCCGCTCACTCCGGCAATCGCAGGACCGAGCCCCGCACTCCGCGTCTGGGCAGGGAAAGGTGCAGTCGCAGCCGAGCGTCTCGCAATTTCCAGGCTTGGCGAATCGCTCCCGGGTCTGGTTGGTACAGGTCCACTCGCCGTGCATCCGCCAACACACACCCTCGCTCGGCGACAGGGAGAGCTCCTCGATGTCCGTCGGGTTGGTGAACTCGGCGACCACTTGCGGGGCGTAGTAGCGATCTTCCGTGTGGTCGTTGATCGCGTCGGGCTCGCCGAGATCGAGGGGATAGTCGACATCGCCACGCGTCCAGCACCAAAGCCTGCCCGTGGTTTGGAGGGCACATCCCGCCCCCGAGACGAGCACGACGCGGTGCAAGCGGTCGAGGTCCATCTCGCCGGACTTCTGACTTGTCTTGGGCAGTCGGGCGTGCTCGGCAACGAGCTTGTCGTCCCAGCAGTACAGCTCGCCGTCACGGCCGATCGCGCAGTCTTGGATCAGCGCGAGGGTTGGACCGAGGCCCGCGATCGCCCGCAGCTGGCCTTGGTCGTCGACGCAGCTGATCGTGTCCTGCTCGTCGCGAACACACACCGTCAGCCGCTTGCAGTCGAGCGAGACAACCTTGGCCGGAGTCGAGAGCGGCGGACCAAATCGCTCGTCGCTCGTGCTCGCGTCGTGGACTCGGCCATCGTCGCGAAGCGCGCAGACCCGCTCCCCATTCGTGCACAGATCCACGATCCGAGCGTCGGGTGCATGACCGGAGGTCGCGGAGGTCACGCCGGTCGTCGTCGTCGCTTCCGGCGGCGGATGGCAGCTCACCAAGCTGGGCAGCAACAGGGTAGCGATGGCGATCCCCACCCGCGGTCGGGGCGAAGATCCTGAGCGAGGCGAGACGGGACGCACATGCGTAGCCTGCACGAATGCCACGGAGCTGCCAAGCGGTCCTGCACCAAAGTGCAGGTTACCGGACAATCGATCCGCTACTGGCGCTCGAGTCGACCGCGATCGAATTCGGTGCAGACCTGCGTTGTGTGCGATAGCGTCGAATGGCCGCCTCGAGTTCGCTCACCGCAGCATCGCCATCGGCCTTCTTCGCCTTCGCACAAGTCGCCTTCAGCGCCGCAAAGCACTCGTCGCACGCGTCGCTGAAATCGTAGAACGAGAACCACTCCGATGTCGGATTCGGACACGGGGATTGCTTGGCCAGATCGACCTGAGCCAAGCGGATGCGCTTGGCCTCGGCGAACAAGATCTCGACGAATTCTTGATCGTGGGTGACCTTGGAATCGAGCGTGGCTTGGCCGTAGTCCGGGACCTTACCCACGCCAGCGAGGATCTCTTGCAGCGCAATGTTGAAGAGGTCGAGACGCCGGACATCGTCAGAGTAGACGGTCGGCGCCATGCACTTGCTGTTGCCGATGACGCTGGGTTCGCTCAACTCCTGCCAAGCGTTGGGGTCGTCGAGCCCCGCGAAGTCCCGAAACTGTCGAATGGGCATTTGTCGATCGATCTCGCCGAAACAACCCTCGAGCTGAAAAAGTCGATTGCCGATTTGGTTGTAGGGCGCTCGCCTCGCCGCGAGGCGAGACGCCTCGACATCGATGGACTCGGTGCCGAGGTTGGCGACCTCCAATGCCCGTTTGATCTTCAAATAGGTGATCTGAAGTTCGAAGGACACAGTCTCGCGACTCTCGCGGGTGAGCGGCAGCTTTCACAGGAGATCGAGGCCGGTCTCGGTTGGACTGGCACCGCGCTCCAAGGTGAAGAGCGGTAGGG
>JAMHUH010000460.1:0-34814 GCA_035904925.1 Nannocystaceae bacterium
ATGCCGAACTGGCGAGTCGCCGCGTGGAGTCACACACCGCCGCTCGACCTGGCCGAACTGCGCGGAAAGGTCGTCGTGGTCCGATTTTGGACCGACACGTGCCCCTACTGCAGGGCCAGCATGCCGGCCCTCCAAACCCTGGCCGACGAGTTCGCCGACCAGCCAGTGGTATTCGTCGGTCTCTATCATGAAAAGCCGCAGGGCCGCGCCGACGCGTGGCCAGCCGCCCAACAAATCGCCAACGATTGGGGGATCACATTCCCGATCGGCCACGACGCGAACTGGTCGACCTTGAATTCTTGGTGGTTGAGCACGGGCGAGCGCGCGGCGACATCCTCGACGATCGTGCTCGGAAAGGATGGCAAGGTGATCCACGTGCATCCTGGTCCGGTGTATTTCCCCAGCGACGACCCGCAGCACGCCCGAGAGAATCGCGACTTCGTGGCGCTCCGCGATTCGATCGTGCGCGGCATGGCCAGCCTCATCGACGATCGATGAACGACGATCGATGAACGAGGCTGCACTTCATCGGCGAGTGTTGCTACCCTCCCGGCGATGAGCGAGCCCGGCCAAGCTCTCGCGCGCGTGCAGCCGACCAAGCTGCCGACCCTGCGAGGCCCGCACTACCCGACCCTGCGCTCGCTCGGCGTGTTGTTCGGCGTCGAGCTGGTCACCATCCCGCTCGCGCTCGCGGCCCTCAACCCGATGCTCGCCGCGATGCTGCCGATCGGGCTCTTCTTGAGCTGGATGATGTGGCTGCGGCGGGAGGGCCACGAGGTCCTGCAAGCCTGCAACCGGGGCGCCGACCTGCTCGATCGCGGCCGCCTCGACGAGGCCGAGCTCATCCTCGAGGACGTGCTCGCGCGGCGCCGCGTCGTCACGCACCTGCAGCCGGTCGCCGCCTACCATCGGGCTCGGATCGATCTCTATCGCGGCAACCTCGAGGGCGCGCGAGCCCGGCTCGAGGACGTGATCGCCAGCGGTTGGTTCTCGCCCGGCCGCATGCTCCAAGCCCTCGCCCCGCAGGTCCAGTCGATGCTGGCCCTGTGCGCCGCGCTCCAAGGCGACCTCGACGAAGCCGAGCAGGTGCTCGAGCGCGGCAAGGCTGGGCCCAACAGCCTCGATCGTTGGTGGTACCTGCCCGAGGCCGTGATCGATCTGCGCCGCGATCGAGGGGCCGAGTTCATCGACCAGGTCGAGCGCTCGCGCGACGACATCGAAGCCACGCTCTCGGGTCGCGGCCTTCGCCAGCTCCAGCTGCTCGAGGCCTTCGCGCTCGCCATGCTGGCCGAGCACGAGGACAACTACCGCGGCATGCACTCGGGCGCCGACCTCGAGGGCCTGCTCCACGGCGTGCGCCCGGGCAGCTTCGACTTCATGGCCGAGCGCTGGCCCGAGCTGCGCGAGTTCATGAGCGCGCACCGGCTGATCCGGCTCGAGCGAGGCGAGCCAGGCGTCACTGCGGGTTGATCGACTCGAGCGCGAGCCCACCCGGATAGGCGTAGCTCGCCGCCGACGACTGCCCGCTGACGATGATGCCAAAGCCCTGATCGGCGCTGGCTTGGTTGGTGCCCGGCTGGCACATCGCCTCGCCCGGGTTCATGTCGATGGTCGCCCAGTCGAAGCCGCTGTTGCCGATCGCCGTCCAGCGGTTCTCGGGCACGACGCCCAGGCACTCGACGTTGACCTGGGCGCCGCTCGGGCGGACCAGCTTGGCGAAGTCCTGCACGTAGCTCGAGTCGACCAAGAACACGTAGTCGTCCTGGTACTGCTCGACCGGGACCATCAAGACCATGTAGGGGTCGCCTGGGCAGCCGTTGTTGGGCTGGACCGCGCTGCATCCGTACATGTAGCCGGCGACCAGGATCGGATCGTTGGCCGAGATCGTGAAGTCGCCCAGGTCATCGAATTGGACCCACTGGTTGGCGTCGAGCTGGGTCTGGGCGCCGAGCGAGACCGGCGGATCGAAGGTGATCGTGGTGTTGTCCTCGGACGCGACGATCCGCCAGCGCATCGGCTCGCCGCCGCGGATCGGGTTGCGCGAGGCGACGTAGTCGGTGCCCCAGGTCTCGAGCGGGAAGATCTGCTCTTCGACGTGATCGCAGGCGCCGACCGACTCTTGCGGGACGTTGGCGCAGGAGTGACCGCCGAACACGGCGACCGGCTTGTCCGAGGCGATGCTCGAGCCGGTCAGGTTGAGGTCGTCGACGTTGACCTGAATGAAGTCGTAGCGATCGATGACGATCGGCGTGGCCACGCCCGCCGTCATCGCCGGGAGGTTGTTGATCCCACCCGCGGTGTTGACCGTGGGCGTGATGGTGACGGTGGTCGCGTCCTCGGTCGCGACCACGACCATCGAGGCGCCGTTGCCATAGCCGCGATCCCAGTCCAGGTGGATGTAGTCGTTGCCGAGCGTGTGGGTCGGCAGCAAGAGCGAGGCGTCGGTCGTGAACGCGGTCGCGCCGCCGATCGGGTTGAACTGGGTCGCGATGACCGGCTGGCTGCTCTCGACCCGGAAGGCCCGGCCCTTGCTGATCCCGTTGCCCTGGAAGCCCGCGTCTTGGCCGTTGTAGAAGCTGGTGTAGCCCGCGTGCGAGCCCGAGAGGTTGAAGATCTCGACGTCGCGCGGCGCGACGCTGTCTTGGATCAACATCTGCTCGTTGCCGCCGTTGCGATCGTAGATGGTGATCGCGGCCGCGTCGTCGAAGCTCGGGTTGGAGACCGCGACCGCGTAGGTGTACTTGTCGCGCGGCGGGAGGTTGGACATGTCGACCGCCCAGAACTCGCAGCCGACGTTGGACTTGGTCGCCGCCGCCAGCTCGCAGGCGCTGACGCATTGCCCGGCCAAGCAGGCGTCGCCGGGATCGCAGTCTTGGTCGGGGTCCCACGCGGTCCCGTCACCGTTGCAGACGTGGAAGGTGTCGTCGTCGACGCAGCTGGCTTGGTTGGGCGCGCAGACCAAGTCGACGCAGGCCCCCTCGACGCACACGCCCATGTCGCAGGGCTGCGGCTCGAAGCCCGAGCAGTCGGGCTTGCAGGTGTCGATGTTGTCGGAGTCGCTGCAGTCGCCGAGCGTGCCGGGCTCGCAGACGCAGGGCGCACAGCTCTCCGTGAGCTCGTCGCAGAAGGTCCCGGCCAAGCAAGGATCGTCTTGCCAAGTCCCGCCCTCGCAGGTCTGGTGCACGCCATCCTTGCACTGCTCGTCGCCGTCCTGACACTCGCCCATGCCCGTGGTCGGACCGGTCGTAGTCGTCGGGTCGGTCGTGGTCGTGTTGGAGTCGCTGCTCTCGCTGCCCGACTCGCCGCTGCTCGTGCTGGTCCCGATCTCATCGTTGCCGCTCGTGTCGCTCGTCCCTTCGGCCGAGCTGCCATCGGAGCAGGCGAGCACCAGCGCGAGCGCGGGCGCAGCGAGCAGGACGACGGGCGAGGGGAGCAATTCGAGGCGAAGCATGCGTCCACGATGCCGCAGCGAGGTGGCGAACTCAATCGTCCCGGTGGGACCAGCGCGTATCGCGTTGCATCGCGTCGATCTTCGCTGATAGCCTGCACGACGATGCGTCGACGAAGCCTGCTTCCACTGGCGTCGGGTCTGTTCTTGGTCGGCATGACGCTGGCTCTCGCCGCGCCGCCGGTCACGGCCGTGTGCCCCGAGCCCGACGCGGCGACGTGCGTCAGCGAGGGCTACGTCGAGTCCAAGTGCGGCAAGCAGCACGCGGCGATCTGCAAGCCGCATGTCGAGGACGCGATGGAGGCTCACTACGAGGCGAGCTCGGCCCCCAAGCTGACCATGTTGCCCCACGGCAAGCGCGAGATGCCCAAGGATCTCACGCAGGGCCGCTACTTCGCGTATGGGCCCAAGGCGAAGTTCGCTTCGAGTCACGCCCAGCTGGCCAAGGTCTACCGCAAGCTCGACGACGTCCTCGCCACGCATGCGGGCATGAGCATGGCCGCGACCGCCCCCGTCGACCGCGTCAGCACGATCAGCGCCGCGATCGCGAAGACCTATCATCGCGAGCCAAAGTGGGAGGCCAACGGCGACAAGGTCGAGAGCTGCGCCGAGTATGCCTACGAGTCCAGCTACGACGTGACCCGCTTCATCGACGCCGCGTCGGCCTGCAAGGGCGACCGCGAGTGTGTGTTCGATGTCGCCTACCTGAACGCCACACCCGGCGTCGCTCGGCGCACGCTCGTGGACACCGGCGGCAAGGCCTTGCCCAAGCTGACGCTCCCGACCGGCAAGTTCCCCAAGAACGACCTCTTCTTGCTCGGGTCTCGCTTCGTCCGCTCCAACGGCACCCAACCGCTGGCCGCGACTCCGGCGATCCTCGCCCTCGAGGGCGCGCTGAACACCGGCGACGAGTACTACGAGATCGGCACGTGCACCGGCAACGGCTGCAACGCGACCCGCAAGTTCGCGAGCGTGTGGGACTGGCACGATCACCTCCACTCGGCCACCTCGACGATGTCGGACGCCGAAGCCGAAGAGTACGATCGGCGCCGGGCCGAATTTCGGGCCTTGCTCGAGAACTGGGCGGCCACGGTCGACAAAGAGCACGCCTCGTTGATGCAGGTCGAAGGTGGCGTGGTCGTGCTGCCCTACGACGAGCAGACCCGCGACCCCTTCGAGCGCTTCGAACTCGGCCTGGACTACGTCGAGCGCGGCAGCGATCAGTTCTCGGCGGTCAAGGCCAAGTTCGGCTCGGGCATCTTCGAGAAGTCGCTCGACGAAGCGCTGAAGAGCAACGTGAAGAACCAGGTCCAAGGCGCGCGTTCGGGTGCCGCGATGATGGGCGTGATGGCAGCGCCCGCCCCTACGACACCCAGCTCGAACCCGACGCCCAAGAACAACGCCGGCCAGCTGGACCCTTGCCTGCGCGCGGACGGCTGGGGGCTCGAGATGAACGCGATGGGCCCGGCCAGCTGCAAGATCGGCAAATTCCTGCGTGACGAGTGGGCGCGCAAGGAAGCCGGCCAGCGCAGCTGCCTCGACCTCGACAATCCCCGCTGCGACTGGACGCGCGAGATGTTCGAGGCTGGGATCGTCGCAGGGATCCCCGCGCTCGATCGTCAGCTCGCCGACGAGCGCTACTGCAAGGCCTGGCAGGACGGCGCCACCTTCCCGTCCAACTCGGTCGCCGCCGTCGAGACCAAGCTCGCGGCCAACGAGGCCGCGTTCGCCGAGATCTGGCCCTTGATCAAGGACTTCGATCGCGGCTCGAGCTCGACGGGTCGGACCTTCGGCAAGGACTGGGAAGGCGGCGACTACTTTGGCGACAAGGACTGGTTCGCCGCCGGCTACGACTACGCGCTCGGCTGGGAGGTCGGATCGACCGGCAAGAACGGCGACGGGATCGTCTGCGAACTCGGTGGCCAGGCCCACGCCGAGACCGGCTTCGACGCGTGGATCGTCGGCGGCAAGGTCCAGATCGTCGACGGCTCGGTCTGGGCCAAGTCCAACGTCGGAAGCAACGACCAGGTCAGCTTCAACGCCCACCTCGAGATGTTCGACGAGACCCTGTTCTCGACCGAAGGCTGGAAGGTCGCGACGACCTTCGCCAGCGATCCCAGCTCGGGCTTCGGGGTCAGCTTGCCCAAGCCCAAGCCTCGCTTCGACATCTACGTCGGCGTCCCGATCTCGGGCCAGCTCTGGGGCGAGCTGATGTTCGGCTCGGTCCTGACCATGAGCGGCAAGGCCGGCAGCTGCAACGCGAGCAAGCCCGAGTTCGCCATCCGCACGTCCTATGGGCCCTTCTTCGCCGCGTATGGCGTCGGTCAGATCGGTGTCGGGATCGCGGGCCTGGTCAGCGCGGGCATCCGCGCCTCCTTGAACCTGCTGATGATCCAGCTGCCGGTCGAGGTCGAGATGAGCGCCAAGACCAAGCAGAACAAGCAGGTCTTGAGCTTCAATTCGGAGCTCTCGCTGCTGGTCTCGACCCTCTCCGGCCGCGTCTCGCTCTACATCGAGTTCCTGCTCTACGACGAGGAGTGGGAGCTCTTCCGCTGGTCGGGGATCGGTCCGGCCAAGGTCCCATTGATGCCCAAGCTGGCGATCGACGTCCCGCTCTCGGGCATGAAAAATTGAGCCGACTCGTGCGCCCGAGCACGCTCGTCTTGGCGATCGTCTTGGCCATGGGGTCGGTGGCCTGCTCGCCGCCACCGATCGATCGTGCGACCCAGGACGCCCAACAGGACACGCAACCGAGCGCGTCTGGACCTCGGCTGGAGGTCGGCGAGATCCATGTCTACACGCTCGACTGGCAGACGCGAGCGACGAGGAGCATGGGCGCGGGTCGAGTCAGCGGTGGCCTCTCGCTGCGCGGCGAGCTGGCCCTGTCCGCGATCGAGAAGGGCCCCGAGGGCACACGCGTGTCGCTGTGGTTCCCGAGCCTCCCGACCCGAACGATCGCGGTCCTCGGCGAGCCCCTCGAGCTCGACGCCGCGCAGCTGGTCGACGTCCACGCCGAGCTGCTCATCGCCCCCGACGGCGACGTTCGCCGAGCCTTCTTCGCGCCCGAGAGCGCGCCGATCTTCCGCGAGCTGATGGCCGGCGTGATCGCCCGGGTCGACTTTCGTGCGGCGATCGCAGGCGACCAACCGCGCGCGGTCCGAGGCGGCCACGGCTTGGTCGAGGTCGTCTACACGCCGAACGAAGCCGGCGTGGTCACCCGCGAGCTTCGCAAGCTGCTCCGCTTCGACAGCGCGCCTGGGCTCGAGATCGACGAGCACGCGCTGATCGGCGAGGGCCGGATCGAGCTCGACGAGCACCAAGTCCCCGTCCGCATCGACCTGCACGACCGCGCCCAGCTCGAACAGGTCGGCCTCGACGCCGACGATCGCTTCACGCTCGTCCGCCTGCGCGTCGATCTCGGCCACGTCGAGGCTCTGCCCGATCCAGTCGAGATCGACCCCAGCGCCGCCCCCGATCCGCTCGCCGCCGCGCGCGAGCTCGACCGGCAATTCGCCGAGGGCCTGACCTACGCCGACATCGAGGTCGCCATGGACGTGATGGACGGCGGCGTGCTGCCCCGCCAAGGCTTCGTCTCGCGCGCCTCGGCCCTGCTCCGCGGCTGGCCCGAGCAGACCGACACCATCATCCCGCTCGCCCTCGAAGCCGGCGGCAACGGCCGCCAGCTCGCCTTCGACCTGCTCGCCGCCGCCGGGACCCTCGAAGCCCAAGCCGCCATGCGCTCGCTCTTGCAGGAGCCCGTCGCCGCCGGCTGGCCCGAGCGCAACCTCCTGCTCGGCCGCTTCGCCTTCCTCGCCGCCCCCAGCCCCGAATCCGCCCAGTTCCTGCTCGACCTGCTCGCCGCAGCCCGAGCCGCCGACCAGCCCGAGTCGATGCGAGCCCTGCTCTATCCGATCGGGACCGTCAGCGGCCGAGTCGCCGACCCCACCCTCGCCACCCAGATGCACCAAGCCCTCCTGCAAGCCGCCGCCGACGAAACCCCGCCCCTGCGCGCCGCCGGCATCGCCGGCCTCGGCAACGCCCGCCAAGCCAGCGACATCCCCCGCCTCATCACCGCCACCACCGACCTCGACACCAACGTCCGCGTCGAAGCCGTCGCCGCCCTGCGCACCCACGTCCGGCCCGAAGCCACCCAAGCCCTGCTCGAAGCCCTCACCGACCCCGAACCCGCGGTCGCCTCCCGAGCCCTCGACGTCCTGCACGAACGCCACTTCGAAGGCCAACCCACCCCCGAATTCATCGCTCGAGCCCAAGCCGGCCGCTACAACCCCAACCTCGACCGCGCCATGGCCTCCGCCCTGATCGGCAGCGCCAAAGACCCCAAAGTCCGCGAAGCCCTCGCCACAATCGCCACCCGCACCCAAGATTCGTCCCTGACCACGGACCTGCAAGAATTCCTCGCCAAATAAATCAAAATTTCCAATTCCCAACTACACCAATTCCCCCCTCTCCCCTCTCCCTCTCCGACTCTCCAAATCTCCAACTCTGGGCTCCCCGCCCCGGTCCCTGCCACCGGGCGAACACGAGCGTAGGCGAACCAGGGCGGCGGGGAATATTGGCGTCCCACCCGAGCGGACATTGGCGTTCGAGCACAAGTGGGGAAGCGGAGCGGTGGGGCGTCAATATTCCCCGCGAAGCCCCCCACTTCGGCCAAGCAATGACCGCGAACAAACCATCGCGAAAAACCACAAAACCCTATTCAACCACCCCAAACCCAGGATGCCAGCATCCCGCAACTCCCCCCCGCGAACGAGCAAATCGATCCATCCGAACCAGAGCATCGAGCCCCACCCCAACGCAGTGAGCCTCGGCGACATGCTTGTCCTGCTCCTCGATGAAGGTATTGCGCGGCCGATTCGCATACGCAGCACAGACGGCCCCCGCCCGAAACCCGCGCAGCGAGGCCAGCGTCAGCAAGGTCGAGGTCTCCATCTCCAGATTCGAGACCCCCTCGCGCGCGAGCCGGTCTTGCACGTTGGGCTCGCGCACCTTGAAGCCCGCGACCTCGCGCCCCTGCGCGCCATAGAACCCAGGCGCGGTCGCGGTGATGCCGAGGTGGTGCTTCACGCCGCGATCGCTGGCCGCCCAGAGCAGCGACATCACGGCCTCGGGGTGAGCGCTGGCCGGGTAGCCGAGCCCGGTGAACCAGGTGCTGGTGTCCTCGATCCGGTAGGCGGCGCGGGTGATGACCAGATCGCCCAGGTCGATCTCCTCGCGCAGCACCCCGCAGCTGCCGGCGCGCACGATCGCGATCTGGGTCGGATCTTCGAAGCATTGACACAGCTCGATGACCGCGATCTCGGTGTTGGCCGCGCTCATGCCCGTGCCCATCACGCTGACCGGCAGGCCCTGGTAGCGGCCGGTGAAGGTCACGAACTCGCGCTCGCAGAAGGCCGAGCCGTGCTCGTCGAGGAACTCGTCGGCGATCCGCTGGGCTCGCTGGGGATCGCCGACCATCAGGATGCTCGGGGCCACGTCGCCCGGCCGGAGGCCGATGTGATACTGGCGATTGTCGGCCGCGTGGGGGTCGTTCGCGCTGGTCATCTGAAGCGGCTCGGCATTGCCGGGCGAGCTTACGTCATTCGGCCAGCCCTCGCAGCCAGCGGCGATGCCCCAGCCTCACTCGCGCGGCGGACGAGGAAAGAAGCTGCTGGTCCGACGAACATAGTCGTCGTACCCAGCCCGACGCTTGCTCATCGCCTTCTCCAGCATCGGCACGCCCGAGACTCGCGTGAGCAGGAAGCTCATGATCGCCGGGCTGATCACCGTCCACCAAGGGGCCCCGATCGCCAGCGCGACCAGGAAGTGGCCCCACCAGATCATGAAGTCGCCGAAGTAGTTGGGGTGCCGAGTGTAGCGCCACAGCCCGCGATCCATGATCTTGCCCGCGTTGCTGGGGTCGGCCTTGAAGCGGGCGAGCTGGGCGTCGCCGAGCGCCTCGAAGGTCAGGCCGATCGCCCAGACGAGCACGCCGACGCCCGCGTGCACACCCAAGGATCGCGGCGAGGGCTCGAGCAGGGCCGCCTGAAGCGGCAGCGCGATCACCCAGATCAGCGCGCCTTGCAGGCCGAACACGGTGAAGGCGCTGAGCCAGACGAAGCGCGGGCCGATCCGCGAGCGCATCGCGGCGTAGCGATGGTCCTCGCCCGCGCCGAGGTTGCGCTTGGCCAGGTAGGTGCCGAGGCGCAGGCCCCAGACGCTGACCAAGGCCACGAGCAGCCACTGGCTCGGCGTCAACGCCCACCCCCGCTCGGCCGCGATCGTCCACGCGACCAAGGCAAAGCCCGGGCCCCAGAAGATGTCGACGATGCTGACGTTTCGGATCGCCACGCTGACGAGCCAGAGCAAGACCACGCACACCAACAAGCCAATTGCTGCGACACCCGAGATCATGACTGCGACTCCTCGACCCAGCGGTCCAGCTCGGCCCAACGATCGTAGATCCAGGCCGCCCGCGCTTCGTCGCCTTCCGGCAACGACGAGGCCGGATAGCGCCAGAACTCGACCCGGATCGTGCGCCCGACCAGCGCGCCCGAGGTCATGTCGGCGATCGACGCGAAGCCGCCCAGACCCACGTGACCGCAGATGACGACGTCGGCCTGAGGCGCCCGACGCAGCAGCGCCAAGCTGCCGCCGGCCCGCGGCAACAAGGTGTGCTCGAGCTTGGCCGCGCGCGCGTGCAGCTCGGGCGAGCGCTCGGCCAGGTTGGCCAAGATCCGCGCCCGCTTGGCGGCGCTGAAGCGAGTGCCCTCGGGATAGATGATCAGGCCCTCGCCCGGGGCGAGCTCGGCCGCGAGCCGCTCGATCGCCTCGACCTCGGCCCGCGAGTCGCTCGGTTCACGATCGACGAAATGGTTGGGCAACCAATGCCCGGCGATGTCGAGGCAAGGATCGATCAAGAGCTCGCGCTTGAGCACGAAGCGAAGCGGGATCCCGTGGGCCCGGCTGACGAACATGCTCGGGATCAGCGTGTCGAGCACCGAGGCGTGGCTGGTCAGCAAGACGATCGGCGCCGGCGCGATGCAGGCGTCGCCCTCGACCTGCCAGCGCAAGCCGAAGATCCAGGTCGCGGCGCGAAACAAGAGCGAGACCCAGAACGCCTGGACCGCGTAGGTCGAGCGGATCAGGCGTGCTCGAGCGCGGCCGAAGCCGCTGCCCAGCCAGACCGCGCCGAGCAAGACCTGGCCGAGCACCTCGATGACCAGGTAGGCGCCGACGAAGGCCCACAGGCGCAGCGCGATCATGCGACGCCGACGAAGCAGATCGACCAGCAGCGCGAGCGCCAGGCTCAGGGGCGCGAGCGCGAGGAAGAGCGCGAGCGCCAGCGCGATCGCGGGGATCGTGACGAGGCGCCGACGCAGGCGAGCGCGCGCGGAGCTGGGGTTGCGATCCGCCACCAACTTCCGGTCTGGCACGCGCCCCCACCGGCGTCGAGCGCAGATGCGATCGCGGCACGATCACGGCAATTGGCGGGCGCGCGGGCTATTCGAGCCCTGGGCCCCACGTGCTCTTCGAGACCGGCCCCGTCGGCCCGTCCTCCAGCCGACACACGCCGATCAGGTCGCTGATGTCGATGCCGAGCGTCGAGCAGTCTTCGGGGTTGCCCCAGCGGAAGATCGGGCCCATGCCCGGGACCGTCGGGTTGCCGGCGCCAGGATCGGTGAACTGATCGCTCATCCAGGCCGGCCACACGCTCTCGCCGAGCCCTTCTTGGGCGAAGTAGTCGAAGCCCTCGACCCGCAGCCAGGTGTCCCACGCCGTGCCTTGGCTGGTCAGGTCGGTGAGGTCGGTGCAGACCAGCGTGATGCAGACGTCGAAGAAAGGGTCGGTCGTGCCGATGGTCTGGTAGACATGATCGCCCGGGTCCTTCCAGACTCCGTGCGAGCCCCAGGCCGAGTACACGACCGGATGCGTGTCCTCGACCTTGTCGACGTCGGCCCAGGCATAGGCGCCGCCGAAGCTGTGGGCCGAGAGGTAGACCTGGTCGGGGATCAGCGAGTCATCGGGCTGCTGCAGCACGCGAACGGTGATGTGCTCCCAGTCGCCGACATGGTTGCCCCAGATCGTGTCGACCACGCTCTTGCCCCGGTTGTAGGGGTAGTAGAAGAAGTAGACGAGGTCGATCACGCCCGCGCCCTTGTCGGCCCAGTAGGCGTAGACCGGCGCGCCGTCGAGATCGCCGTGAAAGAAGGGCAGCTCGTCCGAGGGGCTGGCGAGCGGCGCGGCGCTTCGGACCCAATACTGGCCGTCGCCGTCGGCGAAGCGGACCAGATCGGCGAAGGCCCACTCGACCGACGAAGGCCAGTACTCCTCGGCGACGTCCAGCCAGACCCGCGGCGCGTAGGTGATCAGCGCCTCGAGCCGAGGGTCGGGCGGCTCGACGCCGGTCTCGCTCTCGCTGGTGTCGGTGCTGGTGTCGCTCGACTCGTCGGTGGAGCTGCTCGACTCGTCGCTGGAGCTGCTCGACTCGGATCCGCTCTCGCTGGTCGAGCCGCTCTCGCCCGACTCGCTCTCGCTGCCGATCTCGTCGGCCGCGTCGTCGTTCGAGCCAGCCCCGCAAGCCGCGGGCGAGAGCGCCAGCGCGCCGATCAGCACCCAACCTCGCGTCACTTGCATCGATCGAAGCTATCACGCCCCGGCCTACGCATCGCCGACTTCAGGGTCGGCTTGCTCCCGACCCGAGCCTCGTCGATGCTCGTTCGGTGCCTCGCGTCCGCCTCGCGATCTTGCTCGCGACCTTGACCCTCGGACTCCTGCTCGATCCCGCGCTCGGACGCGCGACGATCGAAGAGCAGCGCGCTCGGCTCCCGCCGCCTGCGACCGAGTGCGGCGATCCGGTCAGCGGCCAGTGGCGTGCCCACGTGTTCTATCGCCACGTGATGCAGTGGTACGTGTTCGTCCTCGACATCGAGCGAGGCGAGGGCGAGCTGTTGAGCGGCTCGATCCACGCCGAGTTCTGGAACGGCGGCGAGAACGATCAGCAAGCGCCGCTCTGCGACAGCTGGGTCCATCGCGGCGCGGTGCTCGAGCCCGCCAGCGGCGAGGCCAAGGGCTTGGCGATCCGCTTCGACGCGACTTCGTGGACCGACGAGCGAGCTTGCGGGGTCGCGACCAGCGGCTACTTGCTCGATCGCTTCTCGGGCACGATCGACCCCGAGCGGATGGAGTTCCAGTCGCTGCTCAACGCCGACGCGCCCGAGTGGCGCGACGTCCCGACCGTGTTTCGCCGGGTCCGCTGCCCCGAGGTCGCGGTCGACGACGACACCAACGATCCAAAGATCGTCGTCAGGCCACCGCCCTACGAGCCGCCCGAGCGCGAGCAGGGCTGTGGGTTTCGCTAACGAGACAATCGCGACGAGGCGAGAGTCAGGCGCCGCGCCGATCGCTCGCCAGCATCGCGCTTCGACGCTATCGTTCCGGCCATGCCCGCGCCCGACTGGCTGCCCCAGCGCAGCCGCGATCTGGTCGACGCCGCGCTCGCGGCCTGTGTCACGGTGATGCCCGACGTGCTGCGGGCGGTGTGCTTGATCGGTGGCGCGGCCCGGCGCGAGCGAGACCTGCGTGGCAGCGCCGAGCTGCTCGAGCTGCTGATCGTGGTCGAGCAGCTGCCGAGCGCCCGCCTCCCAACGCTCGCCGAGGGTCTGCGCGAGCCCTTGAAGGGCGGCCTCCAGCTGCGCACGGTCACCCGGCAAGAGCTGCATGGCTCGGCCGACGTCCAAGCGCTCGAGCTGGCCGAGTGGCGAGACCACCACGTGCTGCTGCACGGCGAGGATCCCTTCGCGGCGCTCGTGATCGCGCCCGCCGATCTGCGCCACGAGATCGAGCGAGCGCTGCGTGGCCTGAGCCAGCGGCTGCGCAACCGACTCCTGTGGTGCATGGCGACCGAACAGCGCCGGCTCGACGTCGTGCTGCGCGAGGGCGTCGATCTGCTGCTCAACTTGGCCCACCACACGCTGGCCTTGGTCGAGCAGGCGCCCGAGCCGAGCGACGGCGCGCTGCTCGGTCAGTTCGGCGCGTGGGTCGGTGTCGAGGTCGAGGCGATCGATGCGCTGCGCGAGCGCCTGCTCGCCGGTCAGGCTGCCGGCGATCCGCTCGCCGAGCTCGGCTCGCTCGCGGCCGTGATCGAGGCCGCGTGTGCCCGAGTCGACGGACTCGAGATCGGCTAGCCCGAGGCCGGGCTCAGCACGCCCGAGACCAGCAGCGTGGCGTGCCGAGCATGAAAGGCCAGCTCGTCGGCGTCGGTGACCGCTTCTTGCCAATGGTTGAGCGCCGTATAGGCGACCGAGGCCAGGAAGCTGACCCAGACCGGCTCGCTCGGATCCGCGAGCGCGCGGACGAAGCAGGGGTGCTTGCTGTCGAAGATGACCGCGCCATCGATCTCGACCAAGGCCCCACGACCGCGGCGCGGCTTGGCTCGGATCTGATCGAGCAAGCCCTCGGCGAGCAGGTGCTCTTGGCCCTCGCGGACCATGCGAAGCTCCTCGCGGATCGCATCGAGCAGGACGTCGACGGGATCGGGTTCGGGTTCGGGCTCGGGCTCCGGCGGCGCTTCGGGTTCGATCGGCGCTTCGGGTTCGATCGGCGCTTCGGGTTTGGTCGGCGCTTCGGGTTTGGTCGGCGCTTCGCGCATGCTCTCGTCGGATCGCTTGCCAGCCGCGCTGCCAGCCTTGCCGGCAGCCACACCGAAGAGCGCCGCGAGCATCGCTAGCCCGCGTCGGTCCTCGAGCTCGGGATCTTCGTTGGGCTCGAGCGCTTGGTCGAGCTCGAGCGCTTGGTCGACCTCGCCCGCTTCGCTCGCGCGCAGCTCCTCCGCCATGTTCGCCTCGACCTCGGCCAGCACATCGGCGTGGTGCTCGCTGGTCGAGTCGGCCTGATCCCAGAGCTCGAGATAGTTGAATTCGATCGGCCGAACCTGGTGCGCGAGCGCGATCGAGATCAGGCGGCCAGTATCGAGGCGCAAGAGCGGAACCTCGGCCAGGCGTTGGCGCAGGTTGGCCTCGAGCTCGTCCTCGGGCACGCCACGACGATGACGCTTGGCCAGCGCGAGCGCGGCCGCACGCAGGACGTCGATCCGCAGGGCCCGTCGCCGAGCTTGCTCGATCTCGAGCGTGTCGACGCGCTCGGGGTGATCGAGCTCGTGTTGATATTGATTGAGCAGCAGCGAGTAGACGTGGACCACCCGAGCGATCAGGTAGCGGCGCTGGTGGGCGTCGAGCTCGGCTCGCTCGAAGCGGCGATCGCTGCCGACCTCGCCGAGCACCAGACCTTGCACGGGCAGCGGCTCGAGCGGCGAGGCCATGCGCTCGACCACGCGGCCATCGCTGACCATGACGATCCCAGCGTCGAAAGGGAACTCGGCAGGCAGCCAGAGCGCGCCCTCGAGCCCGTGCTTGGCGACCTCGATCCGCTGCAGCACGCTCGTCGGATCGGGCAGCGTGTCGAGCGAGGGCGCGCGCGCGGCCGCGAGCCGACGCTCGTGACCGACCTGGGCATCGTCGAGCAGCGGGGCGTAGTCGCAGCGCTTGCTGAAGAGCGCCGCGATCACGGCCTGGTCTTCGGGTCGGAGCAAGACCACCGGCTCGCGCAGCGCGAACCCGAGCGAGGTCTTGCGCTCGAGCGTGTGCAGCACGCCCGCGGCCTGGTAGCGACCGATCAGCTCGTCGAGGCTGCGCGGCTCACCATCGACGTCGACGAAGCCGGGCAGCGCCGCGAAGCGCCGACCGATGTCGCCGAGCCGGCTGGGCTCGTCGCCCGCGCCTTCGGCCGTCAGCTGCCAGTAGCGGTTGATCCATCGCCAGGCGATCGTCCGCCCGCCCGGCGCCAGCTCGGTGTAGGCGGCGGCGAGCCGGGCCAGCAGTTGGTCGCGCAGGACCGCGTCGAAGGTCTTGCGCAGCGCGGCCATGCGCGAGCTGGCGCGATCGACCTTGGCGAACTGAACCTCGAACTCGACCCGCTCGTCGTCGACGATCGCGAGCACCGGCAAGATCGCGTGGATCTCCATGGTCTCGACCACGCGGCGTTGGTGGCAGATCGTCAGCGAAGCCATCGGCGACTCGCCGGGTGGCCAGGGCGGGATGCCGAGCTGACCGTCGAAGCCATCGACCTCGAAGTCGACGCTGATCATCCGGCTGGTCGCGTCGAGCTCGATCCGCCCGAGCGCGCGGCGAGTGCTGAACTGCGCTCGCTCTCGTAGCTCGCGCAGCTTGGCGCTCGACTCGACCAGCGAGTCCTTGCCAAAGAGCCGGCCGAGCCAGGTCGAGTCGTCGGGCTCGAGGCGCAGGATCATCGCGCTCTCGTCGGGGCTGCGCAGGCTCGGATCTTGGACCCACGGGATCGTCCAGGCCTCGGCGAAGAGGGTGATGACGTCGGCGAGGCTGGCCATCCGCGCGCCGGCGGTCTCGAAGAGCGGGAGCGTCTCGATCTCGACCATGAACTCGAGCAGGTGACGCTGGAAGTCGCGCGGCGCGTCGGTCTTGGCTCGCTTGGCGGGGCCGAGCAGCTCGACGATCGCCGCGTGGGTGCGCGGGCGAGCGTCGGTCTCGAGCAGGTCGATGGCCTCGATGACGGCCTCGAGCGAGTACTGGGCGACCAGCTCGAAGATCGGCCAGTAGCCGGCCCGCGCGGCCTCGAGATCGCCAGGGTGCTCGCGTCGAAGCGCACGCCAGATGTCGAAGTGGCGCGAGCTCGGGAAGGGCGTGAGCACGACCGCCCAGATCAATCGACGAAGGTCGCCCGTCGGCCGCTGCTCGAGTCGCCGGAGCTGATCGATCTGCTCGCGGACGATCAGCTCGATGCCGCGATGGAGCAGCGCGGTGATCGTCGGCCCGCCGGAGTCGAGGCCGTTGAATTGCTCGTTGAGCGCGGCGCTGGGCCACTCGAGCGAGGCATGGACGCCCGCGAACTCGCAGCTCAGCAAGAGCTCGCCGACGCGCCGCGACTCGACGAAGAGCTCGACCTTGGCCATGGCTGGACTGGCCGGCCCGTCACGCAGAAACTTGCTGGCGTCGATGCCGACGAAGCCATGGATCTCGCCCTGCGAGACCGCCACGACGCTGGTGCAGACGCTCGACTTGGGCGGCATCGGCGAGAGTCGTGGCCGCGCCTCGAACTCGCGCCGAGCCTGCTGTCGCACCAAGGTGCGAGTGTCGTCGTGCAAGTTGCCCGCGCCGAACACCGCGAGCAAGAGGCGGCGCTCCTCGGGGCCCGCGCGCACGACCAGCGCGGCGACGTCCGGCTGATAGAGGGCGTCCGGATCCACGACCAGCAGCTTGCCGCGCTGATACTCGCGAGCGTGGCGCTCGCGCTCGAGCTCGACCAGCGAGACCTTGCGCTGATCGAGGGTCGAGAAGCGGGCGACCTGGGCGACCATGCTCGCTTGGGCTTGGTCGAGGCCCAGGTGCGGCAACAAGACCGGCGCACCGAGCCGCGCGACGAGGGCCTTGCCCGACTTGTACCCGAACGCATCCAACCAGCGGGCGGCCAAGGTCGGATCGCTCAGCGCGATCAGGGTCGCGCGCACGTAGTCGGCCGCGTCGAGCCCGTAGACCTTGGCCCAAGCCTCGAGCAGCGCCGGGATCTGGGCGAGCAGGGCCAGCAGACCGGTCGCGAAGGTCGCGTCGAGGTGGGCCCGCGAGTAGTCGGCGATCGGTCGGTAGGGGCCCTCCAGCACGGCCGTGATGCCGATCAGCGGGCCCTCGAATTCGTGCTCGTGGAGCAGGCAGCCCTCGACGATCACCCGCACGTTGGTCCGCCGACCCGGACGCAGCGAGACCTCGCCCCGATGCTCGCCGAACTCGAAGGGCATCCGCACCGGCCAATGGCCCTGCGGGAGGCGAGGCTCGTGCGGGCAGCTCTTCCAGCGTCGCCGCGCCAGCTCGGCGGGGACCCGGGTGCCGAGCTCCTTGGTCAGGTCCTTGGCTTCGACGAACACCCGCGCGATCGCGGCGACCTCGACCTCGCCCGACCAGGGGTACAAGATCGGGCCCCAGCCTTCGGGCACGACGCCCTCGTAGCTGCGCAGCGAGTAGATGACCCCACGCTCGGCGTCGGCCTGCGCGACCACGCTGGCCGAGTCGAGCCAGCGCTCGTCGGTGGTCCGCCACAGCGGCAGCGCGGCGAGCTGACCGAGCGGGCCCGCGTCGGGCCGCAACCACTCGTGGGTGGCCCAGCGCATGAAGCAGCCCGAGAGCAGCTTGAACACCGCGTCGGCGCTGGGCCGAGTCTCGGCCGAGAACTTGCCCGTCTGCCAGGCCTCGGCCAGCCGCCCGAGGATCTGATCGCGGGCGCCCGCGAGCGCGCTGAGCATCGCGGCGTAGCTCGGGTCGCCGCGCGCGATGTCGTTCTGCGAGACGTCCTTGCGCAGCGCTCGGCCGTCGACCCAAAACCACATGCCGGGCACGCTGTCGCGCAGCTCGTGGGTCGCGATCTCGACCCCGTTGCTGATCAACACGATGCCCGAGCCCTCGAGCTGGTGGGGATCGATGCCGCCGACCCCGATCAAGTCCTCGGTCTCGAAGTGGACCGCCGCGAGCAGGTGCTCGGGCAGGCCGCCGCTGATCTTCGCGCCGTCGAGCGTGATCGTCAGACCCGAGTACTTGCAGCGCTCGCGCAAGAGCAGCTCCTCGGGCAGCGTGCCTTGGGTGTCGAGCAAGAAGCGAACCAAGAGCCCGGGCCGAAAGCGCTCCTTGACGTGGATCAGCGTGCCCTGTGGTTGAAGACCCTCGATCTTGCCGACCTCGTCGGGCTGGTCGGGCCGCAGCAGCGCTCGAACCCCGCCATCGGGCCCGTAGCTGATGATCTCGACGAACCTCGGGTTGAGGGCCATGACCGCGTTGCAGGCCAGGGCCAGCTCGCGGCGGCTGCGAATCGCGGCGCCGCTGCGGTCGACGAAGAGCGAGGTATAGAGCTCGTCGAGGTCCTCCCAGACGAGCACCGCGTCGCTGCGCATGCGCATGTCGTCGGAGTCGATTTCGAACTCGATGGTTCGTGCGCCCCGCAGCGCCGCGCACTCGACCAGCAGCAAGACATAGCGATGCGGATCCGCGAGCTGGAACTGCCGCATCTTCTGGCGGGCCTTCTCGCGGTCGAGCGAGAAGCCGCCCTCCGAGTCGAGCTGGCCGCTCGCCTGCAACCCCGCGATCAAGTCTGCGGCTGTGGACATCGTTGGTCTCGCATGCGCATCGCGGCTTGGCAGAGCTTGGTGTCGGATTGCTGATCGATCGCGCCTTGGCCGAGCAAGAAGGTCTTGGCCAGCTGGTAGGCGGCGAGCTCGGGCTCTTGACTGGCCAAGGCCAGCGCCGTGGCGACGCTGGGATGATCGGCGTCGACGACCAGCACGCGGCGGCGGTCGAGCAGGCCCTTGCCGAGCATGCCGGCTTCGGCCCAGAGCGTCGGCTCACCGAACTCGCGCTGGCAGACGCCGAGCCGTCCACCGAGTCGGCTGCCCGACTCCGCGAAGCGACCGAAGCGGACGCTGGCGACCTTGTAGCCGGCGTCGTCGAGGACCTGCTCGAGCGCGGCGGCGAGCCCGGTCCAGCGGCTTCGCTCGGCCAAGCTCGGCTCGAGGGGCATGACGAAGCGCTGGCTGATCCAGATCGGCAAGTGGCCATGGCCGGCCGCCGCGTCGACCACGTCGATCAAGCCCGCGTTGATCCGACTGCGCAGCTCGTCGCCCTCGCGGACGCTGCCGAGCGAGCGCAGGACCGGACGATCGCCACGCTCGATCTCGACCGCGAGCGGCGAGTCCTCGGCCGCGAACACGATCGGCTCGGCGCTCGCGAGCGCCTTGATCAGCTCGGCCCAAGTCCAGAGTCGCCCGCCGATGCTGCGCGCCGCGGCCAGCTTGCGCAGGTCTCGACCGAGCTCGCCCTCGCCGTGGCGGAGGTGCCAGTGCGCGGCGTCGTAGAGGAAGGCGAGCTCGTCGTCGCGCAGGGCCTCGGCCGAGTCGGGCTTGGCCCGCAGCCCGAGATCGATCCGCCTGAACACCTCGGCGCGCAGCTTGCCGACGACCAGCTCGCGGACCCGCTTGACGACCTTGCCGTAGTTGGCGTCCTTGATCACGTCGTCGCGGCTGAGCGTGTGCTCGAGGTAGCGCGACGAGACCTTGAACGCGATGCCATGGAACTCGGCGATCGAGCCGGGGTGGAGCTGATCGGCCTCGAGCAGGGTCAGCCCGCCGTTGTAGAACCCGTGCAGGGTCGCGCCGCCGGGGTGGCCCAAGAAGATCTGCGAGAACTCGTCGCGGTAGTCGACGACCAAGGGCGCGTCGAGGCCGAAGGGCTCGCTGATGACCTCGCCGCGAAAGCGGATCTCGCCGTTCGCGTGCCGACACCAATAGCTCACGACCTCGCGCGCGCGCGCGACGAAGGCCTCGAACTCGCGCCGGCCGAGCGTCTTGATCAAGCGGACGGTCGTGCCCTCGATCGGCTCGTCGAGCTTGAGCCGCTTGAAGCTGCGGTCGGCCCCGAAGAGCACGCGCCAGCGCTCGCCTGCCCGGCCGGTGTCGACGCAGACAGCGTCGGGTGCGATCGCGAACACCGACACGAAGCCGATCCCGAACTTGCCGATCTTGGTCATGTCGCCGTCCTTCGACGACGAGAAGAGCCGGGTCAGCTGCTTGTCGATGATCTCGCGATCCATGCCGCCGCCGAAGTCGGTGACGATCACGATCATCGCGCCCTGGTCGGGGTCGCTCGCGCTGGGTTCGAACTCGAACTCGATCTCGACCTCGTCGCTGCCGGCGTCGAGCGAATTTTGGATCAGCTCGCGAAAGAACGACATCGGGTCGGCGAACTGGTTGACGAGCTCGTCGAGCGCATCACCGACGTCGACTGGTGCCGGACTGGACATGGGGTGCTGACGGTAACGCGCTCGGGCGCTCGGCGTCGAGTCGAAGCGGCCACCCCCGCGCTCGAGGATCTGCGACGCGCTCGAGGTCGCGGTGGGCCTCGCCGAGCGGGTTCGTGCGCAGCGTCGAGAAGTCGCCCGACACCGCGAGGGCCTCGCCCACGCGCAGCGCCTCGGCCAGCGCGGCTCGGGCTTCGAAGTCCGCTTCGCCGAGCGTCCTGCACTCGGCGACGGTAGCGAGTTGCCTGCCGCCGCGAAACACCTTCTACTGCGACCATGCCGGTCCAGAACCCCGCCATCCTGGCGCACAGCTTCTTGGCGATGATGACCGCCGACAGCTACTTCCCCGATCACCTGGTCGCCAAGGGCCGGCAGATCCTGCTCGACCTGTGCGAGGCGATCGAGCGCGAGGCCCCCGTGGGCGAGGCCGTCTACGCGCTGACCCATGCTGCGACCGAGCGCTTCAACGCGCTCGACGAGGAGCTTCAAGAGGCCGAGAGCGAGATCGAGACTGCGGCGCGCGACGAGATCGCGGTCGATGTCGAGTTCATCCTCGAGACGTACGGATACGAGGTCGATCTCGAGGAGGCGCTCGCGCCTCGAGATTGGTGAACCTTCGCGGGGATCCTGCGCGGATGATCGCTCGGGGATCCTGCGCGGGTGTTCGTGCTCCCGAAGTGGGGGGCTTCACGGCTCCCCCACTCGTGCTCGAACGCCAATGTCCGCCTCGGAGGGACGCCAACATTCCCCGCCGCCCGAGTTCGCAAACGTTGGCGCCGCCGCGGAGAGGGGACCGGGTCGGGATCGCTGATTGTGCAGATCTCAGAATATGAAGATCGCTGATTGTGCAGATCTCAGAATATGAAGATCGCTGATTGTGGAGATCAAATCCAAAGAATCAAAGCAAGGGCTGCGCCCCGTCGTGGAGGGTCTCGACGATCCCACCCGTCAGCACGACGATCTTGGTCGTCTTTCCTGCGGAGACCTCGACCTTGAATTGCGCCTTGTCCTCGCCCTCGGCCAGGGTGATGTCGCGGTCGGGCAGGTGGACGATGTTGACCGAGGGGGCTTCGCGGGCGATGCCGAGTCGGAATTGGCCCTCCGAGACGGTCATCTCGCGCGAGGTGCCTGGGGCGATCGTGGCTTCGACTTCGGGCAGGGGGTGGAGGCGATCGTGTTCGCGTTGGCGGGCGTGGACGAAGGTCAGGATCGCGCCAGCGATCGCGATGGACCCGAACACGCCAAAGATCATCCAGCGCAGGTGTCGTCCGGCTCGCCAGCCGCCGAGGCGGCCGAGGTGATAGTCGGTCTCGGGCGGGTCGCTGAGCAGCTCGTCGTCGCGTTCGCGCGGGCGAGCGCTGCTGGGCGTCGCAAGCGGATCCTCGGCCTCGCCGCGGGCGGCTGCGAGACGCTTGGCCTCGAGCCGCTGCTTGAGCTGGGCCATCGAGAGCTCGCGATCGGTGCGATCGTCGTCGAGCGTCTGGAGGGCGGGGTTGTCGTCTCCGGGGCCGGATGGGTCGTCGTCGTCGCTCATGGCCGAGTCAGCGGTTGGCTTCGTCGATCAGCCGCGCGCCTTCCATCAACAGGCTGGTCGTCGAGGTCTGGACTTGGTCCTCCATGTCGACGTCCATCGCGGTGAAGTGAAAGCGGCCTTTTTGCCAGGTCAGCATCTCGTAGACGCAATGCCGACCGTCGCGGGCGACGTCGTCCTTGTCGATCTTCGACTGGATGACCTGGCCGCGGCGCAGGAAGATCCGACCGACGCGCTTGTCCTCGCCGTGCTGGATCTGCAGGACCCCGTCCTTGCGCTCCATCTCCATCATGACGAGCAAGCTCGAGAGGCCGAGCTGCTCGAGCCGGCCGGACAGGCCGGTCCGCTTCATCGCGCCGGTGAACGAGCCCGAGCCCGAAGGATCGACGTAGCCAGGCACGGCCTCGTCGAGGTCGATGTAGCCGGGATCGGGCGCGGGAGGCTGGGGCGAGCGTGCCTGCTGCGGTGGGCCGCCGAGGCCTCCGAGGCCGCCCATGCTGCCAGAGCCGCCCATGCCGCCCATGCCACCCATGCCAATCGAGCCACCCGATTGGGTCGACTGGCCGAAGCCTCGCGCGATCGGGCCGGGCTGCGGACTCCGACCGCCGAAGCCTGCTGGGGTTCGGCCGGGCGCTTGGCCACCGCCGAAGCCTCCACCGCCTCCGCCACCGAAGCCTCCGCCGAAGCCCGCGTCCTCGCGGCTCGCCCCGCCGCCACGCTTGGCCAGGGCCTTGAGCACGCGCCGCTCGAGGTCGTCGAAGCGGAAGGGCTTCGAGACGTAGTCCTCGGGTCGCAGGCCGAGCGCGTGCAAGCGGTCTTCGTCCTTGCCGAGCGCGGTCAAGAAGAGCACCGGGATGTCCGCGAACATCGGGTCGGCGCGGATCTCCTGGACGAAGGCCCAGCCATCCATGACAGGCATCATCACGTCGGTGATGATCATGTCTGGCCTGGCGGCCTGAACCCGTCGAAGGGCCTGCTGCCCATCGCGGGCAGTATCGACCGAGTACGTCCCTTTCTTCTCCAGGCTCGAGGAGACCATGCGGAGAATCCAGGGGTCGTCGTCGACCACGAGCACCCGGATCTGACTCACGGGGCGAGCCTAGAGCACCGGGGCGTTGATTGGCAAGTCAGCCGACCGGGAGCCATGTCGGTCGAACCTGTGACCAAGCGACTTGGGCCAGCAGACCGACCTTGGTGCCCGCGAGGCCCACGGCCCCCTGCACCTGCCGGAGTCGGTCGCTCACCGGGTAGTGCGCGGCGTGTCGCGGCGCGAGGCTAGAGTGAACGACATGGCCGGCGGTCTTGAGGTACTCGGTGAGGAAGATCCGAGGCCGACGCTCGGCGCAGGCGAGCAGCGCCAGCGAGCGAATCCGCTGCTGCTCACCGCTGCGCCAGTACCTGAACAAAGCCCTTCGAATCCCGCGCGCGCCGGTGCCCGAGCCGCGGAAGGCTTCGAAGATCGAGTCGGCGAGCGCCTGCCGAGTCGGCACGTAGCGATCGTGCTCGGCCCGATAGCGGCGCAGGCTGCCCGCGTCGAACCAAGGTTGATCGAGCGGGGCTCGGGCGCGGCGCTTGGCCTCGCCGCCGAGCACGAGCGCGTCGAGCAGACCCATGGTCATGCCGCTGGCGGTGATCGGGTGTGAGCAGCCGGCGGCGTCACCCACGAGCGCGAGCCCGGGCATCGTCGCGGGCGGCGCGGGCAGGTTGAAGGTCGGCGCCATCTCGACCGGCTGCGAGCGCTCGCGCAAGATCGTCGCGACCTGATCGCCGAGCGGCGCCGGCAGGTAAGGCACGAAGGCGTCGAGCAAGTAGTCGCCGAGCTCGCGGCCCTTGGCCGGCAGCGCGTGCGGGAGATCGAAGGTCAGGCGAAAGTCGACGCTGCCGTCGGGGTGCCGGGCGATCGGATAGCAGAGCATCGGCCCGGGACCGCCGAGCAGCACGTTGGCGTGGAGCGGCTGGGCGAGCGTGGCGTTGCGGACCTCGAGCCCGGCGGTGAAGCCCAGGCTCTCGCGGGTGTCGGGGATCCCGGCCAGCTTGCGGACGGTGCTGGCCTTGCCGTCGGCGGCGACGACCAGGTCACAGCGAAGCTCGTGCCGCTCGCCCTTCGCCCCGGCCAAGACCACGCCCGCGATCGCGCCGCTTCGCTCGTCGCGGACCAGCTCGGTCACGCGCCAGGGCGCGCGCACGCTGACCTGCCGACGCTCGCGGACGACCTGCCGCATGACTCGAACCAGGGTCTTGTGATGGACCGAGATCCCATGCGGCCGCTCGCCCGGCACGTCGCCGTAGGCGAGCACGACCGGCTCGTCTTCGCTGGCGTCTTCCATGACCACGAAGCCGTCGACGTCGACGCCCCCAGCCGCGACCAAGCGGCCATAGAAGCCGAGCTCGTCGAGCACCGCGGCCCCGCGCGGATGGATGAACTCGCCCGAGAAGCGAGGCGAGACGTCCTTGTGCAGATCGACCAGCAAGATCGAGCGGCGGCCGTGCGGGTCGGCGAGCGCCAGCGCCTGGGCGAGCGCGCAACCGGCCAGGCCCGCGCCGACGATGATCACGTCGTAGTGATCGGCGAAAGAATTGTCGGAGTCGAGGGGCCCAAGAGCGGTTGCGGAGGCGGGATCGATGACGGAGTTCATGATGTCGGACTCAGATCGGCTCGAGCTGACCGCCGCGGCTGCGGAAGACCAGCAAGGCAGCATGGATGTCGCGCACGCCCGCGCTCGGATCGCGAAGCCGCGGCGAGAGCCCGAAGCCGGGCTGCTCGACGTTGGCGACGGTCGGCACGCGGGCCGCGGCTGGCTCGGCGTCCTGCTCGTTCGAATCGAGCTGGTCGAGCTGCTCGACGCGCACGACCAATTGCCGCGCGGCGCGAACGGTCTGCACACAAGGCTTGCCGCACTCGAGCAGCGCCAGCACGGCGCGCGCGGTCGCGACTTCGTCGCCGAAGCTGCCGTCCTCGGCCTGCCGACTCCGCAGCAAGGCCTCGGCGCCGCGGCGAAGCGGGTGATCGCTCGGGCACTGGACCGCGGCGGCGCGCAGGACCTCGGTCAGGGTCGAGACCGTCCAGTCGGCGCCCTGCTCGGCCAGCGCCCGCTCGAGCCAGGCGATGCCCTTGGCCACGCGGTCGTCCTCGCGTCGCCAGCCGAGCGCCGCGAGCTCGCGCAAGACCATCGCGCTGAGCGTGACCCGGCTGTCGTCACCGAGCGTGCCGAGGTTGAGCTGATCGGCGTCGCGCCAAGGCAAGTGCGAGAGCGGGACGTCGGCCTCGCCCCGCTCGAACCAGGCGAACGAACCATCGGACTCTTGCATCGCGAGCATGACCTCGGCCGCGCGGCGCATGCTCGCCCGCGTGCTGGTGCTCGGCTTCGCCTTGGCGATCCCACGCAGCGCCTCGCTGACGCTGCAGGTCGTGCGCAGATCGAGGTGGCTGTCCGCGTCGGCCTCGACCGGCCAGCCGCCGGTCGCCGTGTCGGCGCGCAACTGCCAGGGACCCGGTCGGGCGATCTCGGTCGCCAAGAGCCGATCGAGGACGCCTTCGATCGGCACGCCGGGGCTGGCTCCCGCGACCATGCCGAGCCGCGCGACCTTGGCCAGCGGCCGCGTGCTGAGCCCCTGCGCGAGCAAGCGTCGACCGTCGCGAACCTCGACCACGCCGCGAGCCCGACGCAGATAGTCGAGCCCACGCCGAACCCGAGCGTCGTCGCTGCGGGCACCCATGACCCGCAAGGCCAACAAGCTGTAGAGCGTGGGCCGCATCGAGAACCAGCCGCCGTGGGCCTGCTGCGAGGCGTCGATCCATCGCTGCGCCCGCGCGAGCGAGCGGCGATGGAAGGCCCCACGCGGGAGCGTGCGAACCATCTTGATCGTCTTGTCGAAGGCCTGCAGCAGATCGCCAGCGAGCCCCGGCGTGGTCAGGCGCGGCGGGACCGGCTCGCCCGCGCGGCCGTAGAGCAGCAGGTCACCCGCGTCGACCAAGTTGAGCCGGGCCGGACCTTCGGCCAGCAGATGAAAGGCCGTGACCATCTGCCGTGCCCAAGGCGAGAGCCGTGCCGGCGAGAGCGGCGTGTACTCGGGCAGCAGGTAGAGCTCCGAGGGGACCGCGGGGACCCAGTCCCAATCGACCGCGCCCGACATCGCCAGCCACAGCCGCACGGTCAGGTTGGCTCGACGCGCGCCGCCGAGCTCGTGAACCCAACGCAGCGCCTTGTCGAGCGCGGGCTCGTCCGCGTCGGCGCCGTACTGGACCAGCGCCCACCAAGCCAAGCAAGTCAGCGAGAGATCGGGTTGGCCGGCCGCGTCGTGCCAGCTGCCGTCTTGGTGCTGCTCGCTGCGGACCCAAGCCAGCATGCCCTCGCGCTCTTCGACCCGAAGATCGTGGAAGAGCGCGTCGGCCAAGAGCACCTCGCAGGTCGGTCCGACGTCGGGTATCGCAACCAGCCAAGGCGCCGCGCCGTCATGGATCCGCGACCACCAGGTTCGACACCACGCCTGCGTGCGATCGATGGCGAGGTCGAGCGCGCTGACTCGAGCCTTGGTCGAGCGCTCGTTCGGGCGCCGCGGCGAAGCGCTGCGCGTGGTTCGGCGGTCGCTGGCGAGCGGCATGGATTCTTCGAACATCTCGGCTGATCTCCCGGCTCGGCCCGCGGCCTGCGCACTTCTCGCAGGACAGGATACACGCCGGATCCGCGAGTCCCGGTGACGGCTGTCACAACCCCCGGTGTCGTAAAAACGCCACGCAGACCGCTCGTGAGCGGTTTTTCGAGGCTTTCGCGATACACGGCCGACGCACCCCGACCCCGCGAATTGCGTTGCTTGCGAGCGCGACACCCGGTCTGCGAAACTACGCAGGCATGCGACCTGCGACGACTTCCTTGGTGTGCTGTGCCCTTCTCGCCATGGCCACCCTCACGGGCTGCAAGGATCCCGAGCCGGACAAGTTCGGCACGGTCAAGATCGAGCTGAACCCGCTCATCGCGTCCGAAGACACCTTCGCGGGCACCACCGAGATCGTCGTCACGATGCTCTATGGGCAGTGTTTGCAAGACTTCTACTTGCTCAACCACCCCGAGTATCAGCAAGACGGCATCGAGGGCGCGGCGATCTTCGACGAGTGGATCGATCGCCTCTGCGACCCCGGGCTCGAGAAGGTCATCGACTGCGAGGTCACCAGCATCGACCAGACGCTGATCTCGGACACCAGCGTCTACCAGCTCCGGGTCACCTACGCGGTCAAGGATCCGACCACGCTCAAGCTCGGCTACATCCACGTCGGCCCCTTCCCGACCGACGAGTTCGTGTCCGGCGAGTGCGAGCTGCGACCGACCGTCGAGCTGCGGGCCAACGGCGTGCTCGGGCGCGACATGAGCGACAGCCAGATCTGGGGCATCAAGGCGCTGCCGGGCTCCTCGAACGCGGTCGCCAACCAGGGCGCGCCCCTGCGAGTCGACGTCGGTAAGTGATTCGCTCGCGCCTGCTGATCACGCTCGCGAGCTGCATCGCGATCACGCTCGTCTCGGGCGGCTGCGTCTCGCCCACTTCCGAGACGCACGAGCGCAACCCCTCCACGCCCGAGCAGCCGGCGACGACTTCGACGGAGCGACGCTGCGCCGAGGCGCCCCAAGACGCGCTCTTGCTGCTCGAGGGCCCCGACTGCCCGATCGTGCTCGTGTTCGGCCAAGCGCCGAGCGAGCCGAGCGAGCCCGACGCGAGCCCGAGCGAGCCCGAGCCGATCGGCCGCTGGCTCGCGCTGGTCCAGCTGGGCGAGTCGGGCACGCAGACCGAGCCCTTGGCCAGCGGGCCCGCGCCGCTCGCCTGTGGGCCCGAGCTCGCCGGCTGCGAGCTCGGGGGCTTCGTCGACCCCGAGCGCCACGGGCCAATCCTGATCTTCGCCGAGCGCGGCTACGAGAGCGAGCACCCGGTCCAGATCCACTTGGGCATCCACGACGCGGGCAAGCTGGCCTTCATCCCGAGCTGGCGCGACGAGAGCTCGGTCGTCGATCACACCCGGATCGGTCCCGCCTTCGCGCTCGCGCCCTTCGACTGCGCGGGCGAGCTACGCCTGCTCCCGAGCGCGCGGCTGCCCGAGGCCGCGGGCGAGACCGCGTCGGCCCGGCTGATGATGCTGGCGGGCCACTGGTCGATCGGCGATCGCGGGCAGTCGATGCCGCCGCAGGTCGCCAACCCCAGCCTCGATGGCTGCGCGGCGCTGCTCGACCCTTTGCCTTGATCAGAGGAACGCGGATTGGCGGCATGACCGACACGAACAAAAGGGGTCCGATCGAGACGATCACGCTGCGCGGCTACAAGTCGATACGTGCGCTCGACGGGCTCGAGCTCGACGCGGGGCTCAACGTGCTGATCGGCCCCAACGGCTCGGGCAAGACCAACTTCGTGCGCTTCTTCGAGATGCTCGGGCACATGATGGATCCGAGCAAAGGGATCCAGAACTACGTTGCCCAGCGCGGTGGCGCGGACGCATTCTTGTTTCGTGGCATGAAGGTGACGCCGGAGTTCAGCGCGAATCTGGTCTCCGGTCGCAACGAGTTCAACTTCACGCTGCGCGGCGCCGATGATCGCACGATGTTCTTTGCGCATGAGTCCGCGCCCTTTCGCGGATGGCACGGCACCTCGACTTACGACAAGGGAAGCGGGCAGCGCGAGAGTGTATTCGCGCGCCGGTATCCGCGCGGGCAGGCGGCCGAGAAGTGGATCGTCGAGACGCTGAGGGGCTGGCGTGTGCACCACTTCCACGACACCTCGCCCGGCGCCCGAGTCATGGGCTGGTCGAATGCGATCGACGACGAGTCGCTGCACGTCGACGCAGGCAACCTCGCGGCCTTCCTCGCCAAGATCTCGACCGCCCACCCCGAGCACTTTGACCGGATCGTGGAGACCGTCCGCCAGGTCGCGCCTTTCTTCGGCGCCTTCCACTTCAAGGTCGAGAATGACAAGGTGATGCTCGGGTGGAAGGACCGCTACTGCGACATGATCTACTCGCCCACGCAACTGTCCGACGGGACGCTGCGCTACATCTGCCTGGCGACCTTGCTGCTTCAGCCCACCCCGCCCGCGACGCTGATCATCGATGAGCCCGAGCTGGGGCTCCATCCTTACGCAATCAAATTGCTGGGTTCGTTGCTCCACGACGCCGCGAGCCGCGGACAGATCCTGGTCTCGACCCAGTCCTCGCTCTTGCTCGACGAGGTCGAGCCTCGCCATGTCATCGTCGCCAATCCACGCGAGGGTGAGACGATCCTCGAACGATTGAAACCCGCCCCACTCGCATCTTGGTTGGAGGAGTACACGCTCGGCCAACTGTGGGAGAAAGATC
The DNA here is from genome assembly GCA_035904925.1 of Nannocystaceae bacterium. Classification (GTDB taxonomy): domain Bacteria; phylum Myxococcota_A; class Polyangia; order Nannocystales; family Nannocystaceae; genus Plesiocystis. Next base: position 29,173 of record JAMHUH010000460.1, read on the forward strand.
AATTCGGAGGAAACCCGTAGGTGCAATTCACGCGCCTCTACGTCGTGGTCGAGGGCCAGTCGGAGCGCGAGTTCGTCAAGGAGCTCTTGGGCCCGCATCTCGCCCTTCGGATGCTCGATGTCAAACCCAAGGTGGTCGTGACCAACCGCAAGCTCAACAAGCGCGGGGGAATCAACAACTATGGCCTGCTCCGCAGTGACCTCGTCCGGCTCTTGGCCGAAGATCGCGCCCTCGACTGTCGATTCACCACGATGATCGATCTCTATAAACTCCCCGCCGACTTTCCAGGTCGCGCGATCGCGGCGAAACAGAAAGTTCGGGCCGACAAGGTCACCGCGTTGGAGGCCGCGTTTCGGGATGACCTTGGCGACCCTCGCTTCATCCCCCACCTCCAAGTCCATGAATTCGAAACGCTGCTCTACTGCGATCTCGGCCAACTCGCCAAGCGGATCGATGGTTCGAGCCCGGGCATTGCGGCGCTAGGACAAGAGGTCGCAGGTCTCGACCCCGAGGACATCAACGAGGGTCTGACCACGGCTCCGAGCAAGCGCATCGTCAAGCACGTGCCGATCTATGACAACCTGAAGGTCCGCGTCGGTGCCCCAGCCGCGTCGGCGATCGGTTTGTCCACGCTGCGCACGAACTGCCCGCACTTCGGCGCGTGGGTGACCACGCTCGAGCAGCTCGGTACGCCGCTCGGCTGATCCTTGGTTAGAGCGTAGACGCTCGAGCGTCAGGTCAAGGCGCGCAGCGCCGCATCGACCCGCGGCAGCGCGTCGATGATGTCCTGCTCGGACACCGCACCGACGCTGAGCCGGAACCAGCCTTGCCCAGCCTCGGCCATGCCGAACGCACCGAAGGGCACGATGCCAAAGCGGGCGGCGTCGAGCAGGTACTTGCGGATGTCCTCGTTGCTGCGCAAAGGCTGGTGCGTGGGCGTGGTCTTGCCGAACGCGGCGATGTGCACGGTCAGATAGATCGCGCCCATCGGCGGGATCGAGTCGACCGGCAGACCATTGGCCTTCATCGCTTGGAAGCCCTCGTGGAGCCGACGCAAGCGCGTGCTCAGGCCGGCGAGGAAGCCCTCGTGGTAGTCGGCGCAGGCCTGGGCGTCGTCGAGCAATTGCACGGTCGCGACCTGCTCGGCCCGCGGGGCCCAAGCGCCGACGTGACCGAGGATCGCCGACATTCGCTTGATCACGTCGACCGGCCCGACCGCCCAGCCGACCCGCACGCCCGTGGCCGCGAAGGCCTTGGAGATGCCGTCGACGAAGATGGTGTAGCGGGCCATCTCGGCCAGCAGCTCGGGCGGGGTGACGTGCTTGGTGCCCTCGAAGGTCAGCATCCAGTAGATGTGATCGTAGAGCAGGTAGACCGGGCGCTCGCCGAGCGGCTCGCGGCGATGGTTCTCGGCCAAGATGGCCTCGCAGATGCCACGCAGGGCCTCGGCATCGATCGCGGTGCCGGTCGGGTTGAGCGGCGAGTTGAGGCAGACCAGCCGAGCCTTGGGCAAGGCCGCCTCGAGATCGCCGGCGGTCGGCAAGAAGTTGTTCTCCGGCCCGCAGATCAGCTCGAGCGGCTGCGCGCCGAGCAGGTGGCAATAGTGGTTGTTGTTCCAGCTCGGGACCGGATAGACGACCACGTCGCCGGGATCGAGCAGCGCCCGATAGATGCCATAGATGACCGGACGCGCACCGCCAGCGATCAAGATCGAGTCGATCGGATAGTCGAGGCCGAGCCGAGTTTTGTAGAAGCGCTGCACGGCCGTGCGCAGCTCGGGCATCCCGTTCGAGGGCGGGTAGTTGGTCTGCCCGGTCGCGAGCGCGTCTTGGATGGCCGTGCAGAGCAAGGTCGGGATCGGGAACTGCGAGGGATCGAAGTCGCCGACGGTCAGGTTGCAGACCTCGACGCCGCCGCGCTGCAGCTCGCGGATGTCCGCGGCGATCTTGAGGATCTCGCTGCCGACCAAGCCCGAGGCCATCGTCGACACGCGGCCCTTGGCACCGGCTTGTTCTCCCGCCCACTGGCTGACATCGCGTGGCTCCGACATGCGCGGACTATGCCGCGTGGCGAGGAGCGGGCCAACCCGGCGAAACGCCCGCTAAACGCACGCCAGCTGCCCGTGCAGGGGATTTCGCGCCGTCGTCCACCCGCGGCCCGGCGGAGAATTTTCGCCCCGTACGCACAAGCCCCGCCTACACTCGCGCGGCATGACCGATCGCCGCCTGCCCTGGCTGACCTCGCGCCTCCAAGGGTTCGGGACCACCATCTTCGCCGAGATGACCCGCCTCGCGATCGAACATCGCGCGGTCAACCTCGGCCAGGGCTTCCCCGACTTCGACGGGCCCGACTTCATCAAGCGCGCGGCGATCGACGCGATCGAGCAGGGCAAGAACCAGTACTGCCGGACCCACGGGATCCCCGAGCTGTGTGCGGCGATCGCCGAGCACCAAGCGCGCTTTTGGGGGCTCGACTACGACGCCGAGACCGAGATCACCGTCTACGCCGGCGCGACCGAGGCCATCTACGCGACCATCGCCGCGCTCTGCGAGGTCGGCGACGAGGTCATCTTGTTCGAGCCCTACTACGACTCGTACCGGGCCAGCGTCGCGCTGGCCGGCGCGCACGAGCGGCTGGTCACCTTGCGCGGGCCCAAGTTCGGCTTCGACCCCGAGCAGCTGCGCGCGGCCTTCGGGCCCAAGACGCGGGCGATCCTGGTCAACACGCCGCACAACCCCTGCGGCAAGGTCTACTCGCGCGCCGAGCTCGAGCTGATCGCCTCGCTCTGCATCGAGTACGACGTGCTCGCGATCACCGACGAGGTCTACGAGCACCTCGTGTTCGAAGGCGAGCACCTCTCGCTCGCCTCGCTGCCGGGCATGCGCGAGCGGACGGTCATCATCTCGTCGGCCGGCAAGACCTTCTCGTTCACCGGCTGGAAGATCGGCCACACCTGCGCGCCCGCGGGCATCACTCGAGCGCTGCGCAGCGCCCATCAGTTCGTGACCTTCTGCAACGGCACGCCCTTCCAATACGCGATGGCGACCGGCTACCGAGCGCCCGACGAGTACTTCACCGGCTTCTTGGCCGAGTATCGAGCCCGACGCGACAAGCTCTGCGCCGGCTTGGCCGAGGTCGGCTTCGAAGTGCTGACCCCCGCCGGCACCTACTTCGTCCAGACCGACATCCGCCCGCTCGGCTACACCGACGACTTCGAGTTCTGCCGGATGCTGCCGCGCGAGATCGGCGTGGCCGCGATCCCGACCTCCGCGTTCTACTCGGATCCCGAGGCCGGCAAGCACCTGGTCCGCTTCGCGTTCTGCAAGAGCGACGCAGTCCTCGACGAAGCCCTGCGCCGGCTCCACTCACTCAAGAAGCGCTGAACCCATGCTGCTCGCCGCCCTCCAAACCGACATCGTCTGGGAAGACCCCGAGGCCAACTTCGAGCGGCTGCGCCCGCAGCTCGCTCATGCGGCGGCCTGCGGCGCTCGCTTGATCGTGCTGCCCGAGATGTACGCCTGCGGCTTCTCGATGAACACCGCTGCGATCGCCGAGCCACCCGGCGGACCCAGCGTCGCGTTCTTGATCGAGCAAGCGCGCAGCCTCGGCGTCTGGATCTGCGGCAGCGTGCCCGAGCAGCCCGAGCTCGGCGCGAGCAAGCCGGCCAACACGCTGATCTTGGCCGGGCCCGCCGGCGAGCTGCATCGCTACCGCAAGCGGCATCCCTTCAGCTTCGCCGACGAGCACCTGCACTACGTCGCGGGTGATGCCACGCTGACCGTCGAGATCGAAGGCGTGTGGGTCTCGCCCTTCGTCTGCTACGACCTGCGCTTCGCCGACGACTTTTGGGCCTTGGCCGATCGCACCGACCTCTACTTGGTCATCGCCAACTGGCCCGAGCGGCGGCGCGAGCATTGGAAGACCCTCCTGCGCGCGCGGGCGATCGAGAACCAGGCCTGGGTCGTCGGGCTCAACCGGGTCGGCGAAGGCAAGGGCGTCGCCTACAGCGGCGACAGCAGCATCATCGATCCCTGGGGCGAGATCGTGGTCTCGGCCAGCCGCGACGCGACCATGCTGCTGGCCGACATCGATCCCGCGCGGGTCGCGGATGCGCGGCAGAAATTCCCGGTCCTGCTCGATCGCCGCTCGGGGGGGTGAGGCGAGGTCGCCGAGATCGATTCGCGCTGGCCTGGGGCGAATCGCTCGATTCGGCCGCCAACCTCGAGATAGATCGAGCCCTCAGCCCGCGAATCGCCAGACGCGAGCCGCTCGGTTGCTCCCGTCGCGACATCGCGGCGCGCGAGCGAATATTCGTGGGTCGCGCCCTCTTCATCGCAGCTCGAGACCAGGACAAAATGCATGGTCACGCGGCCGTCGGCGCTCGCCGGATCCGGGCCGCGCAGGTCGGCGCCGTGGCCATCGATGTGGATGAATTCGGAGGTCGGCGGGGCCTGACCCCTCCAGCCGCTCAGCCTCGATCACCCCACCGGGCGACGACGAGGGTGGATGCTCCTTCGAGCGAGCCGATGCATGCTTGGGCCAGAGTATCAGTCGTCCGCGAGCCCGCGAGCCTCGAGCCGCGTGATCGCCTGCCACATCGCCAAGGGCGAGACACCGGCATAGCCGCTCTCCTGCCCGTCGTTGCATTCGATGACGATCCAGGTGCCATCGATCTGCTGCGCGAGGTCGACGACCAGGAAGGGCACGTCCACCCTCCGCGCGGCCTCGCGGGCGATCGTCAAGGCGGCCAGCTCCTCCGCGCCCGTGAGCCCATAGTCGCGTCCTTGCGACCAGTAGCGTCCGATGCCGACCAGCTCGCCGCGCCACCAGAACGAGCGGAACTCGAAGGAGCTCGGGATTCGCCGTGGGTCCGGGTCCTCGACCGGACGCAGAGGCGCGAGTCGGCGACATACGATGCCCTGCCAGCGCAGCAGCGGGTCCTCGGCGTAGGCTCGCAGGGCCGCGCGCAGCTGCTCGGGCCCAGCGATGATCGAGAGGCTCCGCTCGTGCCGATTGGTCTGCCGTTCGCCCTTCATGAACACCGGCCAGCCGAGCTCGGACTCGATGAGCTCGGGATCGGGGGCCGCGGCGAAGCAGAGGCTCTTGGGCGTCAGATCTTCCAACAGCGGGTACCAGCGCGGCAGCCGAGTGGCACGCAGATGTTGGTCTGGGCTGTTGATGAGGCGTAGACCCTGGCCGAGCAACTCGGCGTAGCTGCGCGCATAGTCGTCGAAGGCCCCGATGCGCGCGACGATCTCGAGCTCGTCGGTGGCGGGCGGCGTTCGTCGACAGACGAAGAAGCGCTCGAACGCGAAGTCGTAGATCGGAACGCCGACGGTGCGGGTCCACAGCCAGGCTCCCTGCTCGAGGCAGAACAGATCGTCGCCTCTGCGCATGGCCGTCATTGTGGCAGCATATCAACAGGCCGCTGCGCGAGAGGCCGCTGCGCGAGTTGCCGCTCGTCCCCGCCCGCGACCCCACCGCGAGGCTGGGTCTCCGCTCTCGTTTCGACGAGTCTCGACGAGCACTAGCGCGCGAAGTCGTGCGGCAATGCTCTCACTTCGCGAAAGCCCGCCCCCGCCTGCTAAGCTCGCGGCCATGGTTTCGCGCGCCCCCCAAGCAGCCCTGCTCGCGCTGATGAC
>JAMHUH010000461.1:0-2536 GCA_035904925.1 Nannocystaceae bacterium
AAGCCCTCGTCGAAAAGACCAAGCGAGGTGTCGTGATGGGTTGCGCCGCGGGCTGCTAGCCAGCGGGCTGCTCGGGCTCGCCTTCATGCTCGGGTTGGCGGGGTGCCTGCCCGATCAACCGGGCGCCGCGGTCGAGCCCGAGGTCGAGCTCGAGTCGGTGATCTGGACGCCCGCGGCTGGGACGAAGATCCGCTTCGCCTCGGACTGGGACTGGGAGGAGGCCGAGCTCTGGCCGCTCGGCGAGCGGGTGTTCGAGACCGATCTCGGCTATCGGGTCGGCGTCGAGCTCGGCGTGCTCGCGACGATCGCGGTGATGCTCGTGCCCTGCCCGAGCGCCGACGAGCAGGCCGACTCGGCCCTGCGCTCGCACACCACGATCACCGACAGCTCGGAGCTGCTCGGCCCCTGGATCGAGGCGTTCTCGACCGGCGAGACGCTCGAGCTCGGCAGCTCCGACGCCAGCGGTTCGTCCTACTGCGGCCTCCACTGGCTGTCCGCGGCGCTGACGATCACGACCGAGGCCGGGCTCGAGCTCGACCAGACCAGCATCGAGGTGGTCGGCTGGTTCGAGACGCCCGAGGGCGAGCGGCGGGAGTTCGACGCGACCGTCCCGCTCGCAGCGGGCGGCTTGCCCGAGCTGGTCATCGACTCGTCGCTGGCCTTCGACGAGCTCGACGGCGACTGGGCGATCGAGCTGATCCGGCGACCGAGCCGGGCGCTCGACGGCGAGCTGCTCGAGCAGCTCGACGAGGCCGAGCTGGCCTACGCGTTCGTCTACGGGCTCGGGACCAGCTCGCGCGCCCAGCTGGTCGCCGCGGACTGAACCGACGTTGACGGTCGACCACGAGTCCCTCGTCGCCCAGGAGCAGCGCCATGACGACACGGCCCGCGATCGATGGGCCGTGGCGGTCAGTCCGACCCCGTGCGGGTGGTTCAAGAGCCGCGCGAGCGGATGGAAGGGCCGGCGTTGACCCGTCGGCGATCAGGATCCCGAAGACCGCTACAACTCGCGACCCGTGATCGAGGACTTGTCGAACAAGAACGTCCTGAGCCGCGAGGAGCAGCGGAAGGGGGTATGCGTTCTCGAAGTTCGAAGTGCTGCTCTGCGATCAGTACGAGAACGAGTGGGAAGTGGCGGCGACGCTGAGCCGAGCTGGCGACCTCGCCCAATCCCGGAGACCTCGGCCGAGGGCCCCCGAACGGGCCGGAACTCAGAGTGGCCGAAGGGCCAAGTTGTGGGCGAACTCGCGGCCGTGGTAGGCCGGAGGCATGACGCGGGCTCGGCTGCTCGGTTTCGTCGCGGCGCTGAGTCTCGCTACCGCGGCTGCGTGTGGCGACGACGACACGACCGTCGCGCCCGAGCCCGAGCACAAGCCCGCGTGCATGCTGCTGATGAACACGATCGGCTACTGGGATGACGGCGGTAGCCATCAGGTCTGGGACTTCGAGAAGGGCCACGTGGCCTCGGCTTGCATGTGCATGACCGAAGACGAGTTCGACTCGCGGTCGCTCCACGACGACTTGAACGACCTCCTGCTCGACGAGTGCGAGCGGCAGTCGGCGCTCTTCGAGTTCGACTGGGACGAGTGCCAAGAGCAGCACGACTCGGGCTTCTGGATAGGGGGAACCTACTGGGCCTGGCAAAACAAGTGGGCTTTCCTCGTTCCGCCTCAACTTCACTGCGAATGAGTCCGAGAATCACCATGGCACGCACGCAAGCTTCGTTCCTGCTCCTCGCGCTCGGTCTCGGCATGACCGTGTCATTGAGCGCGCCGGGATGCCTCATCCCTGATTATTGCATCGAGATCTACACGCCGGGCGTCGATTGGTGCCGCCGAATCGCAGGCGCGCAGATGTGGCCAAGCGGGCAACCACAGGCGGCGGAGCCGATCCTCGACGGTGAGGGAGGCGAAGCAAATGGTTGCATCTGTTTCAACGACGCCGAGCAACAAATCCTCACGGACCAAGCTCCCGCTGCTGACTATGATCAGCTGCGTGCGCAGCTCGAAAAGGCAGCCCGCGACAAGTGTGTGTCACTCGTCCCTGCTGGCTACGATCACGACTGCGACACGACCTTTGCTGCACTCGAGGTCCCCGGGCAAAAGAGCTACGAGTGCAAGGGGGACTGCACGTTCGTCAACCCGCCGCCCTTCAAGGACTGCCCCGAGCTGGATCCCTACCAGTGCAACGGTGAGGGCGCGGGCGGTAACGACGAGGTCGGCACCGAGTCCGACAGCACCGATGGCACCGACACCGCCGGCGACACCGGCGTGATCAAGCCACCGCCAGGCGCGTTCATCGACTGCGCAGGCACGACCTGCATCATCGACGCCGAATTTGCTCGAACGCTCTGGGATGACCCGAGCATGCTCGCCGACGATGCCGTGCTCGTCTTCGACCCGACGCAGAGCCGCTTCGTCTTCGCCACGGTCGAGCCCGGAATGATCGCGCACGAGCTCGGCCTGCGGCCGGGCGATGTGCTCGAGGCGATCGACGACGCGGTGATCGACGACCTCGACGCCGCGACGAAGGTCTA
>JAMHUH010000462.1:0-3193 GCA_035904925.1 Nannocystaceae bacterium
GGATGCCCAGCCGCGAGATCGATTGACCCGCCCCGAGTCGGTACGCGGCCACGAGCGCGGCGTGCTGCGCTTTGGCGAGTGTGGGATCGCCGACGCTTGGGAGCGCAGCAACGGGCCAGTGCAGTAGGTCGACGTGAGGCTCGATGATGGCCCACGCTCGCGGGGCAGCAGCGAATTCGTCGACGTGTACTTCGGGCCCGGTGTATTTCAGCTCGCGCGAGTCGAACGCGGTCTGAAGCTGGCGCGCGATGATGGCTCGATCGCGGAATCGAGCGGCGAGCTCGCGGTAGTCGCCGGCTTGCTCGCCCTTCGACTTGCGCGGCGCCGACCGTCGACCGGCTCGCGCTTCCTTGCGCTCGGCTTCCGTGCGCTCGGCGGCGAGCACCGCCGCGTTGGCGGTCTCGTGCTCGGTCGGGCGCAGCAGCACGTAACCTCGCGCTTGCCCGCCCTCGCCTTCGACCTTGAACGCGACGCCCTTTAGGCTCGCCACAAGCCCGGCAATGTGGCGCGGGCCTACGCCGAGCCACGCGGATAGCTCGGCCTGCGTGACGCGAACCCGAGGCCGCACGGCGATGGTGCTCGGCGCTCGACCCCAAAGCATTGCGACGATCGCCGCGTGGGCGGGCGTCCACTTCCACGCGCGGGGCTGCTGCGCGAGCGCGGCGATCGATTCGAGGTAGTGCACCGGCTCCATGGGTCAACCCTCGCCGCGCAGCGACTCGAGCCAGCGATCGATCGCCGCGCGTTTGAATCGGATCGACTTGGGCCCGAGCACGACCACGCACTCGGTCGGAATCTGCCCACGCGTGCGCATTTGGTAGATGGACGGTTTGCTGCGTTGCAGCAATCGCCCGAGATCTTCGACTGTCATCAGTTGCTGAATTCTCATGGCATCACTTGTCAGTTAGCAATAGCCGACCGTTTTGACCCCCGCAAGCCGTCAACGGCCCGCTGTGTAGCATTATCACTTGCAGAATGCTCGCTAACGCTCCGCAAGTAATAATATATAGCCGCGCTCGATTGCGCTCACTTCGGTGCCCTATTGAGCTAAAGCGAATGCACGCATTGGGCGCCAATGTACATCCCGGCTCGCCGCGAGGTCTCTTCGCGCGTCGTTACTATTTCTTTGTGACCTTGCGCTCGCCCGCCGGCCCTGCGCCGGGCGGGCGAGCTTGGTTGACGCGAGGGACTCGCGACAGCTACGCAGTCTCATGAGTTCCACAACCATCACACGACCTGGTCACACTCTAACAAGCGAGCAAGTGCTTTGGCGCGTCACAGGGCTCGGTACAGCGGAACTCACGGTCAGCACCGACGGCATTGCGTTCGTCACCGGCTGGTGGAGTGCCCAACAAGCACAACGACTCTCAGGTCAGTTCGAGTTCGCAGAGGTGGAACACGTCGGAACGCTCTACCGCCGCGTGATGCTCGTACGGTTCCCGCAGGGCAGTAATGGCGAGATGATCGCCGCATGCGTATTCGATCCCGAGTCGTGACGCTGTTCACGCCGCGAGGTCAGACGGCGACGCAGACCCGGTAGTGGGTCGCATCGCTCGGGTCGGTCGCGGCTGCGCAGGCGACCGAGATCATCCCCGTGGGCGTGCCGAGGCCGAGCACCTTCCGTCCACGTGTTCTCGGGCTGCGCCGACACGCTCGCGCCGGTGATCGGCATGGTCAAGGTGAGCGCAGTGACGCCGCCCTCGGCGTGGTCGATGCGCGACACGACGGCGTTGCGCGTGCCCGAGCCGGCCGACGACTCTTCGCCCGCGAGCGCGTCTTCGGTTGTGTAGAAGACACGGCGATCGAGACCTTGGACACGGGCCGCGGCAGCGAGAACGAGGTAGCGGTCGCGGCTGCGATTGCGATGGGTGCGGACACGGGCATGCGTAGCGCGCGCGCGCGACTGCTCGGGCGATCGGATCTCTCCAAAACTGAGGATAGCTCTTGTCAAATCCTGATAGCTGGTGATGACTTAGCGACCGAAGCGAAGAGCGAGGCGAGAAAGCTAAAGTGGCCCAGAACGAGAGAGAGTGGGCGGTGCGGGCTGTTTTGCGTTCTGGGCTTGGCGGCGACTCCCCCACGGGATGCTCTTCATTCAATGGCTGGCCATTTGCGGCTAGCTGGCCATTTTCGGCCGCGGCCGGGGCCCTTCCACGCACCCCGTCAGACCAAGCGAGGGAGGCGACGGCGTCGGACCCTCGCCACCGCGAGCAGAATCGCAACGCCGATCAGCGACTCGCCGCCGGCCGAGGTCGCGGCCGAGCATGCGCAGCCACCCGCGGTCGGGGGCGTCGGCTCGATGGTCGGGGTGACCTCGGGTGCTGGCGTCGGCGGCCGCGGGAGCTCGGGCCGGGCGTCGACCGAGCCGGCATCGATTGAACCGGGTGTCGGCGCTGCGTCCGACTCGAGCCGCTCGAGCCTCAGCTCCGCCCGATCGTCGCAGGGCCGCGACACGTAGGTGCCCTCGAGCCCCTCGTCGGTCTTCTCGAGCACGAGCTCGTCGATCAGACAAAAGCGCCAGCCGGGCTCGGGCCGCGACTCGATGAACTCGGTCTCGACCAGGGTCAGCACGCGGCCAGCGGCGTCCCAACTGCCCGTGCTCGCGCGCACGCTCCACCCACTCACGAGGCTCGAGGTCTGGACCTTCGCCCGCACGCCCTCGGCCACCGGGCAGACCGAGAGCTCGAACTGTTGGGTCGAGTCGTTGGCACCGACCGGCACGCCCCGATAGCGCTCGCAGCCGGCCTCCACAGCGAGCGGATCAGGCCGCGCGGGCCGGGCTTGGGCGAGCCCGGGGCCGCCTACGAGCAGCGCCGCGGCGATCACCATCGTCGTTCGTGCGGGTTGGGCTCGCATGATGAGTCCCCCGACACTACGTCAAATCAATAGACCCGGATGTCGCCCGTCTCGTACGCACGCTAGTTGCTGAGCTTCGCGCTGCTCGTGCCGAGCCGGCTCGTGTGCGGCACCAGACCGGCGGGACGCAAAGTCACATCGCCGACCGCTTACTCCACCGTTCACGCCGATGCCCGTGATCGAGGGCATCGGTGGGACGCGATGTCGTCGGCGCGAACCGAGCTCAGTCGTCGGCCTCTTCCGGCTGCTGTCCCTGGCCACGATTGCGATGGCGACGGCCACCGCGGCGACGGCGTCGACCGGCGGCCGGTTGTGCGACCACCTGTTGAGCCTGCTG
>JAMHUH010000463.1:0-9745 GCA_035904925.1 Nannocystaceae bacterium
GGTGCCACGGCCGTCGGCGTGGGCCTCGAGGTAGACGAGCCGGCCTTCGTTCTTGATGCAGTCGGCGGCCGCCTTGAGATCCGTCTGGGTCTCGGGGGTCAGCTGCGGGCTGTCGAAGCCGAAGAACACGGCCTTGAGGTTGCACACCATCTCGCCGTCGCCACCGTAGTCGCCGGAGAAGATGCACATGCCGCCGTCGCAGATCTCGTCCATCGCACAGTCGTCGTCGACCGAGCAGGCGCCCGCGCCCGAGGCTCCGGCGCACAGACCCGTGCCGAGATCACAGGTGCCGGCCGGGCAGTCCATGTCGGCCTGGCAGTAGTCGCAGATGCCGGCCATGCAGACGAGGCCGCCGGTGCAGTCGAGGCTGCTCGTGCAGGGCGAGCCTTGCCCGCTCGCGCCACCCGCCTCGGCCGGATCGGTGCAGCGGTTCTCGACGCAGAGCCAGTTCTCGCCGTTGGGCCCCTTGCCCTGGCACTCGTCACTGGCGACGCAGTTCTGGCACATGCCGTCGACGCACTTCTCACCTTGCTCGACGTTGCAGTGCTTGTCCTTCTTGCACTTGGGGTAGTCCTTGTTCTTGCAACCACCGAGGGACAAGGCCAGCAGACCCACGCTGAGTGCTCCGAGGCCGAACCGCAGCAGCGAGGACGAGGAGCGAGACGAGAAGAGATTCGACATGTGGTGACTCCGAGAGGTCGCGAGCATCGGCCGGCTGACGAGGCCGGGAGGGGGAAAGTTCGGGCCAAGGATTAGCCGCCGCGCCCATCGGTGTCAACCGCGCAGGCTTCGTGCGTGGAGACGGATCGCGTAGCGATCGCTGCCCACCGTCACTTGCTCTTCGAGCGCCTCGTGCTTGGTCTCCACGATGTCGGCGCGGGCCGCAGCGAGCCCGACCGGGCCCACGAGCGGCCGCGGGGCCAGGGCGAGCCGGTTGAGGAGGTAGTCGCTCCAGGTCAGGTCCTCGAACGCGGCCTCGCGCACGGCCAGGTCGTACTCGAACTCGAGCGCCCCCTCGGCGTGATGTCGCACGGTCAGAGCGAGTTCGAAGTCCCGCTGACCCCGCGGGGTTGCGATCACCTCGGAAAAGGTCGTGTGTTGACCATCGGCCACGACCAGCTCACGGCGCGGGACCACGACCTCGCCGGTCGTGAGGTCGACGACCTCCATGCCGACCTCGATCGGCCACAGCGCCTCGCTGCGATCGCTGAAGAGCGGGATCGAGAGGCTGTCGGCGGCGTGCGCCGGGGTGACGCCGAGCGTGGTGACGAGCGAGCCGAGCAGCAGAGCGAGGGCGAGGCGAGGGCGAGCGGTCATGCTCTTCAGATCCACCGATTCGCTCCGTCGCCCAAATTTTCGAGCCCAGCTCGCGGGGTCGCGCTCGCGTTCGCTTTCTTGCGGGCTGCTAAGGTTCGCTCGATGGCCGGGTGGACGCGGCGACTCCTGCTCTGGTGCGCAGCCACGGACTCGAGCTTCGAACTGGCGCGGCTCGGCGATCGAACGGTCCTGGCCGGCAAGTGCATCCACTGCAAGGCCAAGCTGGCGATCGATCTCGACGGCAACCCGCTCGGTCGCGAGACGCTCGAGCACATCGTCCCGCGCAATCATGGCGGCGGCGATGCGCTCACCAACCTCGCGATCGCTTGCTCGCGCTGCAACCATGGCAAGGGCGCTCGCCACGATGGCCGTCGCTGGGACGACGAGGGACTCCAGCGCGTGATCGCGACCTTGCAAGCTCGCCGCGCCGCTCGCATGCGTGCGCCGCTCGAGGGCCTGAGCCTGCCACCGCTGCCCAGCGCCGACGCGGACGAGTCGACGGACGCCCCATGACCAAGGTGGGCTCGACAGGCTACACTGAGCCGGTGACCCGCCGCAGGTCCGAGTGGTGGCTGATCGCCACGGCGATCTTCTTGCCTGGCTGCGAGGGCGAGATCGCGGCCTTGTTCTCGCTCGCGTTCGGGACGGCGCTGGGCGCCTGGTTGGTCGGTCGCGATCGCCACAACCGAGCCCTCTACGCGGCCGAGAACCTCCGCCACGCGATCGCGACCGGGCAGCAGCGCGAGATCGAGATGGGCCTGCGCAAGCAGCTGGCGCTCGCGGCCGCGGGCGAGGCCGTCAGCATCGAGCGCCAATGGCTGGCTCGCGCCCAGCTCGGCGGATTGCTGGTCGCCGAGTGGCGGCTCGACGAAGCCCGCGAGGTCTATGGCGCCGACGATGCCGGGCTCTCGCCTCACCTCCAAGCGCTGGCCAACTTCGGTCGGCACGAGCTGGCGATCCTCGGGGCCACGCCCGACGAGGCGCGCCTCGCCGAGATCCGCAGCGATCGCGACGACTGCCTGCGCGAGGTCTCGATGCGCTATCGCGAGCTGGTCGCCGACGCCTGGCGAGCGCTCGAAGGGCTCTGCTTGGTTCGCATGGGTCGGCCGCGCGAGGCCGCGGCCCTGCTCGAGCGTGGGCTCGGCTCGCTCGCCTACAACCCCGCCCGCGTGGTCTACCTGTTTCATCTCGGCCAGGCCTACGAGCACCTCGGCGAGCGGCAGCTGGCCGCGGAGACCTACGCCCAGGCCACGACCGCGTTCCCGGGCACGCGCCTGGCCAGCGAGGCCAAGTCGCGTCGGCTCGCGCTGGTCGAAGGCGGCCACGGCGAGGGCATGTTTCGCCGGATGTTGCCCGAGACGCCGGTCGGGGCCACGGGTCTGGCCTTGCCCGCTGGCAGTGCGCCCAACGACGCGCTGCCGCAGGGCGACGACGACGATTGACCCGACTCGGGGGATTGTCCGATTGTCCGATTGTCCGTCGCCCCCAATCGCGGGGAGGGTCGCGGCGTGCCCCGCAATTCGCTTGACAGCTCGTTTGTGCGGTTGCTAGCGTTTTTTTACAACCAATCATGTCGACTCAATATCGCAATCAAAAGTTGCGGCATCTTTTCCGAGTATTCGACACCGACGTCGACGGCGTCCTCACAAAAGCTGATTTCCTCGATCTTGGCGACAAGCTGGCCGACGCGATCGGCTCCGCTCCGGCGCCGCTGCGCGACGCGGCCCAAGCCGGGCAAGCGGCGCTCTGGGCCGGCTTGCGCGAGCGGGCCGAGCACGCCGAGGGCGTCACCTTCGCCGATTTTCTCGCTTGGGCCGACGCGGTCGAGGCCCCGAGCTTGGCCAGCTGGTGCGAGCGACAATTCGAATTGCTCGCGCGTGGCCAGGGCACGATCGGCATCGCCGAATACGCGGCGTGGTGCCACGCCTTCGCGCTGCCCGGCGACCCCGATCGAATGTTTCGTCAGCTCGATCACGCGGGCGCCGAGGCGATCGATGGGCCCGAATTCTTGCGTCTGCACCTCGAGTTTTTGCGCAGCGACGACGTCGACGCGCCGGGCAACGTGGTCTGGGGTCAGGTCTGAATCGGGCTGGTTCATCGAGTAACCTTCACGGCGGCAGCGCGTAGCGGGGCCCGCCATGCCCATCGTCGCGAGCACCGACTGGACCGAGCAGGTTCCTCCCGAAGAAGACGCCCGCCATCGCGGCTACGCCGACGAGCTGCGTGCGCTGGCGCGGGCCCGCAAGGCCAAGACCGGACACGAAGGCCGGGTGCTCCATTACAAGCCGCATGTCGGGGTCCAAGCCGAGGTCGTCGTCGGCGAGCTGCCCGAGGCCCTGCGCGTGGGCCCCTTCGCCGCGGCGAAGATCTGGCCCGCCTACCTGCGCTTTTCGAATGGCAGCAGCCAGCGAGCCCCCGACAGCAAGCCCGATGTCCGCGGCGTGGCGCTCAAGCTGGTTGGCGTGCCGGGGACCAAGCTGATCCCCGGGCTCGAGTCGGCGCTCACCCAAGATTTCTTGTTCATCCAGACGCCCGCGATCTCGACCGGCACGCCCGACGACTTCATGGCCCTGGTCCGCGCGGCCAAGGACGGGCCGCTGTGGCTCTTGCCGCGTCTGATCGGCTCGCTCGGGCTCTTCGAGGCGCTGCGCGTGGTCCAAGGCGTGCTCGGCATGCCCAAGATCACCTCGATGGCCGCGGGCCGCTTCTACACCGCGGCGCCGCTGCGCTTTGGTGATCGTGCGGTCAAGCTCGACCTCGTGCCCGAGAGCGAGGCGCCGGCCAAGCACGGCCGTGGCCCCGACGCCCTGCGCGACGACTTGATCGCGCGACTCGAGGCCGGGCCGATCCGCTATCGGCTCCGCGCCCAGTTCTTCGTCGACGAAGCGACCACGCCGATCGAGGACGCGTCGGTCGTCTGGCCGACGCCCTTTCACGAGCTGGCCCAGGTCGTGATCCCGCAGCAAGCCGTCGCCTCGGAGCGCGGTCGGGCGGTCGAGGACTACGTCGAGACGATCTCCTTCGATCCCTGGCACGCGCTGGTCGAGCTGCGCCCGATCGGCGCGATCATGCGGGCGCGGGCCCACGCCTATCGCGAGAGCGTGCTCGAGCGCGGGGCCGTGGCCGAGCCCGACGGGTCCGAGAGCTTCTGAAGCTCGCGCTCGCCCGCGAAGCCCTGAACCAGCACGAAGAGGGTCGAGATCGCCATCGCGATCAGGACCGGGAGCAGGCGCGAGCCGGCCATGAAGCACAAGGTCGCCGCGATCGCGGGGATCTGCGGGATCGAGGTCAGCAACAACAAGCGATCGCGCAGCATTCGAGCTCGCGCGGCTGGATCGGGCTCGCGCGCGAGCCGGCGAATCGCGACGCGCGTGACCAACACGCCGACCAAGCCCGCGACCAGGGTCGCCCCGACCATCACCCAGGCGGCTCGCGTGGTCTGGGGCGAGAAGAAGCCGCGGACCTCGTCGAGATCGGGCCCGAGGATCCGCCCGAGCACCTGCTTGCGCAGCAGCGTCTCGACCCCGAGCGCGAGCGGGGCCGAGAGCGCGATGACCAGCACGATCAAGCGCAGATCGAAGCTCGGGCGGAAGGCCGAAGGCTCGGCGCGCTCGGGGCTCGGCGGATCAATCGACACACTCGGGCTCCGCGGGGCCGCAGACGAAGCGCACGTGCATGTGTTGGTCGTGGCCGGGCTCGTTGCGGACCAAGGCCTGGTTGGAGACCGAACCCAAGGGCCATTGCAGCAGCGCGGCCAGCTCTTCGTCGCTCGCGCCAGCCGCCTTCGCGGCCTTGTGCACGCGCTTTTGCGTCGCGTAGTCGAGGAAGATCACCTGCACGGCGCCGGTCCGCGCGAACGCCTGGATCAGCGCCCAGGTGGCCGCCCAGTCGACGCGGCGGGCGGTCGGGGCGAGGCTGGCCGGGACGCTCTCGCGCAGCGGGAGGCGAATGTCGAGGTCGCGGCCGCTCTGGTGCGAGTGGTGATGCCCGACTTGTCCGCCGCGCGGGCGACTCATGGTCCCGAGCTTGATCGGGCGCGCGTAGCCGCTGACCTCGGCGAAGTCGTCGAGCGCGGCGATCAGCTTGCGGATCGCGAAGGTCGTGCCGTACGCGGACTTGGGGTAGCGCAGCTCCCAATGCTCGCCCGCGGGGATCTGGACCCCGGCCACCAGCGCGCCGTGGTTGGGATCGCCGACTCCGTGCGCGCCAGGTCGGACCGGCGAGTCGGGCTCGGGATCCTCGACGATCGACTGGTAGACGATCGGATCGATCCAGACCGTGAGCCGCTCGCCGAGGTCGAGCTCGCGGCCCGCGTCGGCGACGTTCCACGCCCGCAGATCGGCGCTGTCGACCCCGTAGCGATGCGCGAGCTCGGCCCAGGTGTCGCCCTCGCCGACCTCGAGCTCGAGCGCTTGGCGAGGCGGCGGAAGCTGGTTCGCCCATACGACCAGCGACTTGGGTTGGCCGCGCTGGTAGCTCGGCTGAAAGTCGGCGTCGAGGTGGTTCCACTCGCGGAGCTTTCGAGCCTCGACCCCGTGACGAAGGGCGATCTGTTCGATGGTCTCGCGCGGCGCCGGACGATGGCGGATCCATCGAGGCAGCGGTCCGGCCAGCGGCGCAGGCATGGTCCAACGCGCGCGCTCGGCCAGGTCGGCCGCGATCGTCGGACGATCGAGCACGTTGTCTTCGGCCAAGATCAGCTCGAGGTCGGCCTCGAAATGGTTGTCGACATGCTCGTCGAAGTCGTCGAGCTGGTTCGTCCCGCGCAGCTCGACGACTGGCGGCGCGGCGTCCAGCTCGGCGCCGCCGAGCGCGATCAAGCCCAGCAAGGTGCCGATCGACGCGAACATCCTGGCGAGGCCCGCCATCCTGATCAGGGTAGCGGATCGCGAGCTCGACTCGGGCGAGAATCGAGCTCCGCGATCAGTTCGCGGGATCAGTTCGGGCCCGGCGAGCGGCAGCGCAGCGTCACCTCGCCGTCGGGTCGCTCGATCAGCTCACCCGCGGACGCGAGCATGCACGCGGCGTTTCTCACCGGCTCGCTCGGCTGGCGCATGCGGGTCCCGTCGGGCTGCTCGAGGATCACCGCGAGCTCGTGGATGCCGTCCTCGCGCCGCCCGACCAGCAGCAAGGTCGCGGCGGGCAAGCGAGCGCTGCGAACCGCCTCGCCGGCGCCGAGCAGCAGCCACGCGAGCGCTTGGACTTGCACGCAGGCCGCGAGCGCGCCGTCGATCGGGCTGGTGTCGCGGACCAGGTTCACGCGGCGACGCGCGAGCCAGCCGTTGAAGAGATCGACGAGAGGATCGAGCTGGTCGGCCAAGCTGCGAGTCGAGTCGGTCTCGAACATCCGCCCGACGCGGCCTCCGGCGTGGACCAGGCGCTGCAATCGATCGGTCGACTCGAACGCGCGCTCGAGCCTGGCGATCGCGCGCTCGGGCGAGCCATCGGTCTCGCGCAGGCCGACCAGCGAGAGCTCGACCAACATCGTCAGGCTCTGCAGCGGGTTGCCGAGCTCGTGGATCATCATCTCCAGCAAGGTACCGATCAGCTTCTTCTCGATGCCGTGCTGGTCCGAGGTCAGGGGCGCCACGCGACGATCTTGCCTCACGCATCGAGCGCGAGCCGCACGAGCCACGCGTCGACCGACGAGCGTGGGCAATCTAACGGCCGCAGGGCCGACTGTTCACCAAAGTCATCCAGAACGCCGATTGAGGGCCTAAAACTCGATTGTGTAATTTTCCCGAACGAGCGAGTTCGGCTCGAAGGCGGGGTGGCTCGGGCGACTGGCCGGGGGGTCTGCTAAGGAGCGGCGCTCGTGCGAGGGATCCGGCAGCACGTCAACCCGCTCGGTGCCCACTTCTTGGCGGCTCGCGCCGAGCCGATCGCGATTCCCGAGCGCTTCGATCGGGTCGAGGTCGAGCTCGGCTGCGCCGACGCCCAGTTCTCGTTCGACCTCGCGGCGCGACACCCCGACTGGTTCGTGGTCGGGCTCGAGATCCGCGAGGTCATGGTCGAGCTGGCGCGCGAGCGATGCGAGCAACTCGCGACGCAGAACCTCGCGTTCGGCTACGTCAACCTCAACGTCGATCTCGATCGCGTGTTCGAGCCCGGCAGCGTCGATCGCTTCCACCTGCTCTTCCCCGATCCTTGGTTCAAGCAGCGCCACCGCAAGCGGCGGGTGGTCGAGCCCGGGCTGCTCGAGGTCATCGCCGCGCAGCTGGTCGAGGGCGGCGAGCTGCACTTCGCCAGCGACGTGTTCGAGCTCGCGCTCGAGGCGATGGCCGAGCTCGAAGAGCCCGAGGCCGCGGCGCTCGGGTTCGAGAACTTGGTCGGGGCGTGGAGCTTTTGCCGGACGAACCCCTGCGACGCGGCCAGCCGGCGCGAAGACAAGACGCTCGAGCGAGGCCAGCGAGTCTGGCGGATGCGCTATCGAAAGCGGGTCCGATGACCAGCAACGCCGCGTGGTTGGCCCGCGAACCCTTCACCTTGGTCTTGAGCTCGGGCTTCTTCGGGTTCTTCGCCCACACCGGCGTGCTGCTCGGGCTCGAGGCCGCGGGCTTGAGCGCGCGGCGAGTGATCGGCGTCTCGGCCGGGGCGATCGCCGGCGGGTTGTGGGCCAGCGGGATCCCGGCGAGCGAGCTGGCGGCGGCCTTGCACGAGCTGCGCCGCGCGGACTTTTGGGATCCTTCGTGGCGAGGTTGGGGCCGCGACGACGACCCGGGCACGCGCCTGGGTCTGCTGCGCGGTCGCAAGCTCGACCGCCTGCTCGTCGAGCTGCTCGGCCCGACCGGCGTCGATCGGATCGAGGACTGCGTGGTGCCCTTCATCCCGGTCACGCACGATCTGCTCGCCGTTCGCACCGTCGCGCATCGCGAAGGTCCGCTGCGACCCGCGATCCGAGCCAGCGCCGCGCTGCCGGGCATGTTCGGGCCCGTGCGGGTCGGGGGCCGGCTGCACGCCGACGGTGGCATCAGCGATCGCTCGGGCCTGCGCGCGCTCGAGCCCGACGAGCGTGCGCTCTACCATCACTTGCCCCGCTCGCGTGGCACGGGGCTCTCGCGGCTGGTGCCGGGTGCGGGCAGCGAAGCGGCCGACACCCGCACGACGCCGAGTCGCCGGGTGTTGACCATCGACGAGCTGCCGCGCGTCGCTCCCCATCAATTGCAACGCGGGCCGCTGGCGATGGCCAGGGCCCGCGAGGTCACCTTGCGCTGGCTCGAGCTCAGCCCAGCGGATCTTCGCCCTCGCCGAGCTTGATCACCTTCTTGGTGTCCTTCTTGGTGTCCTTCTTGCTGCCGCCGCTGCTACCCGAACCGGAGTTCGTGCCGGCGCCCGCGTTCTCGGTCGGCGTGCGATCGACGTCGGCACCCTTGGCGGCCTTGGGCGCCTCGGTGTCGTCGGGGATCTCGGCCGCCTTGATGACCTCGCCCGAGCCGCCCGCGTTCTGGGCCGGCTGATCGTCGGTCTTTTGCTTCTGCATCATGAAGAAGCCGCCGACGCCGAGGCCAGCGAGGACCACCACCGCGATCGCGATCCACTTGCCGGCGCCGCCCTTGGGCTCGTCGTCGTGGTCGTAGCTCGGTGCCGCGACGGCGACGGGCACCGCAGCAGGGGTGGGGGCCGAAGCGGGCACGAAGGCCGGCGCGTGGCTGATCGGAGCGCTGAGCGGGGAGGCCGGCATCGCGGGCGCGGCCACGTGCGGGGCCGAGAGCGTGTCGTCACCGACGGTCCGGGGCGAGGCGAGCGGGGCAGACTCGGCCTCGGTGTCACCTTCGTCCTCGTCCTCGTCGTCCTCGGCAAACTCCTCGAGCTGTGCGTAGAGGGCCTTGATCTCCGCGTCGAGCCGGCCGAGTTCGTCCGTGTGGCGTCGGAGCGTCATCGGCTCCTTCACGGTCTCGATCGCGTGCTCGTGCTTGGCTCGCTGTTGCTCGAGCTGCTCCAGCTTCGCGAGCGAAGCTTCGATCCATTCGGGGGAACCAACTTCCATCGTGCGCGGGTCTCCTGTGGGTCAGCCGATCGGCCGTCCGGTTGACGATAGGTCGGGATGATACACAGGCCAGCCTGTGGCGAACATCCCCAAATAGAGCTTCGACGAGCGGTGAAAACGATAGCGCGCGAGTTCTAGCGCCGCGCGCACAGCTTCGATTCGAACCAGCCACGCATCGCACAACCTGCGTCGCGTTCCCACCCGACTTCGAGACGAGTAGCAGAGGCGGCGAGTCGCGAGCGCGGACTCAGCCGCCCTTGCCTCAGCCGCCCTTGCCTCAGCCGCCCTTACGGAGCTCGGTCAGCACTTGCTTGGCGAGCGCCTTGAGCGTGTCGAACACGCCCTCACCGCTCACCGCTTGGGCTTCGAACTCGGGCACGCGCTGGGTGTTGAGCAGCTGGCTCAGCTCTTCGACCGGCACGGCGCTGGGCAAGTCGCGCT
>JAMHUH010000464.1:0-1631 GCA_035904925.1 Nannocystaceae bacterium
AGTCACGCACCTATTTGGCCCACCTCGGCGTCCCTCGCCACGAGGTCATGCGGCGCTACCTCCACATCATTCCGGCCGAACTCGACGAGGACGCGATCGCAGCCGACGTGCTCGGCCTGTCCGCGACCGAGTTCTCGATCGTGCGGGGTGCCTATGTCACGGCATTCGAGGATGGTCGCGAGTTTTGGGGTTATGCCGCCGGCCCCAACCATTGGGTGAGCATCCTCAATGGCACGCACGAGAATGGTGACGTCGGTCAATTGCTCGTACGCGGTGGCTTCTCGCTCGACGAGCTGCGCGAGCTCCTCTCGCTCGACTTCATCAACCCCGAAGGCTCGATCGCGCTGCAATTCGGCGAGTCGTGTGCGCTCGCGGACGCCACCATCGCCTTTCTCGACGCGCTCGCGCTCGACCGCATCCATCGATTCACTCGACTGCAGCACGCCACGCGGATCCCCGCACGCATGCTCAACGTGCTGCTGCGCGACGCGCTCGGCGGCACGCTCGACCGCACGGCCCTTCGCGCCCTGGCCGACGTCGTGCGTCTGCGCGAGCGCCTGCGGCTCGACTGGGACGAACTCGCCGCGTTCTGGTCCACCGTGCTCGATGCCCGCGAATACGAGACCGGCAGCCGAGCCCTCCATCAGCGTCGCTTCTTGGCCAAGGAGCTCGGCAGCGCGCCCGACTTCGTGTCCTCCGGTACGACGCTCGTCGGCCAAGCGACCCCGCCCGTCACCATGACCGACGCGCAGCGCGTACGCGTGCTCGCGGGTATCGGTGCGAGCGAGAGCGAGCTTGCGGCCCTCGCGGGTTCTTCGCTCGCCAGCGGCGTGTTCTCGTTCGCCAACCTCACCGCGCTCTCGCGCTGCATGGACTTCGCGCGCGCGCTCGGCCTCTCCATCCACGATCTCGTGCTGCTCGCTGGAACGACGGGGACCAGCGGACTGATTGGCGAGAACCCCTTCGCCAGCCCCGCGGCGACGCTGCGATTCATCGAACTCGTCGATGGCATCCGCGCTGCTGGTTTCGGCATCGCCGAACTCGACTGGCTGCTTCGCCACGAGTTCGACGTCGACCCGATCGACGTCGACGAAGTCGGCCGCACGCTCGCCGAGCTCTCGCGTGGCTTGACGACGATCGAAACCGAGACCAGCCGCCTCGCCGAGGCCGACCTCGGCAAGCTCGAATCCGAGCTATCCAAACTGCTCGCAGAGCCCCACCTGAGCTTCGCGCTCGCGATCGTCGACAAGACCACCGTCGAGTCGGAGGCCGCGCAAAACGCCTTCATCGACGCGCATTTCGCCGTTTTCGTCGATGCAGCCGCGGCCAAGGCTGCACTGGTCGGCACCGCCAAGCTGGCCGACCCGGAGCAACGCATTGCGTGGATGTTCGGCAAGGTCGTCGGTCACCTGCGTCGCCGCGCGCTCCTGCATGACACGATCGCCGCCAAGCTGGGTATTCCCGCCAGCGTCGCGGAGGCGCTCGTCAGCGACGTGCTTCACGACCCCTCGAGCGACGCACCGCTCTTCGAGGTCTTTCGGATGCCCTTCGCCAGCGAGGCAGAGATCGCGGCTGGCTCGAGCCCCGCCACGCTGACCCCCGCCACGCACCAAAACGGAAACTGCTGAGCC
>JAMHUH010000465.1:0-1603 GCA_035904925.1 Nannocystaceae bacterium
CAGTGTGGTGCCACCAACGCCAAGTGTTTGGTGAAGAACTGCTGACTCGGCAAAACAGTTCGCCGACTGCGCTGAGCCGCAATGTGATCCATGAGATTTCCGATACCCACGATCCCCGCGCCATGCATGAGCCGGGAGTGGTGCGGCTTCAACCCCCACGCACTCGAGAACGTGGACTTGACGGCCCCCCAGAACGATCGCAACACGGTCAACATCGGCTCGATCGCGTCCTGATCAGTCGGCCCCGCGACACGAAGATCGTAGAGAAGGCCGTCTGTCAGGCTGTTCCCGAGCATCTTCAGCATCGAGTTGTCGCGAATCACCCCGTCCGGCGAGGTCGGTGTGCAGACCATGCCGTAGAGCGGCGAGCGGCTGTCATGGTTCAGGCGCTCGAGCAACGCCGCCGTCAGCCGACGACGATGGAGCGCAGAGGGCAGCCGAGCGTCGGTGTGGGGAAGCAGCTCGTAGATCAACCCCTTCGGCAGGGGCTTGGTCGCGTTGACCAGGATGAACTGCTCGGTCTGCTGGCGGACGTCGTCGGTGATGAACGCCGAGACCAACACTGGGAACTGCTTGACCTTGGCGCCTCGGATCGCGGCGAGCCGTTGCTGGCCATCGACGACGAACCCGACCTTACCCGCGCCACGAATGTCGCCGAGCGGGATCTCGAGCGTGCCGACTCGCGTGTTGGCGCCGGTCGGCACATCCTTGCCGGTCGCGGCGTGGAATTTCACGCGCGAGTCGAAAGCGACGACGACGCTGTTGGGGATCATCGGCGCGTCGCTTTCGATGTACTCGCGAATCTCCTGGATGTGAGAGACGACTTCGGGTCGCTGGTATCCTTCGAGCGAGAATTCCTCGACTCGCTTGATTCGCGAAACCTCGGCGAATTGCGAGACTTGTTTGCCATCAATCGCGAATGTGTAGATTCGCGAACTGCGCGACTGCTTCACTTCGAGGGCGGGTACGGTCAGTCGGGCGATGCGGGGTGGCATGGAGTTATAGGCGGAGCATTTGCTGCTCTGCTTGACGCGAGATGGCGATCGACGAGCGAGGCAAGGCGAGGCCGAGTTTCAATCGCTCGTAGAAGACGTGGACGTTGTGGAAGCCGCGCCTACGGTTGCGCTCGGCCCCGCGGAACATCGCAACATGATGGCCGAGTTGCGTGCAGACCTCACATTTGCAGAGCTTCCAGGGCCGGTCTGTGAGCATGCGCTCGTAGGGTTCGCGGCGATCGCCCTCGGGGCTGTGGATCGCCTCGTAGTCGAGCAGAGCCTGGAGCACGGGCTTGACCGAGCGGCGCCGGCCTTGGTCGTACTCCTCGAGCAGGCGCAGGCACTTCTGCTCGGCCGCGTGGGCGAGGTCGTGCTGGACCAGGCCAGCGCGGATCGCCTTTTGCAGCCGCACGTTGCCGTCGACTTGGGGCACGCGCAGCGCCGTGTAGGCGTCGTCGATCGTGAAGTAGTTGACCTTGTTGTCCATCCACGCGCGGCGCAGCGGGGAGGTGCTGTCGAAGCTGACCACGCCGAAGGTGCGAAAGTCGGCGATCCGCTCGAGCCGAGTCACGCCGAGCAGGTGGAGCTTGGTCGAAGGGTTGCGGATC
>JAMHUH010000466.1:0-13104 GCA_035904925.1 Nannocystaceae bacterium
GACTCGATCCCGCGACTCGATCCCGCGACTCGATCTCGATCCCATCCGCGACTCGATCCCGCAACTCGATCCCGCAACTCGATCCCGCGACTCGATCTCGCTACTCGATCCCGCGACTCGATCCCATCCGCGACTCGATCCCGATCCCATCCGCGACTCGATCCCTCGGTCCCTCTCCGCGGCGGCAGCGACGTCCGCGAACCAGGGCGGCGGGGAATGTCGGCGTCCCTCCGAGGCGGACGTTGGCGTCCGAGTACAAGTGGGGCAGCCGAGCGTGGGGCGGCGACATTCCCCGCGAAGCCCCCCACTTCGGGAACACGATCATCCGCGAACGATCATCACCGCACGAGCGTCCGCGAAGGATCATCCGCGAACGATCATCCGCGAACGATCATCACCGCACGAGCGTCCGCGAACGACCATCACCGCACGAGCACCCGCGAACGATCACCCGAAGCACGATCACATCCAGTCCAGCGCGCGCCCAACATCCAGAGCAAAAATCTCCGCCCACCGCCGAGCAAGCACATCGAGTCCCGGCACCGCCCCCCCAACCACACGAGCGACACTGGTCATCTGCACCTGCGGCAACCCGCAAGACACCAGCGCACTGAACAAATGCGGCTCGACATCCAAGTTGATCGAGATCCCCTGCACCGGCACCCCACGGCTGACATGGATCCCGATCGAAGCCATCTTGGTCTCGCCCCGCCAGACGCCGGGATGCTCCATCCGAAACTCGGTGCCCTCGACCCCGAGCTCGCTGAACATCTGGATCGTGACCTCGGCGAGCCGGACGATGTGCTCGCGGATCTTCCGGCCGACGTAGACCACTGGATAGGCGACCAGCTGCCCCGGCGCGTGGAGGGTGACCTCGCCGCCGCGCGGGGTCTCGCAGACGTCGACCCCTTCGCCGGCCAGCTGCTCGTCCGTCCAGAGCACGTCTTCGCGCCGACCTCGACGCCCGAGCGTGAGCGTCGCGGGATGCTCGACCAGCAAGATCGTGTCGGGCGAGGTCCCGGCGATCACGCGGTCGCGCAGCTCGAGCTGCTCACGCAAGCAGGTCGCGAAGTCGAGGCGACCCAGCCAACGAGCCGCGATCGGAGCCGAAGGGTCGCGCTCCATCGCTGCTCAGGTGTCCAGACCACCGATCGACTCGATGAGGTCGGCGTCGAGCACCGAGACCTCGAAGCGAGCGACCCGCACACCGATCCGCTGCCGAATCATCCAGCGAGCCAGCTCCGACGCGCCGATCACTCGGGCGTCGGGTGAGCCCAGCTCGGTCCCGGCTTCACCCATCGCGAAGACGAGCGTGCTGCCGCAGCCGTTGCGCTCGGCCTCGCCCTCCCACAGCTTGGGCTCGATCGCGCTCTTGCGCGGGACCAGCAGGACGAGCACGCGGCCCTCGTCGTCCTCGGCCTCGGGATCCTCGACGATCAGCTTGCCCAGGCCGCGCGCAGGGGCCAGGGTCGCGAGCACGGTGTGGTCCTCGGCGTCGAGCCACATCCTCACGATGGCTTCGAGGGATCGGGCCCCAAGTGCTTGTAACCACGCGAAGAGTTGCTTCTCCGACTCCTGCTCGAGCAGCAGCAAGGCGCGCCTCGCCGCGTGCTCGGCAGCGGCGACCTTCTCGGGCAGTCGGCTGCCGCGGAGCTGGTAGCGGGCGTCGCCTCGCAGGGCGAAGCGCGAGCCGTCGCCTCGACGATGAACGTCGAGCAAGAGCGCCGCCGTCACGGCCCGCTCGATCTCCGAGATCTCGCCACCGAGGACGTTTTGGTTGGCGAGGTGCTCGGCGATCTGCCGGACATGCAGCGAGCGCGAGCCCGCGTCCGCGAGGATGCTCGAGACCTTGTCGAGCAGCTCCTCGGCGCCTGCTCCGGCCGGCCGGGCCGCGCCGCCCTCGGACCAGTCCACGCGCCTCGATCGACGCCGACGCCGACGCCGACGCCGACCGCCGCGATCGTCGTCGGCAGGCGGCGCGGGCTCCTTGCGCTCGTCTCGTCGCTCGTCGCGGCCGCGCTCTTCCCTGCGCTTGCGCACCTCCACGACCTCGGGTTGGGGCGGCCGCTGCTGCATCGCTTCGAGCTCCTCGCGCAGCTCCGGTCGCTCTTCGACCAGCCGCGAGACCGCGTTCGCCATCACCAGCGAGATGTCCGTGTCCCCCTCGAGGCCCGAACCTTGCGGGCCACGAAAGCGGATCTTGCTCGGGTCGAGGGCCGGGATCGGCAAGCTGGGGATCTGGCCGGAGACCGCCGCGAACCCACGCTCGGCGTCCGGTCCGTCCTCGGAGTCCGCGTCGTCGGAGTCCGAATCGAGGGCCTCGTCATCCGCGTCGTCGGGCTCGTCGGCATCGTCGGCCCCGGCATCGTCGGCCCCGAGCGCGTCGATCTCCTCGTCGGCTTCCTGCTCGGCGACCTCGACCTCCTCGACCTCCTCGACGACCTCGGGCTTGCGCCCCGCCTTCTTGGACGTCCGCGACATCGGCTTGTGAATCACGACGGGCTCGACCGGAGCCGAGCGACTCGGCTTCTTGCTGGCCTTTTTGCCGCGACCTCGCCCGCCGCCGCCCGCCGCCGAGCCCTGGCCCGATCCTGCCCGACCGTTCGATCCCGCAGGCCCGCTCGAGGAGCCCGAGCTGGCCGCACGAGCCGGCGGAGAAAGCTTGGGTGACTTCGAGGGATCGACCCTCGAAGGATTGGAATTACTCACCTTTTCGCCTACTAGCGGCATCGTATGACTCCGTGATCCCGGCGGCAAAGGCAGCTCGGGGAGCGTGGCTCCGACCCGAAGCAGGAAGTGGCCTGGCTTGTCGCGCAAGAGCAGGCCGTCGTAGGTGTTGTTGCGGACCGCCGAGTTGAGGCAGGTCTGCATCGCCGTCTCGGGATCGCGGCCGACATGCGACAGCAGCTTGCGGTCGACGGCTCGCTTGGTGATCTCGGCGAAGTGAAGTGGATCCCGTTCGGTCCGCAGGATCTCGATCGCCGCTTCCAGGAAGGTCATGTGTACTCCCGACTCTCGGGGGTTGAGCGCATGCTTCGTGCGTCCATGCTGCCTTGTTCGGGGCGACCTGCCGGCCGAGTCGAAGCTCGGGACTGGACGGTCAGCCGGCCAGGCACTCGGCGGCGACCAGAGTCACCGCGAACCTGCCTTGCCTCCCGAGCCCTCCGACAGCGCGTCGAATCAGGCCCAGGACCGGCACCACTATCCAAAAATTTGCTGTCGCTTGGCAAGTCCTGCTAGCGCCCGATCGATGGGTGCGCTCACGCTCGGCCTGGCTCGGGAATGCGCGTCGTCCGCTGTTTCGAGCAGCGAGGGCGACGAAGGCCTCCCCACCCGTGGCCCGGCGGCTCGACGCGGACGCGCTCGACGAGGGTTTGGTTGGGGCCTCGGCCTCCTGATCGCAACCACGGCCGCCGTCGCGCCAGCCTGGGCCGAGGCCGAGCTTCAATCGCGCCTTCGCCAGCGTCTGGGTGAGGATTTCACGATCGCCCTCGATCTCTCGGGGGTCGAGCTGCGCGGGCTCTCGCACGAGTTCGCCCGTGGGCGCGGGACGATCACGATCGATCGCCTGCGGATCCGGCTGGGCGACGCCGGGCTCTTGGTCGAGGTCGAGGGTCTCGAGGGCCGCCTGGTCGAGTCGAGCCCGGCTCGACCCAAGCCGCCGCAGGTTGGCCCCGCGCCCACCCCCGCGAAGACCACGAAGCCGACCTCGACCCGCGATCGCCTCTCGGCTCAGATCGAGGGCCTCGTCGCCAACCTTCATGGTGTCCCGGTCGAGGTCCGGACCCGAGGCACGATCGACGTCGAGCTCCCGGGCGGGCTCGCCCTGGTCGCGCGCGACCCCAGCTTGCGGATCGACGCCCGAGGTCGGCTGGCCGGCCACGCGCACCTGGTCGCGGGCACGGACGAGCGCGATTGGCTGCGAGCCGAGCTCGACCTCGGCAGCGAGGCCAGCGATCCGCTCGAGCTCGCGCTCGCCGGCACGCTGGTGCTCGACCCCCGAGGCGTCGCGCGCGAGCTCTCGCTGACAGGCAACGCCAACCCCTCCCGAGCCCGCGTCGAGGTTGAGGAAGCGACCGGCGGCCACGCGACCCTCGACCTTCGTCGCGGAGGTGCCGAGGGATCCGATCGGCTCGAGCTCGACGCCGAAGACCTCCCGCTCGCGCTGCTCGATCCGATGGTCGAGCTGCTCGAGCGGCGTGACCCGAGCTCGCGCGGAGGTCCTGCCCTCGGCGAGGCCCGGCTCTCGGGTCGGCTCGAGCTCGAGCGCCGCCGGGTGGCCGGCAACCAAAAGGTTCGCGCGCGCTTCGAGGGCGTCGAGCTCGAGCAGCTCAGCATCGAGCGCGACTGGTTGGCCGCCCGCCCCGTGCACTTCGGACCGCTCGCGATCGATGGCGAGCTGACGGTCGAGGACTCGAGCGCGGGTCGCAAGAGCGGCGGCCAGCTGCTGCTCGGCCACGCCGGCGTGCAGATCCAAGTCGGTGGCCAGCTCGACGCCGAGCGGCTCGACTTCGGCGTCGAGCTGCCCGAGACCGAGTGCCAGGCGTTGCTCGACGCGATGCCCGAGGGCACCGCCCCGGTCCTCGCGGGCAGCGAATTGTCCGGCGCGCTCTCGGCTCGCTTCGGTCTCCAGCTCGACTTCGCGGACCTGGCCGAGGCCCGCACGACCTACCTCGGCGCGGGCGTCGAGGAGCACGAATTCGATCGCGCGGTCGAGCGCGGCAGCTTCGTCGCGCCCGGCGAGCTCGTGTTCGAGTTCCCCTTCTTGGACCAGTGCACCATCGATCGCCTCGGTCCGGCCGTCGACGTGGCTGGGCTCGCGGGCCCCTACCACCACGACTTCGTCAGCCCGAGCGGGCAGCGGCAGCGACGAGTGCTGGCCAGCGGCGACCCCGGCTACGTCGACATCGACGCGATCCCGCAGCTCGAGCTCGCCTTCGTGATCTTGGAAGACTGGCGGTTTTGGACGCACGACGGGTTCGACCACGAGCAGATCACCAAGGCGTTCTGGTACGACCTGATGGCCGGTCGAGCGAGCCGCGGCGCGAGCACGATCAGCCAGCAGACCGCGCGAAGCTTGTGGCTGCGGCTCGAGAGCGCTCCGGGTCACGCCGCCGGCTTCGACCGCTCGGTCGCCCGCAAGCTGGTCGAGGCGCTCTTGACCGCCGAGCTCGAGCGTCAGGTCGACAAGCGCCGGATCCTCGAGGTCTACCTGAACGTCATCGAGCTCGGACCCGAGGTTCGTGGCGTGACCGAGGCCGCTCGCTATCACTTCGGCAAGCGCCCGCAGGACCTCGACCTGCTCGAGGCCCTGCACTTGGCCAGCCTCGCACCGGCTCCGGTCGGTTACAGCCGGCGCTTCGCGTCGGGCGAGATCGACAGCGAGTGGCGCGACCACCTGATCTTGCAGATCCGCCGGTTGCGAATTCGCGGGATGATCTCGGCGCAGACGGCCGACCGCTACCTGCGACCGCGCCTCGACCTGGTCCCCCACCCCGAGCTGCTGCCCGACTCGCGCCCCGACTAATGGACAGGTGATCCGAGGGTCAGCGAGCCACGCCT
Source organism: Nannocystaceae bacterium (assembly GCA_035904925.1). GTDB lineage: Bacteria > Myxococcota_A > Polyangia > Nannocystales > Nannocystaceae > Plesiocystis. Next base: position 5,563 of record JAMHUH010000466.1, read on the forward strand.
CGCCCGAGCGCGGCTCGAGCCATCGCGCAGATCCCTCGCGGTCGGGGGTGCTGCGTGCCCGTGCAGGGCTTGACGGCGGCACCCGCAAAAACGTGAAATGATGCTGAAATCGACTCTTCGCTCGCGCGACCGCCGTTCCTCTTGGTTGGGTGGCTCGCCCGGAACTCCAAGGGTCCGCGCCGCGGACACTAGCCAGCGAAGGCCCCCTCCACGTGGTCGAAAGCACCCTCACGACGGACCGAGCGACACGAGTCCTGATCGGAATCGACGCGTCGATCCGTCCGCTCGTGCTCGAGCTGCTCGGCCAAGCTCGGGAGCTTCGCTTCGAGCTGACGGTGGTCGAGCCGACCGAGGTCGCCGTGGTCGCGGCCGGGACCGAGTTCGACGTGCTCTTGATCGACCCGGGCCTGCTCGGCCTCGATCGTGGTGACCCCAACCACGCCCAGCCGCTGATCGCCATCAACCTCGACCCCAACCTCGACACGCCGCAGCTGCGCGCGTTCGGGGCCGACGACGCGCTCGGGCCCGACGAGCTCGACGCTCGCTTGCTCGAGCGAACCATCCGCCACACGGTCGAGATGGCCCGCATGCGGACCGCCCTGCGCGAGGCCTACGCCGACTACGACGAGCTGACCAGCTTGCCGAGCCGCCGAATCCTCGCCGGTCGGCTCGAGCAGGCGATCGGCCGCGCCCGGACCGAGCCGAGCTTTCGCTTCTCGGTCCTCTTCCTCAACATCGACGGCTTCAAGGTGCTCAACGAGAGCATCGGCATCGAGGCCGCCAACCGGGTGCTGGTCCAGCTCGCGACCCGCGTGCGCCGCTGCGTCGACGAGGCCCAGCTGGTCTGTCGCTACGGCGGCGACGAGTTCGCGATCTTGCTCGAGAACATGCCCGACTTCGCCGAGGCCGACGTCGTCGCCGACGCGATCCACCGCTCGCTCCGGCGGCCCTTCGAACTCGACGAGCAGCCGCTGACGGTGACGGTCTCGATCGGCATCGCCAACGGCAGCCCCAAGTACGAGCGCGCCTACGAGGTGCTCAGCGACGCCAACGCGGCCTGCAACCGAGCCAAGCGGCACGGCAAGTCGCAGAGCTCGACCTTCCACGCCGGCATGCGAGTCGAGGCCTACAACACCTTGCGCATGCAGAACGAGCTGCGTCGGGCGATCGAGCGGCGCGAGTTCGAGGTCTACTACCAGCCGATCGTCTCGCTCAAGACCTGCAAGCTGACCGGCTTCGAAGCGCTGATCCGCTGGAACCACCCCAAGCGCGGCGTGGTCGGCCCGGTCGAGTTCATCCGGCTCGCCGAAGACGCCAAGTTGATCATCCCGATCGGCGACTTCGTGCTCCGCCAAGCCTGCGCGCAGATGGCCGCCTGGCACGCCCAGTACCCCGACGCCCACGACGTCTCGATCAGCATCAACCTCTCGGGCCACCAGCTCAGCGCGCCCAACCTGCTCGACCGGATCCGCGAGGTCCTCGACGCGACCAACCTCGATCCCAACTGCCTCAAGCTCGAGCTGACCGAGAGCACGCTGATCGACGAAGAAGACAACGTCACCCGCCTGCTCGGCAGCCTGCGCGACCTCGGCATCAAGCTCTACATCGACGACTTCGGGACCGGCTACAGCTCGCTCAGCTACCTGCACCGCTTCGCCATCGACGGCCTCAAGATCGACAAGTCCTTCGTCGACATGGTCGGCCGCGACGATCGCAAGGCCGCGATCGTGCCCAGCATCGTCGGCCTCGCCCACAACCTCGAGATGGGCGTCGTCGCCGAGGGCGTCGAGACCCGCGAGCAGGCCTACACGCTCAGCGTGATCGAGTGCGCCGAGGCCCAGGGGTATTTGTTCTCGCGCCCGGTCCCGGCTCCGCAGGCGGCCGCGTTGATCGAGCGCCGGATCCTGCTCGTGTATTAGTGTTTCGGCCGAGTGCAGGCGTCGAGGTTCCCGAACCGGGCTTGGCGGGCTACCTTGGACGCATGCGGAACCGGGGTTCGATCTTGTCTGTTCTCACCCTCGTGGTCGCGACGGTGGTCGCGGCGGGGTTGATCGACTCGGACGCCCACGCCACGAACTATCGGGATCTGTGTGCATCGGTCCCGAGCGCGTGCGAGTACACGGGACCAGGCGCGCCGGTGCTCGCTGCCGCGGTGTGTTGGTCGCGATCGACGTCGACGGCGACACTGATGGACGGGGCGACCTGCCCGACCGGGAGCTGGCCCTACGCGGTCAAATACGGGGTCGTCGATCCGCTCTCGTGGGTCGTGATGGCCTACGTGCCGCTCGATGACGCGTGTTCGCGGCCAGGGCTCTGCCAGCCCGGCTACCTCGCACCCACGACGACCTGGGGCGCGGCGATGTGCTGCATTGAAGGAACCTGTTGGCCGGCGAATGGGACAAACTACTGCGAAGGCGGCGAGCTGCTCTTCTGCTCCTACGGCGTGAGCAACGACGACGGCACCGTGACGTGTTTGGAAGAGCCCTGGTAAATCAGTCTCGAGGCCAGCGGTCGATGGTCTTGCGAAGGTGCTCGAACGATTCTCGATCGCCCAACTCGCGCAAAGCGTCTTGAGCGATGGCCCAGCATGCGGTCGCGGGGTCCTCGTATCCTCGTTCGGCAAGTTGTTCTCCCAATCGTGCAGCCGTTTCGGCGACCTGCCGCAGTGCGTCGTGGTCTGACTCTCGCCGGGCGATTGACCGTGCGGCTTCGAGGAGTTGAAGCGCCGCGTCAGGATCGCCAGCTCGCGCTTCGGCCTGCGCGAGCGCGAGCGTCTGCTCGACTGCACTCGACTCGAACACGCTCGGCTCGGGCGCGTGCGTCAGCATCGCTGCCATGCCCACGCTGGCAACCACGAGCCCCGCCACGATCCCGCGCCCCAACCACCGCCATTGTCGAGCGCGGCGGCTCGTCGCGGTCTCGCACGCCTGCTCGAGCGCCCGCAGCAACACCTCCATGCTCGACGTCCGCTGGCTCGGGCGCGGACGTAGCCCACGCGCGAGCACGGCTCGTAGGGCGTCTGGCACCACGACCACGACCTTCGCCATCGCGAGCTCGCCCGCCTCGATCGACGCGACCAGCTCGGGTTCGGTCTCGCCGACGTAGGGCCGGACTCCGTAGAGCGACTCCCAGACCGACACGCAGAACGCATAGACATCCGCTGCCGGACCGCCGGGCCGTCCGATCAGGCGCTCGGGCGCCAGGTAAGGGAGGGTTCCGCCCAGGGCTCCCAACTCTGCCGTCTCGCCCAGCGAGGTGCGAGCGATGCCAAAGTCGACCACGCGCACGCGGCCTGCGTCGTCGATCAGCACGTTGTCGGGTTTGAAGTCGCCGTGCTCGAGCCCCGCCGCATGCAGGGCCGCGAGCGCTCGGCCTGCGTCGGCGAAGCGGGCGATCACGTCCGGCCAGCTCGGGCTCGTCTCGCGCTGCCACTGGCGAAGCGTCCGACCTTCGATGAATTCCATCACCAAGATCACGTCCACGGCGACGCGAACGATCTCGTGCACCGCGACGATGTTCGGGTGGGCGATCTTGGCCAGCGAGCGAGCCTCATGCTCGATCTGTGCCGCCGCGTTGGCGCTCGGCCGTTGGCAGACCTTGAGCGCGACCCGGCGTCCGAGCTCGGGATCGAAGCCCTCGAACACCACGCCTTGACCCCCCGCGCCGACGCGACGCCGAACCTCGAAGCGGTCCACCATGACCGGCGCTGGCTCGTCGCCGAACAAGATGACGTGCCCCTGGCGGTGGCTCAGCTCGGTGACCAGGCGCTTCCACAGCGGCGGGTCGCGGCTTGCTTCCCCGAGCGCGTCCGGGTCTTCGCCAAGGTCAGCCACCCGCCGCGAGCCTATCAGCATCGACGCGAACGAATCCTCGCGACTGCACGGAGCATCGCTTGGTCTTCGGACCAGTCGACCACCGAAGCGATCGTCGATATCGTCAGCCATGACCCTCGACGAACTCTTCACCACGGCCCGCTCGGGTGATCCGCTCGCTCGCCAGGCTCTCGTCGAAGCGATCTATCGTTTACTGGGCAGCTACTTTGGAAAACGCTGTCGATATCCCGATCTCGAGGTCGACGACTTGATCCAGAGCACCCTGACCAAGCTCGTCGGCAGGATTGATAGTTTCGACCCCACGCATCCCAAGGCGTTCGAATATCTGGTCTACGACACCGCGCACGCGGTCCTGCAGAGCGAACGCCGTCGGGTGATTCGCGCGGGTCGGCAAGCCCTCCTGACCCCAGACGCGGTCGCGCGCGACACGAGCCCGAGCGCTCGTGTGGCTCGCCGCGATCAGCTCGGATGGGTCGCCAAAGTGGTCGCCGAACTCGACTCGAGCGACCGGCAAGCGCTCCGCGATTGGTTGGATGAAATCGACTGGCGTGAGCTGGTCGAGCGCGAAGGGGTCGCACGCGGGACCTTGCGGGCTCGACTCTCGCGGGCCCTCGCTCGGGTCCGCACGCGCTTGGGTCGAGCAAACCCCGCGCTCTTTGCCGTGACGCCGTCGAGCTGATCGAGCTGGTCGAGCTGGTCGAGCTGGTCGATCGCGCGAAAATACCTGGATTCGACCGGCAACAGATCGCGGCGCTCCAGTCCGTACGCGAGGATGATTCGAGCGACCACCCTCCCCGACCGCGCCCGCGGCAGGGCGAGCGGGCACGACGAGCAGCTGCTCGACGCATGGCGCCGCGGCGATCGAGTCGCCGGCAACGTGCTCGCTCGCCGCTACCAGGCCGTGCTGCGCTCGTACTTTCGTGCGCACCTTCCTGCGCAGGAGGTCGAGGAGCTGACCCAGTGGGTGCTCCTTTACACCATCGCCCAGCCGCATCGCTTCCGCGGCGCATCGAGCCTCAAGCACTACGTGTTCAGCGTCGCGCGCCGGCGCTTGGCCGAGCGCCATCGCGGAGTACGGCGCAACCTCGAAGATCCGCGACCCGTCGACGACTACTCGAACCCGTCGGGATGGCAGCTCTTGATCGATCGCGAGGAGTCGGCGCGGCTGCGCGACCTCATCGCGCGGCTTCCCGCCAATCAGGCCAAGGTGCTCGAGCTTCACCTCGAGGGTATCGAGAATCATGCGATCGCTGCGCTGCTCGCCATCAACTACAACACCGTCCGCGGTCGGCTCGTTCGAGCGATCGAGGCTATCCGGCAGCGCTTAGAAACCGAGGATGCCCAGCACCCTCGGCGGAGCGAGACTCGGCGAATCAGAGCCCGCCGTTGAAGCGGTAGTACTCGACCCCGAGATCCTGAAACTCGCGATCGTTGCGCCGACCGACGCGATCGACCGCGAACCCGGCGGGCTGGCCCTGCATGCCCTCGAAGGGCTTGCCGATGTGGAGCAGCTCGTACTGCTCGCGGGTCAGATCGATCGAGCCGGCCAAAGCTCGGGCGACGCCGATGCTGCCGGCGCGCTCGCGCCATTCGGGCACGACGGTCGCGGGGATGGCCTCGGCCGCGTCGCCGCTGCCATAGCCGATCAACAAGACTCGCCGACCGCCGAGCTCGACGTTGCGATCGTTGGCGTCGGCGAGGCCAGCGGCCAGCCAGGCCGGCAGCGAGGCGGTGTAGAGGTTGCCGAATTCGCGGACGGCCTCGTTGCCGAATTCGAGCTTGTCGCGGTTGAAATTGGCGTACCAGTCCGAGGCTCGGAAGGCCTTGGCGATCGCGTTGGCGGCCGCGAAGGGGTCGTGCTCGCTGCCGCGTGCGAGCGCCTCGGCGAAGAGATCGAAGCCCTCGGCGCGGGCTTGTTCGATCTGCTCGGTGACCAGGCCGAGATCGACGCCGACCTTGCTCGCGAGCTCGGCGAGCTGACCGCGACCGACTTCGTCGCAGGTCATGTCCCAGACCAGCGCGGTCGCGAGCGCGGTCGGGGGCAAGTGGTGGTAGGGCCGATGCATGAACACGGCCGCGAGCGAGCTCCACAGCTCGCGCCGGCTGCCCTCGTGCTTGGCGAACATCCCGTCGAGCGCGGCGATGACCTCGTCGACGTAGCAGAGCGTCGAGTACTTGCCGTTGAACACCGGGTAGTCGCGCGGGCGCTCGCCCGAGCCCCAGCGGCCGGCCTCGTCGATGAAGTGGCGCGCGACCGGCTTGCGAAAGTCGAAGCCGCGGTAGCTCGAGGCCGAGGCCGAGCGCTGGAGATCGAGCTCGAGCAAGCGCGGCTCCGCCTCGAGCAAGAACGCGACCGCGCCGGCGCCTTGGGTCTGCTCGCCCGAGCTGCCGCGCTGGTACTCGGCGATGTCGGAGCTGACCGCGATCGCCGTCCGGCCCCTGCCCTCCCACGCGAGGTAGCGGGCCGCGGCCTTGCTGGCATAGACGCCGCCGAGGCAGGCCTGCTTGAACTCGGGCACCTCGCAGTCGCGGGCCAGCGGCGGCATGCCGAGCGCGCGCAGACCCTGGTCGACCATGCCCTTGACGATCACGGTGCCGGCCGAGTTGTCGGTCGAGGACTCGGTCCCGAGCCCGAGAAACCCGACCGATCGCGGATCGACGCGGTTGTCGACGATCAGCCGCAGGACGGCGCTGGCGGCCATCGTGTAGGCGTTCTCGTCGGGGCCGCAGACACGGAAGCTGCGACCGACGACGGCGGCGACCTTGGCCCAAGCCGCGCCGTTCCACTCGCACCAGCGCTCGAGATCGACGCGGTGGCGGGGAAGATAGATCGAAATTGCACTGATGCCGGGTTGACGGATCACGGTTGAACCTCCTTGTTCGTGCGCGCTCGAAGGCGCGCGCGAGCGACATCGTGTCGCTCGATTCGTCGATCATGATAAGCGGCCTGCGTCACATCGGCTAGCAGTCCGTGGCGCAACCCAGCGCGGCTCCTCGCGCCGGGATTTTCGGCGGGGGCGCGAAGCCGAAGCGCCGCTGTACCTGGCGTACTGCAAGCTGAGGCGACAAAGCCCTCGTCGAAAAGACCAAGCGAGGTGGCGTGATGGGTTGCGCCACGGACTGCTACCCGACCGCGAGGTCAGTGCGAAGCACCACTTCCGTGAAGGGGCCTCGCACGATGTGCAGTCGATCACCCAGTTGCGCGCGAACTCGATCATGCGTGTGTTCGAGCCTTGGAGCGGCCAGCACGATCCTCGCAATCCCGGCGATGCTCGGGAGTCGACTCAGCAGCATTTGGACCTCGGCGTCGCGCGCCTTGATCAAGCGCAGCTCGTCGAGTTGAGCGAGGTTGTCGAGATCGAGCAGATCGTTCAGCCCGGTGGAGCCTTGGATCGCGAGCTCGCGCAGCGGCATGACGTCGAGCAAGGTGGCGAAGCGGGTTCGATTGCCACTCCAAGGGTTGTTGCGCTCGCTCGTGATCCAGAGCCTGCGCAGGCTCGGCCAGCTCGGAGTCCTCAGGCATTGAAGCAAGCTCAGATCGATCTCGGGCACGTCGAGCTCGAGCTGCTCGAGCCGGGCCAGCGCGGGCACGCGTGCCTCTCCGTGGACTCGCAGGGATCGCAGCGAGTCGAGCCGCGCGAGCGGCCCGAGCTCGCCGATTTTGCCGGTCATGGTCGCGGGCGCGAGACCGAGCTCCAGCCGACGCAGC
>JAMHUH010000467.1:0-7992 GCA_035904925.1 Nannocystaceae bacterium
CGAACGATCGGTGCGGACACGGGACGCGACGCGATCGGCTCGGGCGCGTCTTCGTCGTCCTCGTCCTCGTCGTCGTGCGACTCGTCGAGCGAGGTGACGGGGCTCGGACGCGCGGGCTCGGGCAGCGACTCGCGGGCAGGCTCGGCGACCTTCACCTTGACCGGCGCGAAGTCGTCGTCGTCGCGGGCACCGATCACACCGGCGGTCGCGTTGCTGTTCGACGAGTCCTTGGCGCCGTGGACCGGCGGCTGGTTGGCGGCGACTTCGACCGGCTTCACTTCGACCGGCTTCGCTTCCACCGGCTTCGCTTCCACCGGCTTCGCTTCCACCGGTGTCGGAGGCTGGACCGCGGGCTTGGGCGTGAAGGGCTTGACCTCGAAGGTCGGCTTGCGCTCGGCAGGCTTCGGCTCGGTCGCGGGCGTGGATTCGACCGCCGCGGGCTTGGCTTGCGTGTCCGCGGGAGCTTCGACCTTGGGCTTGGGCTTGCCGAAGTCGAGGCCGAGCTCCTGCAAGGTCGGCGGACGCGACCAGCTCGGCTCGGTCCGTGGCGCGGGCGCGGCGAGTCGTCGGGGCTCGGGCTTGGCGGGCGTGTTGCGAGCGGTGGTCGGAGTCGCGAGCGCGGGCGCGTCGCGGCCAGGTTCATGCGAGGGCTGGTCGGGCGCGCGATGGAAACCCGAGTCAGCCACCCGTGGCTGAAGATTGCGAGCGCCCGAGTCGGCGCTGAGGTTCTCACCGCCGACCGCCAGCTTCTCTTCGTCGGCGAACGCCGGGATCGGCTCCGACACGGTCTGGGCCGCGCTCGCGTCGATGTTGCTGGTCTGGCTGGTGCTCGCGTCGTCGTCGTCGTCGTCGGCGACGACCACGGGCGCAGGCCTGGGCGCGACGAACATCGGCTCGGTCAGGCTGCGGCTGCGCTCGCGCGCGGCCTCGGCTTGGCGGAGGCTGTCGAGCGGACCGCGGCGCGAGGGCTCGGTCACCCGCAAGCTCGGTCCGGGCGCGAGCGAGGCGAGGTCGGGCGTCTGCCGCTCGGCCTCGCGTCGGTCGAGCTCGTCCTCGGCTCGGCGACGCGCGGCTTCCTCTTGCTCGGCCCGCATGCGCGCGGCGACGAACTCGTTCGGGGGCTCGCGCTGAACCGGCTCGGTCAAGGCCAGCGCGTCGTCTTCGTCTTCGGCGTCGACGATCGCCTTGAGCGTGCGGCCGAGCTGGCTGAAGGCGGGGTTGTCGTCGTCGTCGCGCGCGAGCGGCTGCTCTTGCGAATCGCTGGCGGAGAGCGAGGCGAAGCGATCGCTCAGCGTCCGCATCATCGGGTCCGACTCCTCCGCACGCATGACGTGCAAGGTGTCGTGCAAGGGGGTAAGGCCCTCGCCGATCGTCGGGGTCTCGTCGGGCAGGCCGGCGACCAAGCCACCGCTGCTGTCGCCCGACAGGCTCTCGCCGACGGCCGGGAAGCTCGGCATCGGCGGGACCTCGCTCGGGATCGCGTGCGGGCCCGATTCGGGCGTCGACTTGGGCGGGATGAAGGCCTCGACCTGCGAGGCCGAGGGCATGTCCCACGCCTCGAGCCGCAGCGCGGTGCTGCTGTCGCCGAGCTCGACGGTGTCCTCGTCGGCGTCGTCGGTCGAGGCCGCGAGCAAGCCTTGGAAGAACAAGCTCGAGATCGCCTCGAGCGCCTCGAGATCGTCTTTGCCGGTCTCGTCGACGACGCCGAGGATCGTGCGACGACCGTCGAAGCGGCGCAGCACGTCTTGCTGCTCGGGCGAGAACATGTCGACCGGGATCTCGGCGAGCACGGCCTTGTCGACCGCGAGCACGGTGTCGAGCGGCGGCAGCTGCTCGAGCAGGCGCCCCCACTCGTCGACCCGACGCATGCCCTCCATCAAGAGGCCCTGCGTGCTGTCCTTGATCACCGCGTTGCGGTTGATCGGCTTGAACTCGACCGCGAAGCTGCCGTCGTTGAGCCCGAGCAAGCGGTAGATGGCTTGGTCGGCTTGCAGCCGGCCCATCTCGGCGTCGATGATCGATCCGTCGCGGAACCAGATCGTCGCTTCGCCGAGCTCGGTCTCGAATTGGATGGTGCCGCTCTTGCGCGAGATCTCGATCGTCTGAAAGAGATCGACCACCGCCATGTCGGCGAGGTGACCGGTGAACTTGGTCCGCGCGGCGTCCTTCTTCTCGAGCCGCTCTCGCTGCTTGCGCTGCACGAGCATGCGCAGGCGCGTGGTCACCTCTTTGATGTAGATCGGCTTGACGAGGTAGTCCTCGACGCCGAGCTCGAGCCCGCGGACCTTGTCCTCGATCGCCTTGGCCGAGGTCAGGAACACGAAGGGGATCGCCGTCCACTTCGGGTTCTTCTTGACCTCGAGGCAGAACTCGAAGCCGTCGTGTTCGGGCTGCAGCCGGGTGTCCGAGATGATCAGATCGGGCTCGCCGTGCTCGAGCACGAGCAGCGCTTGCTCGAGGTTCTCGGCCGTCGTGACGCTGAAGCCGGCCTTGCGCAGGCTGACCTCGAGCACGCGGCGACTTCGCGTGTCACCGTCGACCAGGAGTAGGTTTTGCCTCGCCACCTAGCCTGGGCTCCTGCGGTCGTGGTGTCGTGCGGGCATGCGCTTGTCGGCCGGTCAGGCCCGGCACCAGCCGCGCGGACGATAGCAACGCGTGGCCCATGCGGGCAAGCCGAACGCGCGGGTGTCGGCGAAATCTAGACCGGTTGAGGGCCACGACTGCGTGAGTTTGGGGCAGTGGTAGTGGCTCGCTCGGCGCTTTCGTGGTTCGAGACCCGCGGTCGAGTAGGGTGCAGCGAGTGGAGCGTCTCAAGCTTCGAGCGCGACCTGCGACTGCAGCGCTGGTCCTTTTGTGCACCGCGAGCTTCCTCGTGTTGTTCACGTGGAGTTGTCTGCGGGCCGACGAGCCGGGGCTCAGCGCGCTGACCAGCCTCTGGCAGGTGCGCGACGTCGAGCTGATGACGAGGCTCGGCGCGCTCGCGGATGTTCGGGTTTGGCTCGACGGCGAGTGGTGGCGGGTCGGATCCGCGGGCCTCATGCACGGTTCCTGGCTGCACCTCGGGCTCAACATGATGGGCCTGTGGTCGGTCGGTCAGTGGACCGAGAAGGCCTGGGGCGCTTGGCGGTCGACCGGTGTGTTCGCGCTGTCGAGCGTGGTCGGCTGCCTGGCCTCGCTCGCGTGGGCCGAGGCGCCGCTGGTCGTGGGCGCTTCGGCGGGGATCTTCGGGCTCGCGGGCGCGCTCGTGGTCGGGCGCGCGTGGGGCAATGATGGAGTCCGGCGCTCGTTGGCGCCGGTCTCGGCCCGGACCCTCGGTGGCTGGCTGATTTTTTGGTTGGCCTTCGGCTTTGCTCTACCCTTGTTCTTTGGCGTGGAGCTGATCGCGCAGGCCGGCCATATCGGTGGTTTGCTGGCGGGGCTGGCGCTGGGTTGGAGCCTGTCGCGGACGAGTCCGAAGTTCGAGACGCTCGGTTGGGCGGCGACGATCGCGGCGGGTGTTGGACTGGCCTTCGTTGGGCGAGCGCCCACCTGGCGGGCGAACTACCACGCCTTCATCGGCTTCGAGCTGCTCGAGCGCGGGGACTACCCGGAGGCTGCGGCGGCGCTCGACCAAGCCCTCGCCATGCGGCCCGACGATCCGGACATGTGCAACGCCGTGGCCTGGTCGCTGGTCGAGGCGGGGGTCGAGCTCGAGCGTGCGGAGGTGTTGGTGCGCGAGGCCTTGGAGGTCGAGCCGGATCGGCCGGACTTCCTCGACACCTTGGGCTGGGTGCTCTGCAAGCAAGGTCGGAGTAGCGAGGGTGCGGAGGTGCTGACTCGGGCCTCGGAGCTCGGGGGCGAGGACATCCCCGAGATCGGGGAGCACCTCGAGCAGTGTGGCGAGGTTGGACCGGGTCCTGGTTTTTAGCCCTTGGTGGTTCACGCGAGGTATGGCTGGTCCGAGCGCCATGTTCCACGTGGAACCTTCGGGTTGGGCGAGACCTCTGGCGGGATCGGGTCACCGACATGTTCCACGTGGAACCTCAGCCGTCCCCAAACCAGCGACCCGGCCGAGTCGATGTTCCACGTGGAACCTCAGCGACTCGAGTACGCCCGGATCGACCAGCGTGGGCCATCGACCCGCTCGAGACAGACCTCGCCAGGCGGGTCGGTGTCGTCGACACCAAGGTGCACGATCACGACCCCGCCCGGCCGAAGCCAAGCCCGACCCTCCGCCAGCCATCGCTCGGGCCCGAACACCGCGCGGGCGCTGACGACGTCCGCCAGCCCGGGCGACTCGCCATCGATCCCCGTCCACGTCCCCTGCTCGATCCGGCCACGAAGCACCCGAGCGTCGTCCCGACCGACCTTCCGCAGCGCCAAGTCGAGAAAGCTCGCCCGCTTCGCGCGTGGCTCGACGCAGGTCATCCGAGCCTCGATGCACGCGGCGACCACGAGCCCGGGGAAGCCAGCGCCGCTGCCGATGTCGAGCCAGTGCTCGAAGCTCGGCAAGCGAGCAGCCAGCGCGACCACCTGAAGACTCTCGAAGATATGCGTATTGAGCGCCAGATCGTCCAAGCGCGCGGTCAGGTTCATCGAGCGCCCGTAGAACTGCCAAAGGCGGCGCAACTCCGCTATTTTCTCCCACCTTGTCTCCGCCAGTTCCAGCCCCAGCTCCCGCGCTCGCGCTCGCAAGTCGTCGTCTCGCACCGGCGGATCTTGCCATGCTCGACGCCCTCCGTTTGGATGGCCCCGCGTGACCCGACCCGGCAACCAGCGACTCGAGCAGCGCCTCGCCTCCGAAGCGAGTCGCGAGCAGGCCCAGAACCTGGCTCGCACCTGTCCGCCCATCGAGCGGCAAACCAGCATCCGTTACTCGCTCCACCAGCGCCCGGTCGTCAGCTTTTGCAGCAACGACTACCTCGGCTTTGCCGACGACCTGGGCCAAGCCGAGCTCGAGCACGATCGAGCCCAAGCCGGCGCAGGCGCGTCGCGCTTGGTCTGCGGAGATCTCGACGCCCACCGCGAGACCGAGCAGGCCTTCGCCGAGTTCCTCGGCCTGCCCGACGCCGTGCTCTTCCCTTCCGGCTTCCAAGCCAACGTCGGCGTCCCGGCCTGTCTCCTGCGCGCGGGGGACCTCGCGTCCAGCGACGAGCTCAACCACGCCAGCATGATCGACGGCCTCCGGCTCGCGCCCGCCGAGCGCCGGATCGTCCCCCACTGCGCTCGGCCAGCGACCGAGGACCTCGGTGACGGCCTCCATTGGTGGTTCACCGAGTCGGTGTTCTCGATGGACGGCGATGGACCGAGCTTGGCCGACCTCGACGGCCACCTCCGCGCGGGCGGATGTCTCTACCTCGACGAGGCCCACGCGCTCGGCCTCCATGCGCAGGGCGGAGGACGCGCTGCGGCGATGCGCGAGCTCCCCACCCTCGTCGTCGCGCCGCTCGGCAAGGCGTTCGGCTGCGCCGGCGCGATCGTCGCAGCTTCGAGCCGAGTGTGCGACTGGATCCGCGCCCACGCCCGCAGCTTCGTGTTCACCACCGGCGTGTCGCCGGTGCTCTTGCCTCGGATCGACCGCGCGCTCGCGTTGGTCCGCGGCCCGCGAGGCGAGCTTCGCCGGGCCAAGCTGTGGCACAACGTCGAGGTGCTTCGCCGCGCTCTGGGACTCGAACCCGTCGAGCTCTTCAGCCCGATCTTGCCGCTCATCATTGGCGCCAACCATGACGCGCTCGAGCTCTCCCGTTCGTTGCTCGAGCGCGGCTGGCATGTCCAAGCCATCCGTCCGCCGACGGTCCCCGAAGGCAGCGCGCGCCTCCGGATCACCGTGAGCGCCATGCACGAGCAGGACGAGCTCGAGCGCTTCGCCAGCGATCTGCTCGAATGCCGGGCCGGCGCCACCTCGCCCGCGCGCGAAGCAGGCCTCCGATGAGCGAGCCACGACGAATCTTCATGGTCGGGACCGACACTGGCGTGGGCAAGACGACGGTCACCTGTGCGCTGCTGGGCTCGGCCGCGCGCGCCGGCTTGATCGCGATCCCCTGCAAGCCCGCCGAGTCTGGACCCGAGGGCCCGACCAGCGATCGTGCGCGCCTGCTCGCCGCCTCGCGCCTGAGCCCACGCGAGCTCGAAGATCTCTCGCCGCTGCGCTGGCCGACCGCGATCGCGCCCGGCATGGCCGACGATCCGCGTCCCTTCCTCGGTCAAGGCGTCTCGAAGTCCGACCCCGACGCGATGCTCGGCCGCGCACGCTGGGCGCTGGCTCGGCTCGAGCAACGCCACAGCGCGCAGCTAAGCTTGATCGAGGGCGCGGGCGGTCTGCTGGTCCCGATGCCCGGCGGCACCTGGGAGCCCGATTGGATCACCGGCTTGCGCGCCCAGCCGCTGATCGTCGCGCGCCACGGACTCGGCACCATCAATCACACGCTGCTCACGATCGAGGCCCTGCGGATCCGCGACCTCGAGCCGATCGGCGTCATCTATACCCAGACGCTCAAGCGCAACGACATCTCCCGCGAGGACAACCCCGCGGTCGTCGAGCAGCGCTCGGGCGTGCCGACGCTCGGCCTCCTGCCTTTCTTGGGCCGACCGCCCGAGCTCCCGAGCGACGATGCCTGGTTGGTCGAGGGCTTCTGGTCGCGCGTGATGACTCGAGCGCCTACCATCTGACTCGTGCGCCTCGCCTCGTTCGCGCTGACCACCCTCTTGCTGCTCACGGCCTGCCGCGGCACCGAGCCGCCCTACTCGCCTGGGCAAGAGCCCCTCGTCGAAGACCTGCTCGCCGCCGCGACCCCGCACCTGCACTCGATCCAAGTGCCGCGCGCGAAGGTCCGCCAAGCGGGCGGTCCCGCGGCGAACTTGATGATGCTCGCCGAGCACCCCGATCGCTTCGCCGGCACCATTCAGATCTCGGGCAACGAGCTGGTCTCGCTCGCCGTCAACGAGGAGAGCTACGGCCTGCGCTGGATCGGCCGCGGCGACGCGGGTCTCGACCCTGGCTACTACACGGGTCCGCCCTCGCGCTGCGCCGTCGAGGCCTTGCTCGGCGTCGACCTCGAGCCCGAAGCCTTCGTCGATCTCGTGCTCGGTGGCGCGCCGATCATCGACGCCCCGCACGAGCTGGTCGATCGTCACTGGGATCGCAAGCACGCGCGCGAGCTCCTGACGATCGCCAACGGTCGCTTCGAACAGCAGCTCGAGTTCAGCTGGTCGGGCGGGCGCTGGTTGTTCGCGGGCTCGAGCCTGTGGCGGCTCGATGGCGCTTCGAAGACTTGGCTGTGGACCATCAGCCACACCTCGCTGCACGAGGTCGGCGGCGAGATGCTGCCGCGCAAGACCGAGATCCGTCAGCCCAAGGCCAAGGGCCGCGGCGAGCTGGTCATCGAGGTCAGCTACGAGAAGCAGATCGCCAACCCGAGCTTCGGCCAGCTCGGCGTCGATCCCCCGAAGCCCGGCGAGCCGAAGAACGCCGGCGATCAATGGCGTGACAGCGACGACGAGGGCGGCTGGGACGACGAGGGCGGCTGGGACGACGACGAGGGCGGATCGGACACGTCGGACGACTCGAACCCGGAGCCCGAGCCCGAGCCCGAACCCGGCATCCCCGAGCAGTTCCTCGGCAAGCCGCAGGGACTGACGCCTCGCGGCGATCTGTGTGCGGGTCGCTGATGCGGGTCGCCGGCCTCTACGCGATCCTCGACCTTCCCCACCCGCATGGCGCGAACCCGGTCGAGCTCGCCCGCGCCTTCGTGGAGGGCGGCGCGAGCTCGATCCAGCTCCGTGCCAAGCGGGCGAGCCACGAGGATCGGCTCGCGATCCTTCGCGCCATCGCACCGCTCTGCCAGGCCGACGGCGTCTCGCTCTGGGTCAACGACGACATCGCGGCGGCCGAAGCGATCCTCGCTGCGGATCCCTCGCGCCTCCTCCGTGTCCAGCTCGGTGTTCACTTGGGCGAGAGCGACCTCGCGGCGCTGGGACCCGCGCCTGCGCTCCGCATTCGGCGGCTGCGTGAGG
>JAMHUH010000468.1:0-1818 GCA_035904925.1 Nannocystaceae bacterium
CCCCGCGACCCGCGTCTCGATCTGCAACGCCTTGCCGTCGAAGTCGACCCGCAACGTGTCGCTCGGATCGACGAGCGACTGTCGACGCGAGTTGGGCTTCGGCGCGTGAAAGACCCAGCCCGCTTCCGCGAGTCGCTCGCGCAACTTCTCGAAGCCCGCGCTCGGATCCTCGGGAAATTTCACCGCGATCGGGCTCGCCTCGAAGAGATCACCCGGCCGCTGGATCTCCAGCACCTGGTCCTCCCACCACTCGAGCGCAGGCGGTGGCCCCTCGATCTCTTCCTTCTCGTCGCGTGGCGTCCAAACTTGCCCACGCACCCAAGCACGCACCCGCCTGGGCTCGTCGGGATCCCGATCCACCTTCGCAATTTCTCGCTCGCCCTCGCCGCCCCCGATACGCACGACATCGGCGACGCGCAGCGCTGCTGCGTCGATCTTCATCGCTCACCTCGCTCGCTCGCGGGCCTCGCCCGCTGGTTGTCACGCTTGCAGGTCGAAGTCCCATCGCGCGACGAACACGGTGCCCACCTTGGGATCGTCGTTCATCACCACGACCGTGAAGGGCCCGCGCAGGCTCGACTCGTCGAACTTCACCTGCTCGAGCGCCGCCTTCTCGCCGATCCTCACCATCTTCACGAGGTCGTTCTTCGACTGGACCTGCCAAAAGAGCGTGCTCGTTCGGTAGGGCAAGATCAGGTCGTAGGTCGTGCCCGGCTTGACCGGGTACACCGTCGACGTCAGCGTGGTCGGCTTGAACTGCGCGACCGCCTTGCCCTGGCTGTCGTACCCGGTCGGCTTCTTGTCGGGCTGCTTCTCCCGGGCCGCGACGAGTACCTTCGAGCGCGGGACCTCGACCGACTCGCCGACCTCGAGCCCATGCCCAGGGTGCGAGCCGAAGTGGGCCGCGTACATGACCGGCCCCTTCACGCGGGCTCGCACGATCGTCGTCTCGACCGAGAGCACCTGCGCGTTGATCAGCTCTTGCCGGGTCTCGGTGTAGTTCCCGGTCGGCACGCCCTCGGCCGCGAACACGATCACGTCTTCTTGCGTGAGGTTGTCGATCGTCTCGGCGTCCGGTGGCCAGGCGTCGGAGAAGGTCGTCTGCAACATCTCGCGCAGCTCCGGGTCGAGCTCGGCCGTGCCCACGAAGCGATGCGAGGGGTTGCTGGCCCGCTCGGGCGCGGGCGTCGGCTTGGGCTGAGTGTCCGGCACGATCCGCGGCGGCTTGCTCGGCGTGATCGTGTCCGTGATCCCCTGGCTGGCTTGTCGCTTGCGCCACCACCAGATCGCGCCGCCGATCGCAGCGGCCAGCGCTCCCACGCTCAGCGCCGCGATCCCGAGGATCTTCCACGGGCTGGCCGACTCCTCGGCCAGCGGCAGGTTGGGGCGCTTGGCGTACTCGGCCTTGGCCATCTGCTCGTAGTAACTGTCATCGATCGCGCTCACCGGCATGGCGGGTCCTCCCATCCAAAGGTCAGTTGTCCGTGGGTCCCCGCCGCGATCCGCTCGACGCGGATCGCCAGCACCATCGGGGTCCCCTTGATGATCACCGTCGGAAATTCGCGGCCGCCGTCGCTGCGGTAGCCCTGCGCCGACACCAGCGAGGGCAGCACGAGCAGCGGCACGTGATCGGGGCTGGCCAGCGCGGCGTCGATCTCCGGCACGCTGCTGGTCTCGTCCCGCACCTTCTCTTGCGGCACCCAGGCGATCGTGATCGCCGGCGCCTGCGAGGCGTCGACGTAGCGCCCCGTGCCCTTGTCCGTCACCGCGTAGGCGAAAAAGCGCAGGCCGAGCGCCCCGTGCACGACGATCGCCGTG
>JAMHUH010000469.1:0-5563 GCA_035904925.1 Nannocystaceae bacterium
CAGCGGGTCATCCGAGCGATCGAGCGGATCGACGGGGTCGCGCGAGTCGAGATGGAGGGCATCGAGCCGCCCGAGCTCGAGGTCGCGCTCGATCTCGACGCGGCCCGCAGCAGCGGGATCGCGCTGGGCGACGTCAACAGCGCCGTACGCAGCGCGCAGCGTGGGCGCAGCCTCGGGACCCTGCGTCGGGCCGACGTCGACACGGGCGTGCGCAGCCCGGGGCCGCCGGCCGAGCCCGAGCACTTCGCCGCGCTCCCGGTCGAGCGGGGCGTCGCGGGTACGAGCACGGCGACCACCACGACCACCACGACCACCACGACCACCACCACCACGAACACGACGGCCAGCGACACCAGCAGCGAAGAATTCACGAGCACCCGCGAGCGCGACCGCCACTTCGCGCGCCTCGGTGAGGTCGCGCGCGTCGATCTCCACCCCAAGGAGCAGCGGCGCGGCAGCCGACTCAACGGGCGCCCGGCCATCAACCTCGAGGTCTTCGCCGACGCTGGCGCGAGCCCGGTCGAGGTCTCGAAGGCGGTCCGTCACGTCGTCGACGGTCTTCATGTCGACCCGGCGCTCGCGGGCATCGAGGTCGCGGTGTTCGAGGATCAAGGCGAGCTGATCCTCCAGACCCTCGGCGACCTGCGCGACACCGGCATCTACGGCGGGCTGATCGGCATGGTCGTGCTCTTCGGCTTCCTGCACCGCTTTCGGACCACGCTGATCGCCGCGCTCTGCGTGCCGCTCAGCGTGCTGGTCGCGTGCGGGGTGCTCTTCGTTCGCGGGGCCGAGCTCGACTGCATCGTGCTGCTCGGGCTGGTCCTCGGCGTCGGCATGTTGATCGACAACGCCGTCGTCATCGTCGAGGCGATCGAGCAGCGAAGCCAGCTCGGGCTCTCGCCGCTCGAGGCTGCCCGCGAGGGCGCGCGCGAGGTCGGGCTCGCGGTCATGGCCTCGACCATGACCTCGGTGATCGTGTTCTTGCCGATGATCGTCGGCGGCAGCGCGAGCAAGATGTACACGTACATGGCTCCGCTCGGCGCGACCTTCGTGACCGCGCTGGTCGCCAGCTTGTTGGTCTCGCAGCTGGCCGTGCCGATGCTCGTCGCCTGGCGCGAGCTCGGCGGGCGCGGACGAGCCGACGCGCCCCCACCCGAGCCTCGCAAGCCGATCCGCAACTGGGTGCTCGAGCCCTTCGCCCGCTTCTATGGCCGATTCATCGCGTGGAGCATTCGGCACCCGCGGCTGATCCTCTTGGTCGGCTTCTCGCTCTGCGCCAGCGCGGTCTACCCGGCCAAGAACATGCAGATCGACATGGGCATGGACGAGAAGATGATCTCGATCCCGATCCGGCTCGAGCTGACCGGCAGCCGCGGCTACGAGGAGGTTCAGGCTCGCGTGATGGTCGCCGAGAAGGCCTTGCTCGATGGCAAGCAGGCGCTGGGCATCGGCACGCTGACCTGCCGCTATCGCGACTGGGGCGCGTGGTGTGACGTGTTCCCGGCCACCTCGGTCGAGTCGGAGCAGGCGATGTCCGACTTCAAGCAGGCGCTGACCTTGGTCCTGCCCGAGCAAGCCGGCGTCCGCTACCACGTCGGCGAGAGCGACGACTGGCGGATGATGAACAACAAGGATCCACGCGAGATCCAGTTCGTCTTGCGCGGCGAAGACATGGCCACGCTCAACCTCCTGGCCGAGCGGCTGGCCGAGCACCTGATGGCGCGCCTGCCCAAGGGCGACCCCGACAAGCCCGACGCGGGCGGCTACGACACCATCTCGGGCCCCTTCAACGAGGGCAACCAAGAGCTGGTCGTGAAGCTCGACCCCGAGCGCCTGCGTCGACTCGGCGTGCGGGCCGACGAGGTCTCTAGCCTCGTCTCGCTCGCGTTTCAGGGGGTCGGGCTCGGGCGGATCCGCGGCGAGCAAGGCGAGGTCGAGCTGCGCCTCGCGACCGGCTCGCTGCGCAGCGGCGCCGAAGACCAGGCCGGTCCGGGCCTGGCCGAGCTCGAGGACCTGCGGATCCCGATCACCGACGCCACGGGTGCGCGGCTCGAGGTCCCGCTCGGGGCGATCGCCGAGATCGAGCTCGCGCGCAGCCCCTTTTGGATTCAGCGGGTCGATCGCCAGACCGAGGTCCGCATGAAGGTCCGCTTCTTCTCCGCCGACCGCGATCACAACAAGGCCATGCTCGAGTGGGCGCGCGAAGGCTTCGTGCTGCCGAGCGGCTACTCGGTCGGCGAGGGCACGCCCTGGGGCATGGAGCAGGGCGAGATGGTCGACCTGCTGATCAACCTCGGCCTGTGCCTGATCTTGGTCTACGCGGTCATGGCCTCGCTCTTCGAGAGCTTCCTGCAGCCGGCCGCGATCTTGGTCACCGGCCTGCTCGGCTGCTTCGGCGCGCCCTGGGCGATGTGGGCGAGCCAGACCACCTTCGATCTGGTCGCCGTGATCGGGCTCTTCATCTTGATCGGGATCATCGTCAACAACGGGATCATGCTGATCGACAAGGTCACGCTGCTGCGCGCGAGCGGGGTGCCGCGCGACCTCGCCTTGGCCCAAGCCGGCCGCGATCGGCTGCGCCCCGTATTGATGACCGTGCTGACCACGATCTTCGGCTTGGTCCCGATGCTGCTCCACCACCCGACGCTGGCCGGCGTGTACTACCACTCGATCGCGATCATCATCGCCGCCGGGCTCGCGACCTCGACCCTGATGACGCTGGTGTTCTTGCCCTCGGCCTATGTCCTGGTCGAGGACTTCGCGTTCGAAGCCCGGCGAGTCTGGAAGTGGATCGTTCGCGGCTAGGCTCGGCGAATTCGAGGCTAGCGAAACCGTCGTGTGCGAGCGAAGGCGAAGCGAAGAGGCGCGAGACGCCGCCCGAAAACGATCCTGAGCGAGCGAACGCGAAGCGAACAGGCGCGAAGCGCTTGCGAGGAGGGGGCCCCAGTTGGACTCCGTCCAACTGGGGGAGGGCGGCGGAACGCCCTCCAAAAGACTAGAAGAGTAGCGAACGAAGCGGTAGCGAGCGAAGCGAGCGTCAGCGAGTTCGAAACTCGTCAGTCGCGCGGATCAAGCGATCGACCAAGCCGGGCTCGTAGGCCGAGTGGCCCGCGTCGGGCACGATGTGCAGCTCGGCCTCGGGGAAGGCCTTGTGGAGATCCCAGGCCGACATCATCGGGCAGACCACGTCGTAGCGACCTTGGGCGATCACGGTCGGGATGTGGCGGATGCGATCGATGTCGCGCAGGAGCTGATCGTCGTGCTCGAAGAAGCCGCGATTGACGAAGTAGTGGCACTCGATCCGGGCGAAGGCGAGCGAGAATTCGTCTTCGCCAGCGTGGTCCATGTGCTCGGGCCGCTGGAGCAGGAAGCTGGTCGCGGCCTCCCAGATCGACCAGGCTTGGGCCGCGCGGACTCGGGTCGCGCGATCGGGGCTGGTCAGGCGCTGGTGGTAGGCCGCCATCATGTCGCCGCGCTCGGCCTCGGGGATCGGGGCGAGGTACTTCTCCCACGCGTCGGGGAAGAGCGTGCTGGCGCCGGCTTGGTAGAACCACTCGAGCTCCTTGCGGCGGAGCAAGAAGATGCCGCGCAAGACCAGCTCGCTGACTCGCTCGGGGTGCTTTTGCGCGTAGGCGAGCGCGAGCGTGCTGCCCCACGAGCCGCCGAAGACCTGCCAGCGCTCGATCTCCAGCAGCTCGCGCAGCCGCTCCATGTCGGCGATCAGCGACCAGGTCGTGTTGTCCTCGAGCTCGGCGTGCGGGGTGCTGCGCCCGCAGCCGCGCTGATCGAAGAGCACGATCATGTAGGCCTCGGGATCGAAGAAGCGGCGCTGCTTGGCATCGGTGCCGCCGCCCGGGCCACCATGCACGAACACGACCGGCTTGCCCTTGGGGTTGCCGGACACTTCCCAGTAGATCTCGTGCAGGTCGGAGACCTTCAGGCGACCCGAGGCGTGGGGTTCGATCTCGGGATAGAAGTCGCGGCGAGGCTCGGCCATGAGCGCCAGGCTTTCACAGCTTGGCGATCAGCTCAACCGGGGCCTGCACGAGCTCGATCAGCACACCCTCGCCGCTGCGCGGGTGCTGGTCGTCGGCGCGCGGGTGGATGAAGCAGATGTCCCGCCCGCCCGCGCCCTTGCGGATGCCGCCCGGGGCGAAGCGGACGCCCTGCTCGCTCAGCCAGGCATGGGCCGCCGGGAGGTCGTCGATCCACAGCGCGATGTGGTTGAGCGGCGGCTTGCCGATCTTCGGCGTGCCCTCGGGGTCGATCGCCTGCATCAGATCGATCTCGACGTCGAAGGGCGCGAGGCCGAGGCGCAGGATGTCTTCGTCGACGTTCTCGCGCTCGCTGAAGTACGAGTCGACCTGGGGGATGCCGAGCAGATCGATCCACAGGCCGCGCAGGGCTTGCTTGTCGGGGCCGCCGATCGCGACTTGCTGGAGGCCGAGGACGCGGAAAGGACGAGTCATCGCGGCGGATGGTAAGGGCTCGAGCCCGCGCACACGAGTGCGCGCCACCCGGGTATCCTCGCGCGCATGCCAGCGCGCGCGACGATGATGGACTTCCCGCTGACCCTCGACCACTTGCTCGACCGTGCGGCGCGGATCTTCCCGCGCGTCGAGCTGGTCTCGCAGCTGCCCGACAAGTCGAAGCGACGCCACGGCTACGCGGATCTTCGTCGACGCGCCCGCGGCTTGGCCAAGGGCTTGCTCGACGCCGGACTCCAGCCCGGCCAGCGGGTCGCGACCTTGATGTGGAACCACCACGCGCACCTCGAGAGCTACTTCGGGGTTCCGATCGCGGGTGGGGTCTATCACACGCTCAACCTCCGGCTCTCGCCGAGCGACCTCGGCTGGATCACCCGCCACGCCGAGGACCGCTTCGTGATCGTCGACGACGTGCTGCTCGGCCTGCTCGCGACCTTCCGCGAGCACGCGCCCTTCGAGCGGGTGTTCGTGGTTCGGCTGACCGACGCGCCCTTGCCCGAAGGCACGAGCGACTACGAGTCGCTGATCGCCGAGGTCGACGACGACTGGCGAGGCCCGGTGTTGGGCGAGAACGACGGCGCGGGCATGTGCTACACGTCCGGGACCACGGGTCGGCCCAAGGGCGTGATCTACTCGCATCGCGCGTTGATCCTGCACTCCTTCGCTTCGGCGATGACCGACAGCCTCGAGCTCTCGCAGCGCGACACGCTGGTCCCGATGGTGCCGATGTTCCACGCCAACTGCTGGGGCTTGCCCTTCACCGCGACCTTGGTCGGCGCCAAGCAGGTCTTCCCGGGCCCGCACCTCGATCCGACCAGCTTGCTCGACCTCTACGCGAGCGAGCGCGCGACCGTCTCGGCCGGCGTGCCGACGGTCTGGCTCGGCATTCAGGCGTTGCTCGAGCAGAACCCCGGCCGCTGGCCGCTCGAGCCGGGCATGCGGATGATCGTCGGTGGCTCGGCGGCGCCCGAGTCGATGATCCGCGCGATGGACCAGCTCGGCCTGCGGGTCATCCACGCCTGGGGCATGACCGAGACCAGCCCGCTCGGGACCGTCGCGCAGCTCAAGGCGACGAT
>JAMHUH010000470.1:0-4267 GCA_035904925.1 Nannocystaceae bacterium
GTCGAGCAGCCCGTCGAGGTCGAGCAGCCCGTCGAGGTCGAGCAGCCCGTCGAGGTCGAGCAGCCCGTCGAGGTCGAGAAGCCCGCAGAGCCCGAGCAGCCCGCAGAGCCCGAGCAGCCCGCAGAGCCCGCGAAGCCGAAGCCCTCGCTCTTCGCACCACCGCCAACCTTCACGCCTCCATCCTTCAAGCGGCCGGCTCCCAAGGTCGAGCCTCCCAAGGTCGAGGCTCCCAAGGTCGAGGCTCCCAAGGTCGAAGTCCCCAAGGTCGAGCCTCCCAAGGTCGAAGTCCCCGAGGTCGAAGTCCCCGAGGTCGAAGCCCCCAAGGTCGAAGCCCCCGAGGTCGAAGCTCCCGAGCCCACGAAGCCCGAGCCCGAAGCCCCCGAGATCGAAGCTCCCGAGCCCGAGCCCGCGAAGCCCGCGGAGCCCGAGCCCGAGCGCGTCTCGGTCCCGATGCCGATCGACAAGCCCGCGCTCGCGACCCGAGAAGCGCGCGAGGCCGCCGAGCTCGACAAGAAGAAGGCCGAGCGCGACCGCTATCGATCGGGCCTGACCAAGACCAAGAAGGGCTTCATCGCCAAGCTCGCTCGGCTCTTCCGCAGCAAGCCCAAGGTCAGCGACGACCTCAAGGACGAGATCGAAGAGGTGCTCTTCACGGCCGACATCGGCAGCAAGACCGCCCAGCGACTGCTCGAGAGCGTGACCAAGGAGCTCGACAAGCACGAGGTCGCCGACGCCGACGCGGTCTGGGCGGTGATCCGTCAGCACGCGCTCGAGATCCTCGACATCGACGCGGGCGAGATCGACTACGACCCGCCCGCCAAGCCCTACACGATGCTGATGATCGGCGTGAACGGGGTCGGCAAGACCACCACGCTCGGCAAGCTGGCGGCGCGCCAGGTCGAGGCCGGCCGCAAGACGCTGCTGGTCGCGGGCGACACCTATCGAGCGGCCGCGGGCGAACAGCTCGAGGTCTGGGCGCGGCGAGTCGGCTGCGACATCTTCATGGGCAAGGACGGCGCCGATCCCAGCGCGGTGATCTTCGACGGCATCCTCCACGGTCGGCGCGAGGGCTACGACGTGGTCCTGTGCGACACCGCGGGTCGACTCCACACCCGCAAGGAGCTGATGGACGAGCTGCAGAAGATGGGTCGCGCAGCCACCAAGGCGCTGTCCAAGGACCGCGACGAGGTCCAGCCACACGACACCTTCTTGGTCCTCGACGCGACGATCGGCCAAAACGCGCTCGCCCAGGCCCAGCTCTTCAAGGAGACCATGAACTTCAGCGGGCTGGTCCTGACCAAGCTCGATGGCACGGCCAAGGGTGGCGTCGTGCTCGGTGTCGTCGACGAGCTCGCTATCCCCATCCGCTACATCGGCATCGGCGAGCGGGTCGACGATCTGCGCCGCTTCGATCCCGATGCCTTTTGCGACGTGCTCTTCACGCCGGACAAGGACGGCGAGGGCGACGACGAGTAGCGGACTCGCCGCGGTCGAGCGTTCGAACCATCGATGGGGGCTCCGGCCCCGAACACTGCCAACCGAGTAGTCGGGATTGCAGTGGCGACAAACCCGCGGAAACGCGGGTTTTGCACTACCCTGAAACGAGATCCACCTCGGCGCCAAAATCCCACTCGCCGCCAAGGTCGCTTACATCACGACCCGCGCCGAGTCCGGCACAAATCGTCGATTATCGAGTGATTCCATGGCTTTACTGGACACTTGACGCGCTCGACGAGGCGAGAAACGGCGGTTGTGAGACGGCTTACCCTATGATAGCGTCCGCAGCGAAAATCGAGAGACGGGCCCGCCGCCGATCCGGGGGCGAAGCCAATCTCTCGAACAGGCCCTCCGAAGCGAGTTCTCTCCAGAGGTGAGCATGCGACGAATCCTCCCCGGCGCGACGATCTTGGTCGTCTGCGCCCTCTCGCTCCCGGCGCTGGCGGCACCGCCGCCCGAGGAGCAACCCGAAGACGAACTGGTCCTCGACGAAGAGGACATGGAAGCGGCCCCGGAAGACCCGGGCGACAGCGGCGGGAAGCCCGGCGATACCAGCTTCCTCGACGGTCCAGGTGAAGGCGAAGACGTCGCCGAGGTTGGCGCGACCGCGGCCGGCGATCTCGAATCGCCCGTCCAGCTGACCGAGGCCGAGCAGCGGAAGCTCGACGAGAAGCAGATCACCGTCATCCAGCCGCAGGCGTTCTTGAACGTCTACTACGACACCAAGGCTGAGAAGACGAAGCATCGCGTCGAGTTGATGCCGCAGGTCGGTTTGACCATCAACGACCCCTACGTCCGTCACTGGACGGCCGGGGCCGAGGTCAACTTCTGGCTCAACAACCGGATGGCGATCGGCATCAACGGCACCGCGTTCTTCGGCGCTCGCACGCCGCAGTACGACCGGATTCGCTTCCAAGAAGGTCTGCTGCTGACCGCCAACAAGACCTTGTGGCAGGCCAGCGTCGACTACCTCTACGAGCCCTTCTACGGCAAGATCGCGCTGTTCAACCGGCTCTTGCTGCACTGGGAGTCGTATCTGCAGATCGGTGGCGGTGCCATCCACACGCAGAACATCCCGCGCTTCCAGGCGATCCATCCGACGCCCTACAACCACATCACGGGCCAGCTGAACATCGGCGTGGGCGTCCGCTACTACATCCAGAACCTCAACTGGTTCTCGGTGAACTTGGGCGTCCGGACCTTCGGCTACTTCGACGCCTACGAGCCCGCCAACCGCGGTGTGAACACCAGCGGCACGCCCGGCATGGAGATCGACGATCCAAACCTCGACGATCCCAAGGCCGCGTACAAGGCCGCGAAGAAGGAGCCGCTCGGTGACCGCCTCGCCTTCAACGCCATGTTCTTCCTGGGTGTGTCCTTCTACCTCCCGCCAACCTTCGAGTACCGCCGCTGAGCGCCGCGTGACCGTGACGATGAAGAACACGATCAAGCACTCCATTGCGGCTGCGGGCGTCTGCGCCGCAGGAATCCTCCTGCTTCCCACCGAAGCCCTGGCCAAGAAGCCAGGTGTGCTCGAGGGCAAACCGGTCGTCGTCGATCGCCTGGAGCTTCGCAAGTTCCGGGCCCAGATCACCCCGATGATCGGCATGAGCCTCTCGCAGCCCTTCGTCCACAAGGGCATGGTCGGCGCGAACGTTCGCTTCGACTTCACCGACTGGATCGGTGTGCGGGCCTCGTTCATGTACGGGGTCATCAACGTCGACAGCAAGCTGTTGAAGGCTCTGAACTCGCCGGGCGCCCTGCCCGAGGGCTCGGCCAACAACAACATCGACACCTACGACGGCATGCCGGGGCCCTTTCGGCCCAACGACCAGCTCGACAACCCAGCGCCGCTTCACGGCGACTTCAAAGCTGGCCTGACCCGGCTTCAGTACACGGGCAGCGTCGACCTGGCGTTCACGCCCTTCTCCGGCAAGCTGGGTCTCTTCTCGTCGCTCTTCACCGAGTACGACATCTACATCTTCGGCGGCTTCGGCTTCGCCGGCTGGCAACAGCACTACCCTGGCGCCCAGACGACCTCGGAGCTGCTGCAGATCGCCAACACGAGCGATCCCAACGGCGTGGGCTACTGCCAAGCCGGCATGGCGGGCACCAACTCGGAGTGTCTGCTCCACCCGGTCAAGGCCGACGGCGGCTTCCGAGCGGGCGGCAGCTTCGGCGCTGGTCTGCACCTCTTCATCACCGACTGGGTCGCGCTCAACCCCGAAGTGCACGACATCATCGTCGCCCACAACGACGCCGGTCTGAACGCGACCATCACCGACGTCCCGCCGGTCGTGAGCAACAAGCTCAGCGGTGACCGAGTGATCCGCCACAACGCGACCTTCAACCTCGGCGTCACCTTCTACTTGCCGCCGAAGGCCAAGCGCAGCCGGCTCGAGCAGAAGCTGCGCAAGAAGAAGTAGCGACTTCGCTCGAGCTTCCCGCTCGGGTCAGACGCAGAAGCCCACGGTCTCCAGACCGTGGGCTTCGTGCGTTTCGGCGCGCGAATGCATCGTTGACGAGCGGCCGAACTCGCACTAATACTCCGCTCCCCTCGCCCGGATAGCTCAGGGGTAGAGCAGCGGTTTCGTAAACCGCAGGTCGCAGGTTCAAATCCTGTTCCGGGCTTTGGAAAACTAGCCACGAAAAGACCCATCCACGCGAGTGGATGGGTCTCTTCGTGAGCGGGCCTCGACGCCAGCTACTTGCAGCAGACGGCGCCCTCGATCGCTACCGGGCCGCCTGGGTCGGCGACGATCGATCCGAT